>LRTP01000375.1 GCA_001550305.1 Streptomyces diastatochromogenes
ACCGCCGCCCGCCTCGCCGGTCTGCCGCCCGGCGAGGCCCGGCCGATCCTCGGCCGTCTCGCCGACGCCCATCTCGTGTGCGAGGACGCGCCGGGCCGCTACACCGTGCACATTCTGCTGCGCGCGTTCGCCGCCGAGCTGGCGGAGGCCGCCGCGACGGAGTCCCTGTCACTCCCGCGTCACTCTTTTTGAACTCGCCCCGACCTACTCTCCGAGCGGAGTGGACGACCGTCCCACGAGGCGTCGTCGCTCCTCTCGACAGTTCGGCAGGGCTCGGAGGCAACGGCGGATGACGTCCAGTTTCAGCACCATTCGGACCGACCGCGGTGAGACGGACCAGACGCGTGAGACCGGTAGGTGCCGCATGCCCATGGGCCTCGACATCGTCGTCTCGGGCGCGGCGCCCGAGGAGCTGCCCGGGGCGGGCCGGCCCTACCCGGTCCGGCGGGCACACCGGTTGGTCGCCCGGGACAGCGGCGAGTACCTCTTCGTAGGTATGAGGGGCGCGGCGGGCGTACGAGGCGCGGCAGGCTTGCGAGGCGGGAGCGACGTACGAGGCGGACGCGACGTACGAGGCGGGAGCGGCGCGCACGGTCCGCGGCGGCCCGAGGACGTCTTCCTCGGGCCGGGAGACATCTGCTTCTACGACGCCAACGGTCCGGCGACGCTCGACTTCCCCGAGCGTTTCCGCATGAAGGTGTTCCTCGTGCCGTACGAGTCGCTCGGGCTCGACGCGGCCGATGTGGCCCGGCTCGCGGGGACGGCGGTACCCCGTGTGTCCCGGCTGGGCAGCCTGCTGTCGCCGTTCCTGTCGGAACTCGCCGACACGGCCACCTCGTCCCGGCCGCCGGTCGGCGAGCTGCTCGCCTGGAACGCCGTGAACGTGCTGGCCACCCTCGCCACCGAGCGGCTGGGCCGGGACGCCACCGCGACGCCCGACGCCCGGACACCGCTGAGGGCCCGGATCCTGGAGTTCATCGACCTGCATCTGACCGACGAGGACCTGTCCCCCGAGACGATCGCCGGGGCCCATCACATCTCCGCGCGCTATCTGCACCGGCTCTTCCAGGACGAGGGCACCACGGTCGGCCGGTGGATCCAGCGGCGCCGACTCGAGGAGTGCCGCCGCGACCTGATGATCCGGTCCAGGGGCGGTCGGACCATCGCGGCGGTGGCCAACCGCTGGGGGTTCATGAGCGCCACCCACTTCAGCCGGGTCTTCCGGGCCGCGTACGGCATGTCGCCCAGCGAATGGCGGGACACCGTCGGCCGCGCCACGCCCACCGGCCATCGCTGAGACCGTCGACGCGTTGGGCGCTGTGAGTTCAACGGCCGTGCGCTGACGGACCACTCACGCCCGCACCGCGCCCCTAGCGTGGCTGCGAGGCCGGAGCACCGCCCGGCCTCGCACCCAGGACCGACGCTTCAGGAGATTCCCATGTCCGACGCCGTAGAGCCGGTCAAGCCCGTACTGGAACCGGCCGCCGCCGCTTTCGCGGAGGCCACCGCCAATCCGCCGTACCTGTTCGACCTCGCCCCTGCGGAGGGTCGCAAGGCCGTCGACGAGGTGCAGTCCGGTGAGATCGAGATGCCGAACATCGACGAGGAGTGGGTCACCGTCCCGGGCGGTCCGACGGGCAGCGTCCGGGCCCGGATCGTCAAGCCCGCCGGTGTCACCGGCACCCTCCCGGTGATCCTCTACATCCACGGCGCGGGCTGGGTGTTCGGCAACGCCCACACCCACGACCGCCTGGTCCGCGAACTGGCCGTGGGCGCCGAGGCCGCGGTGGTCTTCCCCGAGTACGACCTCTCGCCCGAGGCCCGCTACCCGGTCGCCATCGAGCAGAACTACACGGTCGCCCAGTGGGTCGTGCAGCAGGGCGCGTCCAAGGGCCTGGACGGCAGCCGCCTCGCGGTGGCCGGCGACTCCGTCGGCGGCAACATGACCGCCGCGCTGACCCTGATGGCCAAGGAGCGCGGCGATGTCCCGCTGCTCCAGCAGGTCCTGTTCTACCCGGTCACCGACGCGAACTTCGACACCGGCTCCTACCACCAGTTCGCGGAGGGCTACTTCCTGCGCCGCGACGGCATGCAGTGGTTCTGGGACCAGTACACGACCGACGAGGCCGACCGCGCCCAGATCACCGCCTCCCCGCTGCGCGCCACCACCGAGCAGCTCACCGGCCTGCCCCCGGCCCTGGTCATCACCGGCGAGGCCGACGTCCTGCGCGACGAGGGCGAGGCCTACGCGGGCAAGCTGCGTACGGCCGGAGTGCCCGTCACCGCCGTGCGCTTCCAGGGCATCATCCACGACTTCGTGATGCTCAACGCCCTGCGCGGCACCCACGCCGCCGAGGCCGCGCTGACGATGGCCACCCGCACGCTGCACACCGCGCTGCACGCGGGCTGACCGGGTCCACAAGACCGACAAGGAGAAACAGTCATGTCCGGGAACACCACCCCCACCGCCCTGCTCGTGCACGGTGCCTTCGCCGACGCCGCCAGCTGGTCCGGCGTCATCGCGGAACTGCAGAACCACGGCATTCCCGTCGTCGCGCCGCCGAACCCGCTGCGCTCTCTCGCCTCCGACGCCGCGTACATCGCCTCGGTGGCCGCGCAGATCGACGGCCCCGTCGTGCTGGTCGGCCACTCCTACGGCGGCGCGGTCATCACCGTCGCGGGCACCGCGGAGAACGTGGTCGGCCTGGTCTTCGTCGCGGCGTACGTCCTCGAGGAGGGCGAGAGCCTGGGCGAGTTGCAGGGCCGCTTCCCCGACTCGCCGCTGGGCAGCAGCCTGAAGCAGGCCACGTATCCGGTCGAGGGCGGTGACCCGGCCGTCGAGGTCACCATCGTCCCCGAGGCGTTCCCTGCCGTCTTCGCCGCGGACGTCCCCGCCGACGTCACCAAGGTGCTGGCGGTCGCCCAGCGTCCGCTCGCCGCCGGGGCGTTCACGGAGACGGCCACCGCCGCCGCGTGGAAGACCAGGCCGTCCTGGGCCCTGGTCGCCGCCGCGGACCAGGCGATCAACCCCGAGGTCGAGCGCTTCGGCGCGAAGCGTGCGGGAGCGACGATCCTGGAGGTCGAGGGCGCCTCGCACGCCGTCGCGGTGTCCCGGCCGAAGGTGGTCGCCGAGCTGATCCGCGACGCGGTCCGCGCGACCGGCTGAACGAGCCGACGGCGGCCGTGTGGAGGTACTCCCCCGTGGTCACGGGAGCGCGGCCGGGAGGGGGAGCCGGATCGTGAACGTCGTCGAACCGGGGCGGCTGGTCACCTCGATGGTGCCGCCGTGCGCACGGACCAGTGAGCGGGCGACCGCGAGGCCCAGCCCGCTGCCGCCGCGGTCGCGGCTGCGGGCCTTGTCGACGCGGTAGAACCGGTCGAAGACCCGTTCCTGGTCGGCGGCCGGTATCCCGGGCCCGGAGTCGCAGACCCGCACGACCGCCGTGCCGGACGAGCCGACGCGCACCGCCTGCCCCGCCCCCCTGGCCGACACCTCCAGGCGCACCTTCGTCCCCGCCGGGGTGTGCATGGCGGCGTTGGTGAGCAGGTTGTCGAGGACCTGCCGGATCCGCAGGGGGTCCAGGCGCAGGCGCACCGGGTCGGGGCCGGCCGTCACGGACAGCGCGTGCTCCCCTCGTCCGGCGCGGAAGGCGTCCGCGGCCTCCCGCGCCAGCTCCGTCAGGTCCGCGTCCTCCAGCCTCAGCGGTGTCTCCACCTCTGCGGCGTCCAGGCGGGCGAGGAGGAGCAGGTCGTCGAGGAGTACGCCCATCCTGGCGGCCTCGGCGCGCAGCCGGGCCAGGTGCTTCTCGCGTTCCCCGGGCTCGTTGGCGGCGGCGTACTGGAAGAGGTCCGCGTAGCCGCGTACCGACATCAGGGGCGTACGCAGCTCGTGCGAGGCGTCCGCGACGAACCGGCGCAGTCGCTGCTCGGCCTCGGTGCGGACGGCGAGCGCGTCGTCGATGTGCTCCAGCATGGTGTTGAACGCGGTGCGCAGTTCCTCGACCTCGGGTCCACCGCGCCCGCCCCCGGCCCGCACCTCCAGCCCCGCCGAGCCGGTGAGGTTGTGCGAGGTGATGCCGCGGGCGGTGTGGGCCATGTCGCTGAAGGGCTTCAGCCCGCGCCGCAGTACCGTCCGGCCGATCACGACGAGCCCGAGCAGGGCCAGCGCGAAGGTGACGACCTGGACCGTGATCAGCTGCCGCACGGTGGCCTGCATGTCCTGCATGGGCGCCGCGGTGACGAGGACGACGCCGGGTTCGACCTCGCAGGCACGCAGCTTGTACGTGCCCTCCCCCGCGATGTGCGCGGTGCGCAGCAGGTGCGCGTCGCCTCCGTCCGGCAACGCCTGGGCGACGGCGGTGAGTTCGGCGGTGTCGGCGGGGACGTCGGCGGGCTTGCGCAGGACCGCCGTACGGCCCCGGACGTCGTACACGGCGGTGAACCAGCCGTAGTAGGGGCGCCGCTGGACGATGCCGTGCGCCTGGGCGTCCTTGGACTGGGTGACCTGAACGAGCTTCATCTGCTCGCCGAGCTGACGCTCCAGGTACTCCTTCATGTACGTCGTCAGGGCCGTGCCGACGACGGCGAACACGACGAGGGACAGCACGCCGATGCCGAGGGCCAGCCGGGTGCCCAGGCGTGTGCGGCGGTAGGCGCCCCGCAGACGGCGCAACGCGCCGCCGGTCCCGGGGCCGCTCACTCGGCGACCTGCCGCACCACGTACCCGACGCCGCGCACGGTGTGGATGAGCGACTCGCCGCTGTCGGTCGCACTGTTGCCGTCGAGCTTGCGGCGCAGTCGGCTGACGACGAGTTCCACCACGTTGGAGCGGCCGCCGAAGCCGTACTCCCACACGTGGTCGAGGATCTGGGCCTTGGTGAGGACGGTCGGCGACTTGCGCATGAGGTAGCGCAGGACCTCGTACTCGGTCGGGGTGAGGGTGAGCAGTCGGTCGGCGCGCCGAACCTCACGGGTGTCCTCGTCCATCGTCAGGTCGGCGACCTGGAGCACGGAGCGCTGGAAGCCGGGGCCCGCGGCGCGGCGCAGGACGGTCCGCAGCCGCGCCATGAGCTCTTCCACGGCGAACGGCTTGACGAGGTAGTCGTCGCCGCCTCGGGTGAGGCCCGCGACCCGGTCCGCGACGCCGTCGCGGGCGGTGAGGAAGACGACGGGCACCATCGTCCCGGACTGCCGCAGCCGGTCGAGGACGGCGAATCCGTCGAGGCCGGGCAGCATCAGGTCGAGCACCACGATGTCGGGGTGGAACTCGGCGGCCCGGCGCAGCGCGTCCTCACCGGAGTACGCGGTCATCGCCTCCCAGCCCTCGTAGCGGGCGACCGTCGCGACGAGGTCGGCGATGGGAGGGTCGTCGTCCACGACCAGGAGGCGCACTTTTTCCACCCGCTCATAGTGCGTGACGTGGCCGCCGACGCCATAGCCGCCGGCGTCCCTGATCCACATCGATAAACACTTGAAAGTTGAGCGACAGGAAAACGACAGCTCCCACCGGGCAGGCTCGGTGTCCCCACACCCGAACGAGGAGCTGCTCTCCGTGACCACTGTCGAACGTGTCCAGCCGCCCCCGACGGCGATACGCCCGAAGGTGGTGGCCCGCACCGGGCTGTACGCCCTGCTGGCCGCGAACGCGGCCGTCGTGACCGCGTTCTTCCTCCAGGCCGGGCCCGGCTCGGACACCCTGATCATGCTCGGCCGGCTGGCGGGCCTGTACGGGGCGCTCCTGATGGCCTTCCAACTGCTGCTGGTCGCCCGCCTGCCGTGGCTCGACCACCGGATCGGCATGGACCGGCTGACCTCCTGGCACCGCTGGGTCGGCTTCGGCCTGCTGTGGACGCTGCTGTCGCACGCGCTGTTCATCACCCTCGGCTATGCGGGTGCGGCGTCGGCGTCCTTCTGGGACGAGCTGGTGGAGCTGGCCACGACGACCGAGGGCGTGCTGCGGGCGATCGTCGCGCTGGCCCTGATCCTCGTGATCGGCGGCGTGTCGGCCCGCTTCGCGCGGCGCCGGCTGGCCTACGAGACCTGGCACTTCATCCACCTCTACACGTATGTGGCGGTGGTGCTGGCCTTCACGCACCAGGTCGCGGTGGGCACCACCTTCACCACCTCGTCCGCGGCCACCGCTTACTGGTGGGGCCTGTGGGGTGTCGCGCTCGGTTCGGTGTTTTTGGGCCGGGTGGTCCTGCCGGTGTGGCGGAACCTGCGCCACCGGCTGCGGGTCTCGGCCGTCGTCCCCGAGTCCGACAACGTCGTCTCGATCTACGTCACCGGGCGCGACCTCGACCTGCTGCCCGCGCGGGCGGGGCAGTTCTTCCTGTGGCGGTTCTTGACCAAGGACCGCTGGTGGCAGGCGAACCCGTTCTCCCTGTCGGCCGCCCCGGACGGCAACCGGCTGCGGCTGACCGCGAAGACGGCCGGCGAGGGCACCGCGGCCCTGCGGCATCTGAAGGTGGGCACGCGGGTCTTCGCCGAGGGCCCCTACGGCGCCTTCACCACTCTGCACCGCACCCGCTCGGAGACCCTGCTCGTCGCGGGCGGCGTGGGCATCACCCCGATCCGGGCCCTGCTGGAGGACCTGCACGACCATGTCGTGCTCATCTACCGGGTGGCCACGGACCGGGACGCGGTGCTCCTCGACGAGCTGCGGGAGCTCGCGCATGCCAAGGGCGCCGAGCTGCACGTGGTGACCGGACCGGCCACACCGGACAAGCTGGCGCCGCGCGAGCTCGCGCGGCTCGTGCCGGACGTCGCCGAACGGGACGTCTTCGTGTGCGGGCCGCCCGCCATGACGCGCGCGGTGCTGCGCACCCTGCGCGACCTGGGCGTGCCCAAGCCGCAGATCCACTTCGAGCGTTTCAGCCTGGCGGGATGAGAGAGACACCGTGAAACGAGCACTGCCTGTAGTGGCCCTGTCCATCGCCGGTCTGATCCCGCTGTGGCGCTACGCACCGTCGAGCGGTGCGACGACGACCACCGAGGTCGCCGCGCCCGCCTCGACTCCGTCTTCATCGTCATCTGCGTCGTCTTCGTCTTCGTCTTCGTCGTCTTCTTCACCTTCCTCGTCCGCGTCGTCCTCGGCCGCGGCCTCCCGAGTCGTCCAGGGCTCCACCGTCAACACCTCCAAGGGCGCCGTGCAGGTGGAGGTGACCTTCGAGGGCGACAGGATCAGTTCGGTGCGGATGCTCCAGCAGCCGAACCACCCGCAGACCACGGTGGCCGTACCGAAGCTGATCCAGGAGACGCTCCAGGCGCAGAGCGCCGCCATCGACGCGGTGTCCGGCGCCACGATCACCAGCGACGGATACGTCACGTCGCTGCAGGCCGCCCTCGACGCGAAGGGACAGGGATAGCGGGATGCGGCGCGTCGAACAGGTCATGGGGTTCCCGGTCTCGCTGCGGATCGACGACGAGAGCGCGTCCGAGGAGACCGCGGACCCGGTGTTCGCGTGGCTGCGCGAGGTCGACGCCCGCTTCAGCCCGTTCCGTGCGGACAGCGAGGTGTCCCGGCTCGACCGGGGTGAGCTCACCCCCCACGAGCTCAGCCCGGACCTGACCGAGGTCCTCGGCCTGTGCGAGGAGTACCGGGTCGCGACCGGCGGCGCGTTCGACGTGCGGCTGCCGGGCCGCGGCCTGGACCCCTGCGCGATGGTGAAGGGCTGGTCGGTGCAGCGGGCCGCCAAGCTCCTCAGCGGTCGAGGGACTTCCCGGTTCTGCCTGAACGCCGGTGGTGACGTGGTGGCCGCGGGCGGTCCCTGGCGGGTGGGCGTACGCCATCCCGAGCGGGCCGACCGGCTGTGCACGGTGCTGGAGATCACCGACGGCGCGGTGGCGACCTCCGCGCGCTACGAACGCGGGGACCACATCCTCGACGGGCGCACCGGCCGCCCCGCCACCGGGCTGCTCAGCGTCACCGTCGTGGCGCCGTCCCTGACCGAGGCGGACGCGACGGCGACGGCGGCGTTCGCGATGGGCGCGGAGGGCGTCGAGTGGGCCGCGTCGCGCGAGGGGTGCGAGGTGTTCGCGGTCGACGCCGAGCGCAGGGTCCTGCGTACGGCGGGGCTTCCTGTGGCCGGATGACCGTCCCCGGGACTTCCGCGCCAAGATCGAGCCGAACGTCACCGACCTGGCCGACCCGCAGTTCGGGGTGGTGGGCGGGCTCGCCGGGACCGGGACCGTCTCCCTCGAACTTCGCCGACAAGGACTCCGGTGTCTCGTTCGAGTCGTACAGCGGCGCCGCCCGCCACCTCCGGCACTACGACCACCTGCTCCACACCCGGCCCGCCGACACGACGCTCGCCAGGGCGGACGCGACGTTCTACGCCGAGTGACCCGCCCCGGCACCTTTGGATCCAGCCACGGCCCGGCCGCTCCCGCGGCCGGGCCGTGCTGTTGAAATGAGCCAACTTACCGACGAGTACGAATCGTGGCCATTCACCCTCAAGTGCCGAAATCCCACCCTTCCACCCAACGTGAATTTTGATTATGAAGAGGGGAACTAATAAAAGTTTCAATTTACAGCGGGGGAAACAGTTCGTTTCCGCAAGATCGAAGTGGACCCCCTGTTCGACACTGCGTCAGCAGGCATTGCCGCAGGCCGAATCGGGGGCGCGGAGCCGACCGACCAGCGGTCACCGACCCCCTCAACTCCTCGGAACAAGGCCTCTGTTGCCAGCTCGCATCTGGCTCGGCGGCGGCTGTGTCGACCGTGTTACGTCCGGTAATGGCAGCCTCCTTGAGAGTTTGACTTTCACGGGGATGCGCAATAAGCATGAGCGTGCTTCACATCAGCTGACGGCTTGTTGTGAAGCGCAAGCGCTCTCCGCTCTCCCCCACCAATCCTCACCCTCGTGCGATTTGGAGCGTTCGCGTGCCTGTGTCGAAGTTCGATACTTCCGGCCTGTTTGCCGTAGAGGACATCGTCATCGCCCTGAACCCGTTCGCCGTCCCCTCGGCTCGGGTCACGGCGGCCGCCGTACGGGCGGGCGGTCTCGGGGTGCTCGACCTCACCGCGGGTGGGCGCCGGGCGGCGGCGGAACTCGCGTCGGCCGAGGAATGGTCGGCCGCCGGTTTCGGCGTACGGCTCCGCGACAACGATGCCTTTCCCGCGCGGGACCTCCCCGCCTGTGTCCACACCGTCCTGCTGACCGCCGACGCCTCCTGCACGCCCGCGGACTTCCCCAGCCACCGCGTACTCGTCGAGGTGACCGGCCGCGCCCAGGCGTTACGGGCCGCCGCGGCCGGGGCACACGGGCTGATCGCCCGGGGCCATGAGGCGGGCGGTCCCGTGGGTGAACTGAGCACCTTCGTACTGCTCCAACAGCTCCTCGACGACGAGTTGGATCTCCCGGTCTGGGCCTGCGGCGGCGCGGGCCCGCACACCGCGGCGGCCGTCGTCGCGGGCGGTGGCGCCGGTGTCGTCCTGGACACCCAGCTCGCCCTGCTCGCCGAGGCCGAGGCCGAACTGCCCGCCGGGACCTCCGCGCTGCTCGCCGGGCTCGACGGCTCCGAGACCACCGTGCAGGACGGCCGCCGAGTCGTACGGCGCCGGGGTGCCCAGGCGGGCACGCCCGCCCCCGAGGTCGGTCAGGACGGCTTTCTCGCCGCCCGCTTCCAGGAGCGCTGGGGCACCGTCCACGCGGCGGTGCGGGGCGTACGGGACGCCGTCCTCGACGCGTTGAAGAGCGCGGGTCCCGGTCTCGACCCGGCGAAGAACGCGGGTGCCTCGCTCGGCCCCGACGGCTCGGGCAGGCGCCCCTTCGGGAGCGAACTGCCCGTCGCCCAGGGGCCGATGACCCGGGTGAGCGACCAGGCCGCGTTCGCCGCCGAGGTGAGCGGCCACGGCGGGCTGCCCTTCATCGCGCTCGCGCTGTCCGGCGCCGACCAGACCCGCGCCGTACTGGAACAGACCAGCGAGGCGCTCGGCGACGCGCCCTGGGGCGTCGGCGTCCTCGGCTTCGCCGCCGAGGAGATCAAGGCCGCCCAGCTGGAGGTCGTACGGGAGATCCGCCCGTCCCACGCGATCATCGCGGGCGGGCGTCCCGCGCAGGCCGCCGCGCTGGAGGAGGTGGGCATCTCCACCTTCCTGCACGTGCCGTCGCCGGGGCTGCTGAAGCAGTTCCTGGAAGCGGGCGCGCGCAAGTTCGTCTTCGAGGGCGCCGAGTGCGGCGGCCATGTCGGGCCGCGCAACAGCTTCCCGCTGTGGGAGGCGCAGCTCGGCGTGCTCGACGACTTCCTGGCGGGCGCGAAGAACGGCACCGCCACCGAACTCCAGCTGTTTTTCGCGGGCGGGGTGCACGACGAGCGCTCCGCCGCCATGGTCACCGCGCTCGCCGCCCCGCTGAGCGCGCGGGGTGCCGCCGTGGGCGTGCTGATGGGCACGGCGTACCTGTTCACCGAGGAGGCCGTGAGCGCGGGCGCGGTGCTGCCCCTGTTCCAGCGGCAGGTGATCGACGCCGAGCGCACCGACCTCCTGGAGACCGCTCCCGGACACGCCACCCGCTGTGTCCACAGCGCGTTCACCGACGAGTTCGCCGCGGTCAAGGAGGACCTGGCCGCCCGCGGGACACCCGGCCGCGAGGCCTGGGAGCAACTGGAGCGGCTCAACGTGGGGCGGCTGCGGCTGGCCAGCAAGGGCATCGAACGGGTCGACGGCGGGCTGAGCGCGGTCGGCGAGGACAGACAGCTCGCCGAGGGCATGTTCATGGCCGGCGAGGTCGCCGTGCTGCGCTCCGCCGTCACCACCGTCGCCGAGCTGCACACCTCGGTCACCAGCGGCGCGGCCGGCTTCCTCGCGGCGCGGCGGGAGGCCCTCGGCATCGGGGAACCCGCCGCCGAACCCTCCCCCGAACCGCTGGACATCGCGATCGTCGGCATGGCCTGCATGTTCCCCGGCGCCCCCGACCTCGCCACCTTCTGGGCGAACGTGCTGGCGGGCGAGGACGCCGTCACCGAGGTGCCCGCGACCCGCTGGGACGCCGAGCTCTACCACGACCCGCGGGGCGCCGGGGAGAAGACCCCGTCCCGCTGGGGCGGCTTCCTGCCCGAGATCCCCTTCGAGCCGCTGCGGTACGGCATCCCGCCCGCCTCGCTGCCCGCCATCGAGCCGGTGCAGCTGCTCGCCCTGGAGGCGGCGCGCCGCGCCCTGGAGGACTCCGGCTACGGCAGCCGGTCCTTCGACCGGACCCGCGCGTCGGTCGTGTTCGGCGCGGAGGCGGGCAGCGACCTGTCCAACGCGATGACCCTGCGCTCCGTCCTGCCCGCCTACCTGGGCAGCCTGCCGCCCGCGCTGGACGAACAACTGCCCAAGCTCACCGAGGACTCCTTCCCCGGCATCCTCGCCAACGTCATCGCGGGCCGGATCGCCAACCGCCTCGACCTCGGCGGCGCCAACTACACCGTGGACGCCGCCTGCGCCTCCTCCCTCACCGCCGTCGACGTGGCGTGCAAGGAGCTGGCGAGCGGGACGAGCGACCTGGTGCTGTGCGGCGGCGCCGACCTGCACAATGGCATCAACGACTACCTGCTCTTCGCCTCCGCGCACGCCCTCTCGCCCTCCGGCCGCTCCGCGCCCTTCGACAGCGCGGCCGACGGCATCGCGCTCGGCGAGGGCGTCGGCTGTGTCGTCCTCAAGCGGCTCGCGGACGCCGAGCGGGACGGCGACCGGGTGTACGCGGTGATCAAGGGCGTCGGCAGCGCCAGTGACGGCCGGGCGCTCGGGCTGACCGCGCCCCGGCCCGAGGGCCAGTACAACGCGCTGACCCGGGCCTACCGCAACGCCGGCATCTCGCCCGCCGAGGTCGGGCTCGTCGAGGCGCACGGCACCGGCACCGTCGTCGGTGACCGCACCGAACTCGGCTCTCTCACCCGGGTGTTCGAGGAGGCCGGGGCTCCGCCGGGAGCGTGCGTGCTCGGCTCGGTCAAGTCGCAGATCGGGCACACCAAGTGCGCGGCCGGACTCGCCGGACTGATCAAGACCTCGCTCGCCCTGCACACCGGCGTGAAGCCGCCGACCCTGCACCTCACCGAGCCGAACCCGGCCTGGGACGCGCAGAGCAGCCCGTTCGCCTTCCACACCGAGGCCCGCCCCTGGTCCGCCGCCCCGGCCGAACGGGTGGCCGGAGTCAGCGCCTTCGGCTTCGGCGGCACCAACTTTCACGTAGTCCTGAGGGCCTACGAGGACGGGCCGCCGCCGGTCACCTCGGCCCAGCACTGGCCCGCCGAGCTCTTCACGTTCCGGGGCGCGGACCGGGCGGCGGCGGTACGGGCCGCCTCCGAACTGCTCGCCCTCGTGGAGGCGGACGCCGGACCGTACGAACCGTGGCGGCTGCGGGACTTCGCGCTCGCCGCGTCCCGGCGCGCCGATGCCGCCACCACCCGGGGCGCCCGGACCTGGATCGCCCTCGTCGCCGGGTCGGCCGAGGAGCTGACGGCGTTGCTGCGCCGCGCGGTCGCCGGTGAACACGCCCCGAAGGAAGGTCTGTTCACGGCCGACGACGACGCGACGGGTGACGTGGCGCTGCTCTTTCCCGGGCAGGGCAGCCAGCGACCCGGGATGTTCGCCGAACTCTTCGTCGCCTTCCCCGAACTCCAGCGCAACCTGCGGCTCGACGAGACGACGGCCCGCGTCCTCTTCCCGCCGGCCGCCTTCGACGAGACGGGCCGCAAGGAGCAGCAGGAGCGCATCACCGACACCACCGTCGCGCAGCCCGCGCTCGGTCTGACCGGGCTCGCCGCGTTCCAGCTCCTGACCAGGGCGGGAGTGCGCCCGGCGATGGCCGCGGGCCACAGTTACGGAGAACTGGCCGCGCTGGCCGCGGCGGGCGCCCTCACCCCCGACGCCCTGCTGCGCACCA
>LRTP01000376.1 GCA_001550305.1 Streptomyces diastatochromogenes
CGCCCCGCCCGACGGCGGCCTCGGACGGCCCGGTGACCACGACCGCGGCGCGGTTGCGCGGCTCGTCCGCCCACGCGTACCCGACCCAGATCGCGGCGTCGGTCACGCCGTCCGTCGCCTCCACCTCGTCGATGGCCGCGTACACGCTCCTGGCGGGCTCGATACGCGTCGAGGTCTGCTCACCGGCCAGCAGCACGGGCACCGGGATCCAGGCCTTGACCGGCCGGGGCGCACCGGTGGCGAGCAGATCCACGAGATGACGGGCGGCCCGCTCCTTCGTCTCCATGTGGTCCTCGTGTGGAGCCATCCGGTAGCAGGTGATGAGGTCGCTCATGTGCGCGAGCTCGCGCGAGACGTTGCCGTGCAGGTCCATGGAGGTGGACACGATGACGTCGGCTCCGACGGTCTCGCGGATCCGGGCGAGCAGGACGGCCTCGGCGTCGTCGACACCCTCCACCGTCATGGCGCCGTGGATGTCGTACCAGAGTCCGTCGAGGCGCGGCAGCTCCCCGAGCCGCCGCAGGAGCTCCGCGGAGAGCTCCGCGAACGCGGCCGCGGTCACCGTACCCCCGGGCAGCGCCTTGCCGACGAGCGCGCCGCGCCAGGAGGCCGCGTCGCGCAGGGGCGTCCCGGGCGCGAGGAAGGGATAGCGCGTGAGGACGTCCTCGCCGCGCTGCGGGTGGAAGGCGGGTGCCTCGGTACGCGCCGGTGAGAACGTCGACGACTCGATGCCGAGTCCGGCGATGGCGATGACGGGCCGGGCGACGGCGGTACGGGGGTGCGTCATGGCTCCTCGATTCGTATGCGCTGGTCGGTATGGGGTCCCGTTCCTGCTCCCGCTCCGGTCACGGCCTGGAGTGCGTGGACCAGCGCCCGTTGGAGCGCGAACTGGCCCGCGCCGACCAGCCCCGCGTCCGCGCCGAGGCTCGCCCGCTCGATCACCAGGTGCTTGGTCACCAGCGGATGGCACCCCTCGTACAGCTGACTGCGGACGGCGGCGACGAACGGTTCGAGCGTGGAGAGGATGCCGCCGAGGTACACGGCGTCCGGGTTGAAGAAGTTGACGTTGGCGGCCAGCACCATGCCCAGGTAGCGGCCGGCCTGACGGACGGCGCGGGTCGCCTCCGGGTCGGCGTCGGACGCGAACCGGACGACGTCCTCGATCGAGTCGACGTCGAGCCCCCGCTCACGCAGGACGCGCACCAGCGCCGCGCCCGACGCGACGGTCTCCAGACACCCGGTGTTGCCGCAGGAGCAGGGAATGTCGTGGCCCGCTTCGACCCGTACGTGGGTGATCTCGCCGGCGGCGCCGGTCCCGCCCCGGTAGAGCCGTCCGTCGGCGATGACGCCCGCGCCGATCGCGGAACCCATCTTCACCATGATCGACTGGCGGCGCTCGGCCGACTGGACGCTGTGCTCGCCGACGGCCATGCAGTTGGCGTCGTTCTCGATCGCCGCCGGAACGCCGAAGCGGTCCTCGAGCCAGGCCCGGACGGGGAACCGGTTCCAGCCGGGCATGCGTGACGGCAGGGTCACCACCCCGGAGGCGACGTCGACCGGCCCCGGCAGCGAGAGACCGACCCCCTTGAGCAGCTCCCGCCCATGCTGCTCGGCGAGGCCCTCCAGAGTCTCGGCGAGCCCGGGCAGCGCGGTCTCGGGCCCCTCCGCCGTCGGGAACGGCACCGTCGACACGTCCGTGAGCCCGCCGCCCGGCAGCACGACACCGACGTGCGCGTGTCTGCCCCCGAGTTCGGCCGCGACCGCGAACCCGTCGCTGCCGCCGAGCCGCAGGACCTTGCGCGGACGCCCTCCCGTGGAGGAGCGGGTGCCCTGCTCGGCCACCAGCCCGTGGGTGACGAGCTGACCGACCGTCAGGGAGATCGTCGAGGGCGCGGCCCCGAGCAGATCGGCCAGTTCGGTGCGCGTGGTCGCCTGCCCGGAGGCGAGGAGTTCGAGGACGCGCTCGGCCAGGGACGAGACGCCCGTGGCACCCCTGCGGTGTACCGCACTTTTTTCAGGCATGGACGAAGTAACTTCCGACGACGGGATCGGGATGCCGAGCGTACGTCCCTGAAGCCGCCTCTCCACTTTTTTCAGAACAGCAGAAACAGACTTTTTACAGCAGGGCGTCTGTTTCTTCGAACAGTCGGGTCGTTGACTGGCTCCGCCACGCCCGTTGCCCCTTTGTTCACCCCTGTTCACCCCGAGGAGAGTCATGTCCCCTGCTCGCGCGACACTCGTCGCCGGTGCCGTCGTCTCGGCGGGCACGCTGCTGCTCGCGGGCTGCTCCGGGACGAGCGGCACGTCGTCCACGTCCCCCGACTCCATCAACTACGCGCTGCCCGCGAACTTCACCCCGAACTGGATCCTGCCGATCGGCACGGCGGCGCACCTCAACACCAACAACATCTCCATCGCCGACAGCCTTTGGGAGCCGCTCGTCGCGTACGACGGCTCGACCGGCAAGATCGCCTGGAACAAGAACGGGTCCGTCGCCACCGCCGCCGCCTTCGCCCCCGACGGCAAGAGCGTCACCCTCACACTCGGCGACCGCAGATGGAGCGACGGCAAGCCGATCACCTCGCGCGACGTGGAGTTCTGGTTCAACCTCATCAAGGCGAACAAGGAACAGTGGGCGGGCTACAACCCCGGCAAGGCGCCGGACAACTGGACCTCGTTCAAGACCGTCGACGACCACCGCTTCACGCTCACGTTCGACAAGGCCTACAACTCCGACTGGATGCTCGCCAACGAGCTGAGCGCGATCAACCCGCTCCCACAGCACGCATGGGACAAGACCGACGCATCCGCCGCGGTGTCGGACGCCGACCGGACGGCCGCCGGCGCCAAGCGGGTGTGGACGTACCTCAACACCGCCGCGAAGAACATCTCCGGCTACGAGAAGGACGCGCTGTGGAAGACCATCAGCGGTCCCTACGCGGTCAAGTCCTTCTCGACCGCGGGCAAGGTCGTGCTCACCGCCAACAAGAAGTACGACGGCGGTGAGAAGCCGGACATCGCCACCGTGAACCTCCTCCCGTTCACGACGGCGGAGGCCGAGAAGAACGCACTGCGCTCGGGGAGCGTCGACTACGGCTACATCGAGGCGACCGACCTCGACCAGAAGGACCGGTTCACCGCCCAGGGGTACACGGTAAAGCCCTGGTCGGGCTGGGCGATCACCTACATGCCGTACAACTTCAACAACCCCTCCATGGGCGCCGTGTTCAAGCAGCTGTACGCCCGTCAGGCGGTCCAGCGGTCGATCGACCAGAGCAGCCTGGCGAAGGTCATCTTCAACGGCACCGCGGTCCCCGGCTACGGCCCGATCCCGCAGGCGCAGTCGAGCGACTTCCTCTCGCCCACGCAGAAGGGCAATCCGTACCCGTTCTCGACCGCGGCCGCCAAGTCCCTGCTGACCGGGCACGGTTGGACCGAACAGGGCGGAGTCATGGTGTGCACGGATCCGGGCGCGGGTGCCTCACAGTGCGGTGACGGGGTCGCCAAGGGCACCAGGTTCCAGATGCAGGTGCTGTCGCAGTCCGGCTCGACCGTCACCGACAACATGATGAGCGCGATCCAGTCCTCGCTGGAGAAGACCGGGATCAAGTTCACGATCAAGACCGCGCCCGTGAACTCGGTGCTGTCCCAGACCCCGCCGTGCACCGCGGGCCAGTCGATCTGCGCGTGGCAGCTGTCGTTTTTCGGCACCGCCGGCAGCTGGTACTTCAACTCCTTCCCGACCGGCGACTCGCTCTTCCAGAGCAAGGGCGGCTCGAACTTCGGCAGCTACTCCAACCCGGAGATCGACCAGCTGATCACGGCCTCCACCACGTCGAACTCCGCGCAGGCCGTACGGGACTACAGCGCGGCCGTCGCCAAGGACCTCCCGGTCATCTGGCTGCCGGAGCCCGACTACCAGATCTCGGTCGTCAAGAACGGCCTCGGCGGCTTCTCGCAGGACTCACTGGCCAACTTCCACCCGGCGCAGTGGAAGTGGAACCGCTGACCGCATGGACACCCTCCTGTATCTCACCCGGCGCGTCCTGCAGTCCCTCGCGGTGATCCTCATCGTGACGGTGGTGGTCTTCTGCCTGCTGCACGCGCTGCCAGGGGGACCCGCGCGCGGGATCCTCGGCCCGCAGGCGACGGCCCAGCAGATCGCGCAGTTCGACCACGAGCAGGGCCTCGACCGCTCGCTCCCCGTCCAGTACCTCTACTACCTGCGCACCCTGCTGCACGGCGACCTCGGCACCTCGTACACGCTGAACGAGGCGGTCTCCCGGCTCATCGAACAGCGTCTCCCGAAGACCCTGGTCCTCACCGTGCTGTCCGCACTGACCGGGCTCGCGCTCGCGATCCCGCTCGGCATGTGGCAGGCGGTCCGGCGCAACAAGCCGGTGGACTACGTCATCACGACGCTGAGCTTCGTCGCGTACTCGACCCCCGTGTACTTCCTCGGGCTCGTCCTGGTCCTGGTCTTCACGCAGCTGCTGCCCTGGTTCCCCTCGCAGGCGCCGCAGGGCGACACGCTCGGGCAGGTGCTCTCGCAGCCGAACGCGCTGGTCCTGCCGGTCGTCGCGGGAGCCGCGTCCATGGTCGCCGTCTTCAGCCGGTACATGCGCGCCGCGACCCTGGAGAACCTCTCCGAGGACTACGTACGGACCGCGCGGGCCGGCGGCTCCCGGCCCCGCGCGATCCTGTGGCGGCACGTGCTCCGCAACTCGCTGACCCCCGTCGTCGCGATGCTCGGCTACTACGTGCCCGTCCTCTTCGGCGGCGCCCTCGTCGTCGAGCAGCTCTTCAACTACCCAGGAATGGGACTGCTGTTCTGGAGCGCCGCGCAGTCCTCCGACTATCCGGTGCTGCTCGGCTGCGTCCTAGTCATCTCCGTCGCGACGGTCGTCGGCACCCTGCTCGCCGACATCGTCCAGCGGATCGTCGATCCCCGAGTGAAGGCGGGCCGGTCATGAGCGCCGTATTGCCGGTGACACCCACCGTGGAGGCGGCCGCCGGCCACCGCCTCGTCCTGCGCCGGTTCACGCGCAACAGGCTCGCGGTCGCGGGTCTGGCGGTCGTCGTCCTGTTCCTGCTCTTCTGCTTCGCCGGCCCGCTGCTCCACTCGACCGACCAGACCCACACCCACCTGACCCAGGTGAACCTGGCGCCGAGCGGCGCGCACCTGCTCGGCACCGACGCCGTCGGACACGACGAGCTCGGGCGCCTCATGTACGGCGGCAAGGTGTCGCTGCTCGTCGGCCTCGCCTCCGGCCTGCTGGCGACCGTCATCGGCACGCTCTGGGGCGCGGTCGCGGGCTACGCGGGCGGCTGGATCGACGCCGTGATGATGCGGGTCGTGGACGCCGGAATCGCCATCCCGGCGCTCTTCATCCTCCTCGTCGTCTCCGCCATCACCACCCCGGACACCTGGGGGCTGGTCGTCATCCTCGGCCTGGTCTCCTGGCTGGTCCCCTCCCGTCTCGTCCGGGCCGAGACACTCACCCTGAAGGGCCGGGACTACGTGCTGACACTGCGCGCCATCGGCGGCACGCACGGCCGGGCGATCGGCCGGCACATCCTGCCGAACTCCGTCTCGACGGTCGTGGTCGCCGCCACCTTCCAGGTCGCCGACGCGATCCTCCTCGTCGCCTATGTGTCCTATCTCGGCCTGGGCGTCCAACCCCCGTCGACCGACTGGGGCGGCATGCTCTCGGCCGGTCTGACAGCCGCGTACTCGGGACGCTGGTGGCTCATCGTGCCGCCCGGCCTCGCCATCATCCTCGTCGTCTGCGCCTTCAACGCCATCGGCGACGGACTGCGCGACGCCTTCGACGTGAGGGGACGCGGATGACCGCCGACATCCTGCGGATCGAGAACCTGGGCGTCACCTTCTCCACGGAGACGGGTGAAGTGGCCGCGGTACGAGAGGTCTCGCTGCGGGTCCGGCCCGGTGAGACGCTCGCCCTCGTCGGCGAGTCGGGCTCCGGCAAGTCGACCGTCGCGCTCGCCGCGATGGGGCTGCTGCCGGGCACCGCCCGCGCCACGGGCCACGCCGTCGTCGGTGGCACCGACGTCGTCGGCGCCACCGAGGCCGACCTCGCGGGTCTACGGGGTCGCACCGCGTCGATGGTGTTCCAGGAACCCGCGACCGCGCTCGACCCGCTCACCCGCATCGGCGCCCAGATCGCCGAGGTCATCCGCAACCACCGTCCCGTCACGGCCAAGGAGGCCGCCGGGGAGGCGGTCGAACTCCTGCGCCGCGTCGGCATCCCGGATCCGGGGACACGGGCGTCCGCGTTCCCGTTCCAGCTCTCCGGGGGACAGCGGCAGCGCGTGGTCATCGCCATGGCGATCGCCAACGCCCCGAGCCTGCTCATCGCCGACGAACCGACCACCGCGCTCGACGTGACCGTGCAGGCCGAGATCCTCGACCTGTTGCGGTCGCTCGCCGCCGACTTCGACACGGGGGTGCTGCTGGTCACGCACAACATGGGCGTGGTCGCCGACTTCGCGGACCGCGTCGCCGTCATGCTCCAGGGGGAGATCGTGGAGACGGGGCCGGTGGAGGAGGTGCTCCTGCGGCCCACGCACGAGTACACCAGGCGCCTGCTCGGGGCGGTGCCGCGACTGACCGTCGCCGAGCCGGGGGCCGACCCCCGGCGAACCGAAGGGGAACGGCCCGCCGCGGACCCGGTGGTCGAACTGCGGGACGTGAGCGTGCGGTTCGGCCGCGGGCGTCGCGCCGTCCGGGCACTCGACGGCGTCTCGCTGACGGTCGGGGCCGGTGAGACCGTGGGTCTGGTGGGGGAGTCGGGCTCGGGCAAGTCGACCGCGGCGCGCGTCGCGCTGGGCCTCGTACCACCGTCGTCCGGCTCGGTGTCGCTGTTCGGCGCCGACCTCGGCAGGACCCGGGGGCGGGCCCGGCGCGCCCTGCTGGCCGGTGTCGGCGTGGTCCTGCAGGACCCGGTGGCCTCGCTCGACGCACGCATGAGCGTGGCCGAGTGCGTCGCCGAGCCGCTGCGTGTGCACCGCCGGGGCATGCCGGCGGCCGAGCGCCGGACCCGGGTCGGGGACGCACTCGAACTCGTCCGTCTGCCGAGGGAGTTGGCCCGTCGGGGTCCGCGCGAGTTGTCCGGTGGCCAGCGGCAGCGGGTGAGCCTCGCCCGGGCGCTGGTCCTCGAGCCGCGGCTGTTGGTCGCGGACGAACCGACGAGCGCGCTCGACGTGAGTGTGCAGCAGTCGGTCCTCGAGGTGATCGCGGGGCTCCAGGGCGAGCTGGGGTTCGCCTGCCTGTTCGTGTCCCACGACCTCGCCGTCGTACAGCAATTCGCCCAGCACGTGGTCGTCCTGCGGGCCGGGCGCATCGAGGAGGAGGGCAGTACCGCGACCACGCTCCTGCACCCGCGAACGGACTACACGCGACGGCTCATCGCCGCCGTGCCCGTGCCGGACCCGGTGCTGCAACGCCGTCGGCGCGAGGAACGGCGGGCCGCCACGGGGGTCACGGCGTGACCGAATCCACGGACCGCACCCCGACGCCCGAGGTGTACGCCGGTGTCGACATCGGCGGTACGACCACCCAGGTCGTGCTCTGCGCGGCGGACCTGACCGCCGTCGACTCCGTGGAGGTGCCGACACCGGCGGCCGAGGGCGGACGGGCGATGGTCGGCGCCGCGCTCGCCGCGCTGGATCTGCTCCGCGAACGCGTGCCCTCGCGGCTGCTCGGCGTCGGCGTCGGCGCGGCAGGTGTCGTCGACAGCCGGGCCGGCCGCGTCCTCGTGGCGAGCGACTCCTTCCGCTCCTGGGCCGGGTTCCCCGTGACGGCGAGGGTCGAGGAAGCGCTCGGCGTACCGGCCTTCCTGGACAACGACGTCAACGCCTTCCTGCGCGGCGAGGTCGCGAAGGGGGCCGTCGCGGGAGAGCCCGCCGCACTCGGGATGACGCTCGGCACCGGGGTCGGGGGCGCGCTGTGGCTGGACGGCGCGCTGTTCGAGGGGGCGCACGGGGCGGCGGGCGAGATCGGCCATCTCCCCGGTTTCGGCGACCTGCCGTGCACCTGCGGCGGCCGTGGCCACCTGGAGACGCTCGCCTCCGGCCGCTCCCTGGCGGCCCGCTACGGCGAGCGGACGGGGCGCTCCCTGACCGCCCGGGGCATCGCCGAGGCGGCGGTCGACGGCGACCCCGACGCGCTCGCCGTCTACGAGGCCGCGGGGGCGGGAGTCGCCCGCGCGATCCTGATCACGGCGGGTCTGGTGGACCTCACGACCTTCGTGATCGGCGGCGGGGTCAGCCGGGCCTGGGACCTCCTCGAACCGTCGATCGCCGCCGCGCTCGCCGCCGAGCCACCGGTCAGCGGACAGCCGCTCCGGGTCGTACGGGCCCGACTGGGGAGCCGCGCGGTGGCGATCGGCGCGGCGTCCCGGGCCCGGACGGAACTCGGGGCGGTGACAAGGGTGTAGGGGGCGGGGTGGGTAACTGCCGTTGTCCGGTTGGTGAGTTGACGGCCAACGCTCCTTCATTGGTCTGTACATGACCGCAGTTGACGGGTCAGACTGTGCGCCGAAACCGCACCCCCCACCGAGGAGCACCTCATGCGCATGCCCGCCCGGCAACGTTGTCACGCGGTCCTGGCCGGACTCGTCACCCTCGCCACGGCCGCCGTGCTGTCCGTCTCCGTCACCACGCCCGCCGCGGCCGCCGACACCTGGACCGAGGTCGGCTCCGACCGCGCCGACCCGCTGACCGAGAGCCAGGGCCTGACCTCGGTCGAGGTCCCGGCCGGCAGCCCCAACCACTACACCGGGATCGGCACCATCCCGATCGGCGTCAGCAGCCGCGGCTGGAACCACGTCGGCGACCCGGACGCCTCCTACAACGGCTACTACGTCGAGCCGTACCAGGCCGACTCCGGCAGCGCCAAGATGTTCCGGGTGCAGGCGCCCGGCGGCGCCTGGTCGGAGTACGTCCACGCGCTGAGCCCCGGCGAGGCGCTGAACAACTCCTTCGACACCATCTCCCCGGACGGCCAGTGGATGGTGTCGGGGGAGTGGGGCACGATGACCCGGCTGCTGGTGTTCCCGACCCCCGGCGTGAACCCGAGCACCTCCCCCTCGGCCAACCTCCCGCAGGCCTCCACCATCAACCTCGACCACGCCGTCCGCGATGTACAGGGCTGCGACTTCGTCACCGCGACCCAGCTGCTGTGCTCCTCCGACGACCCGGCGGGCACCCTCTTCGGCATCACCAAGCCGCTGCTGCAGATCGACCTGTCCGCCGCCCCCAGTGGCAGCGGCGACGTGACGGGCCATGTCACCGCCCTGCGTCAGCTCCCGCTGCGCAGCTCCTGCTCGGGCACCTTCGAGGTCGAGGGCATCGACTACGACCGGCGCACCGGCACACTGCGGGTGATCGTCGTGTCGCCCGGTTTCTGCGTCCTGACCGACAGCAAGACCTACCGGTTCACCAAGAGCTGAGCGTCCGTACCCGGGGCGTGACACCGGCAGCGACGGGAGCGTAGGCGTCCGAGGTGGGGGAGGTCTAAGGTCGGAAGCAGAACCAGAGCAATGGGGAGGCGGCCGACAGTGGTGCAGGACGAGGCCGTGATCGGCTGTACCGGGGAGCTGCTCATCGGCACACGGGGAACCGCCGGTCCCGGCGAGATCCTCGTGCGGATCAGAGGCGGATCCGAGACCTTCCTCGCCTGGTCGCAGGAGCCCCTGCCCATAGGGGCTACCGTGCTCGTGGTCGAATCCCGGGGGTGCCGTGAGGTCGACGTCATCCGCTGGGTCGATCCGCTGGACGCGTTGGACGGCGACTCCGTCGACGCCGGTTAAGGAGAAACAGAATGTTCGGTTACCGCGTTCCCGCTCCCGACGAGGCGATGCTGATCTCGGGTGGCAGGCGGGGACTGGGGGGCGCGCCGTTCCGAGTGGTGACGGGGCACGGAAAGTTCGTGCTCCCCGTCTTTCGCAAGACCCGCTTCCTCACGTTGTCGATGTGCGAGGCCGAGGTCACCGAGACCTGTGTGACCCGGCAGGGCATCGCGCTGCACGTCCGCGCCGTGATCGCGTTCAAGGTCGGCAACGACCACGAAAGCATCATCAACGCCGGCCAGCGGTTCCTCTCCGACCAGGACCAGATGTCGGTGCTGACCGGCCGGATCTTCGCCGGTCATCTGCGCGCCATCATCGGCTCGATGACCGTCGAGGAGATCGTCACCGAGCGGCAGAAGCTCGCCGCGGAGGTCCTGGACACCTCGAAGGTCGAGATGGCCAAGATCGGCCTGATCGTGGACTCGTTGCAGATCCAGTCGATCGACGACGGCGACGTCGGTTACATCGAGGCCATGTCCGCACCGCACAAGGCGGCCATCCAGCGCCAGGCCCAGATCGCGCAGGCCCAGGCCACCCAGGCGTCCGTCGAGGCGGAGCAGGTGGCCGCTCGCAACCAGGCCGAGTACGCCCGGCAGACCGCGGTCGTCAAGGCGGAGTACTCGGCCGAGGTGGACCGCGCGCAGGCGCAGGCCGCCCAGGCCGGACCGCTGGCGCAGGCGCACGCCCAGCAGGAGGTGCTCGCCGCGCAGACCGAACTGGCCCAGCGGGCGGCCCAGTTGCGTCAGCAGCAGCTCGTCGCCGAGATCGTCAAGCCCGCCGAGGCCGAGGCGGAGCGGATCAAGGTGCTCGCCATCGCCGAGGCGGAACGCATGAAGATCCAGGCCGAGGCCGCCGCCTCGCACGACCGCGTGGCGCTCGACCGGATGCTGATCGACCAGCTCCCGCTGATCGTGAAGGAGGCCGCGGGCGGCCTCGCCGGCGCCAACGTCAACGTCCTGAACGGCGCGGACGGCCTGGGTGAGATCGCCGCCGGGCTGGTCGCCCAGGGCCTGACGATCCTGGACTCGGTCCGCCAGAACCTGAACGGTCAGAACGCGGGCGACCACAAGTCCGGGGGTCGTTCGGAGAAGACGGAAGGACTGCTGGAGCTCCAGAGCTACCGGCGGACCCCGGAACAGCAGGACAGGGACGGGAACGAGCCGGAGGGCGGTCCGTCCTCGACGACCTGATCCGAAGTTCCGCTACCGCAATGCCGCGGGCGCCCGGTTCGGTGCGGTGATGGACGAGTGACGGGGTGAAGCGGCCGCCGTTCCCTGGGGACGGCGGCACGCTCCCACCCGGGCGGCACACCGGAATTGACGTACCGTCAGGAAAGCCAGCCGGTGGAGCTGTTCCCGGGAGGAAGGGACGGGGGCAGCGCGCGAGGGCCGGGGCCCGGAGCGCCGGGCGGTCTCGGGAGGAGACCGCCCGACGAGGGATCCCTGTTGAGGATCCATTCGAGATCGCGCTGGATTCTGCGGGCCTCGTTGCGGACCTGCAGGGGTATGTCCCCTCGTTCGGAGATCAGTTGGGCGTAGATCGGTGCGTCGTGCACAGGTGGCGCTTCTCCTCGGGTCTGGTGCCTTCCCTCTACGGTAAGGCCGCGGCGGTACCGCGGGACTCATCCTCCCAGTTCGGCCAGAACCGGAAGCACCCGACCAAGGAATGGCACCTTCCCCACGAGCCTTCGGTGCGCCTACGAGTCGTTGGCGCTCGACGGACCGAACAACTCGATCTCGGCTATGGAGACCTGCTTGTCCCGAGCGGTGCCATAGGCCGAGCGGATGATGAAACGGACCGACGTGACATCACCCACGCGGAACTTGCGCTGCTGACCGCCCGCGACCTGGTCGAGAGTGAGGAAGCGGGTGCTCGTCTTGCCGTTCGCCGTGGTGATCCGGACCTCGATACGGTGCGGCAGCGCCGACTTCGTGAGCTGGTCCGGGCGGGCGGAGGTGCCCGAGGTGATGATCACGTCCAGCAGCCGGGTGGGCTGTTCGAAGCTGGCCTCGAGCCACTCTCCGTCGCCGGACTCCGAGACGCCGGGTCCCCACCAGGTGTTGTTGAGCTTGTCGAAGGCGAGCCCCGCGCCGTGACCGGCGAAGGAACGGGACGCCTTCACGTGGTCGGGGCCGACCGGGACCCGCTTGGCGAAGTGGTCCTTGACCGCCTGCACGGCCGTACCGGTGTTCGTCACGGCGAACACCAGCAGGCCGAGCACCACCGCGCCGACCACCCAGTTCATGACGCGTCCGAAGCCCCGCCGCAGTCGCGGCCGGTCCCCGGCCCACGGCACTTCCCCGTTGCGGGAGTTGAGCACCCGACGCCACCAGGGCAGCCGGCCCGGCGCCTGCCGTTCCCCGGCCATGGACAGCGCGCAACGCCCGCAGAAGTGCCGGTCCGGCCGGTTGGGAGTGGCGCACCAGGGACAGGGCACACCCCCGTCCGCACCGGGCTCCGCGACCGGGGTACGGACCTGTGGGCGGCTCGCCGCGGGGCGGCCGGGCAGTACGGGTGCCACCGACGGCGCGACCCGCGGTTCCGGGTCCGCCACCGGCACCAGCAGGGACCTGGCCCGCTCGGCCGCGGAGTCCCGGTCGGGGGCGGCGGAGGGCAGGGGCTCGGTGGCCGCGGTCTCGTCCGGCCGCGCGGGAGCGGCCGGTACGGAACCGTGGGCGGCGACGGGGGCCGGGTGGGGACGCGCGGTGTCGTCGCTCATCGGGCTCGGATCCGCCGCGTCACCGAATACCGGCGCATCGGAAACCGGCGTACTGGGGGCCGACGCCTCCGGTGCACCGCCGACGGCATCGTCCTCGTGCGGGTCGGGTGCGGGTCGCGCGGTGCCTGCCCCGCCGGCGCTCACGGTGTCCGCCTCCGCGAGGGAGCCCGCCGTGTCGTGCGCCGTAC
>LRTP01000377.1 GCA_001550305.1 Streptomyces diastatochromogenes
GCCGTCCTCGGCGCCGGCCCGCGCGGCCCGGTCGCCGTGGACCTCCCCACCGAGGGCCCGCACCTGCTGATAGAGGGCCCGCCCGGCAGCGGTCGTACGGAGCTGCTCCGCGCGATCGCCGCGTCCCTGGCCGCCGCGGAGCGCCCCGACCGGCTCGGGATCGTGCTGATGGACGGGCGGGACAGCACCGGGGGCCACGGCGCGGGCCAAGGGGCGGAGGGGCTGCGGGTCTGTACGGACCTGCCCCACGTCACCACCCACCTCACCGCCAACGACCCCGTACGGATGCGGGAGTTCGCCCAGGCGCTCAGCGCCGAGCTGAAGCGGCGGGCCGAGCTCCTGGGTCGGCTCGACTTCGCGGAGTGGCACACGCGCGGCGAGATGTCGGGCCGGATGGTCGCCCAGCGCACCCCCAAACCCTCCCCGGGAGCGAAGCCCGGCTCCGGCTCCCCCTCCTCCTCGGGCGCCGCGGATCTCGACGCGCCCCCTAGTTCGACCCTGCGGCTGCGCCCGTCCGCTGCCCGCGAACGGACGGAACCGGGCCCCCCGTTGGCCCGTCTCTTCGTCATCATCGACGACCTGGACGCGTTGCTCTCCCCCGCGCTGGGCTCCCCGGGACGACCGGCGGCCGGTTCGGTCGTACGGGCGCTGGAGGCCGTCGCCCGCGAGGGTGACCGCCTCGGTGTGCACCTTGTGGCGGCCGCCGCGGACGACGGCCGCACGGCGACCACCGAACTGGGCCGCGCCGCCTCGCTCCGTATCTCCCTCGACCCGGTGTCCCCCGGCGCGGACGAACCCGCCCCCGGCCGCGGCCGTCTGTCCACTCCCGACGGCCGCCTCACGCCCTTCCAGGCCGGCCGGGTCACGGGCCGCATCCCCCGCACGGCCACCCTCCGCCCCACGGTCGTCCCCCTCGAATGGCACCGCATGGGCGACCCCCCGGCCCGCCGCCCCGTCCGCGAACTCGGCAACGGCCCCACGGACCTGGCCCTGCTGGCCAGCGCACTGGAGCGGGCGGCGAAGTCGGTGGCGGCCGTGGAGATGCCGTCGTTGCTGTAGCTCTTCGACACCCGTACGCGACACTCGGCCCCCATGAGGGACATGAGTGACTGGTATCTGTCACCGGGACCCCCGACGCGGCCGGTGCCGTGGCCGCGTGTTCCTCCGCTCTGGAGCTGGTCCGGAGCGGCTTCGCCGACGACGTGGTGATCGCGGTCGAGGTGGACGCGAGTACGACCGTGCCCGTGCTCACCGACGGCGCCTTCAGCGCGGGCACCCGCACCTACGGCAGCCCCCTCGACGGCGCTGTCCACACCGGCTCGGCCACCTCATGCCACCCGACTGACCCGCCGTCATCCGGCTGACCCACCGTCACCCGGCTTCCGAGTCCTCGTTGTTCCCATTCCACCGCCGGAGCGCCTGCGCCGCACAGAGTCCGCACCGCGTTCGCACAGCCGCCCACGTCACGACCCAATCACGATCACCCACTTGACAGCGCAGGCGCTCTTGCCGCCCTCGACGCCCCGGGCGTAGACCAGAGCGCACGGGACAGCGCCGGACGTTCGACGAAGAACGAGAACGGGGCAGTGATGCACAGAGCTCTTCGTACACACAAGTCGCCCAACCACTCGACGCACAGGTCACGCAGAGCCGCACACCACCGCGGGTCACCCAGGGCCGCGCAGGCCGCCGCAGCCGCCGTCGCCGTCGCGCTCGCCCTCACCGCGTGCGGCGGTGGCGGCAAGGACAAGAACAGCAACGGCGGTACGAGCAGCGCCAGTGCGAGCGGCGACACCGTCACCCTCCCCAAGCTCAACGGCGAGAGCCTCGAAGTCGCCGCCGTCTGGACCGGCGAGGAGCAGAAGAACTTCAAGACGGTCCTCGCGGAGTTCGAGAAGCGCACCGGCGCGAAGGTGACCTTCGTGGCGGCCCAGGACCCGATCATCAACTTCCTCGGTTCGAAGATCGCGGGCGGCCAGCCGCCGGACGTCGCGCTGCTCCCGCAGCCCGGCGCCATCAAACAGGCCGTCGACAAGAAGTGGGCCAAACCCCTCGGCCCCGAGGCCCTGGCCGAGCTCGCCAAGAACTACTCGCAGGGCTGGCAGGACATCGGCAAGGTGGGCGGCAAGCAGTACGGCGTGTACTACAAGGCCGCCAACAAGTCGCTGATCTGGTACAACGCCAAGGTCTTCGAGAACGCGGGCGCGAAGGAGCCCCAGACCTGGCAGGACCTGCTGACGACCGCGCAGACGGTCTACGACTCCGGTGTCACCCCGTTCTCCGTCGGCGGCGCCGACGGCTGGACCCTCACCGACTGGTTCGAGAACGTGTATCTCTCCCAGGCGGGCCCGGAGAAGTACGACCAGCTGAGCCAGCACAAGATCAAGTGGACGGATCCGTCCGTCAAGCAGGCCCTCACCACCCTCGCCGGGATCTGGGGCAAGAAGAACTACATCGCGGGCGGCGCGAACGGCGCCCTGCAGACGGAGTTCCCGGCCTCCGTCACCCAGACCTTCACCGGCGGCGACCAGCCCAAGGCGGGCATGGTCTTCGAGGGCGACTTCGCACAGGTCAACATCGGCGAGACCAAGGCCAAGGTGGGCACGGACGCGAAGGTGTTCCCGTTCCCGGCCGTGGGCAGCGCGGCGCCCGTGGTCTCCGGCGGCGACGCGGCCGTCATCCTGAAGGACTCCAAGGCGGCGCAGGCACTGGCCACCTTCCTGGCCTCCCCGGACGCGGCGACGATCCAGGCCAAGCTGGGCGGCTACCTCTCCCCCAACAAGAACGTGCCGAACTCGGCGTACCCGAACGCCGTGCAGCAGAAGATCGCCAAGTCCCTGATCGCGTCGGGCGACGACTTCCGCTTCGACATGTCCGACCAGGCCCCGCAGGCCTTCGGCGGCACGCCCGGCAAGGGTGAGTGGAAGGACCTCCAGGACTTCCTGAAGAACCCGACCGACGTCGCGGGCACCCAGGCGACGCTGGAGAAGGACGCGGCGGCGGCGTACGGCAGCGGAAGCTGATCCGGCGATGACGTCGGCAACGGCCGGAGGGACCGCACCGGTTCCTCCGGCCCGCACACGCAAGAGCGTGACCGGCACCCGCAGGACCGTGGCGGTGCTGTTCCTGCTGCCCTGCCTCGTGCTGCTCGGCGCGCTCGTGGTCTACCCGATCGGGTACTCGCTGATCCGCAGCTTCCTCAACCAGTCCGGCGACGGTTTCGCCGGGGTCGACAACTACAAGGCGCTGTTCACCGACGACGGCATCCGTACCGCCCTCAAGAACAACGTCATCTGGGTCGTGTTCGCGCCCACCGTCGCGACCGCGCTCGGTCTGGTCTTCGCGGTCCTCACCGAACGGGTCCGCTGGGGCACGGCGTTCAAGCTGGTCGTCTTCATGCCGATGGCGATCTCGATGCTCGCCGCGGGGATCATCTTCCGGCTGGTGTACGACCAGGACCCGAACAAGGGGGTCGCGAACGCGGTCTGGGTGGGGGTGCACGACACCTTCGCCAAGTCGTCGGCGTTCCCGAACGCCCACCCTGGACGGCAGTCGCCGCTCCGGCCGGAGAAGGGCGGCTTCCTCACCCAACAGGCCGTGCACGCCGGGCAGTCCGTCTCCCTTCCCCTCGTCGGCGTCGCCCCCGACAAGATGCCGGGCGGCGCGAAGAAGGCCGTACAGGCACCGTCCGAGCCCGGCAAGGTCACCGGCACCGCCTGGCAGGACTTCACCCGGGGCAAGGGCGTCGGCAGGCTCGGCCAGGTCGACCCGGGCGAACTCGGCTACCCGGGCATGAAGATCGAGGCGGTGAAGGACGGCAAGGTCGTCGATTCGGCGAAGGTACGGGCCGACGGCACCTTCACGCTCTCCGACAAGGCCGACGGGGCTCGACTCCGGCTCCCGGCGAGCAACTTCCGTGAGCCGTACAACGGCGTCGACTGGCTCGGCCCGTCGCTCGTCACCCCGGCCGTGATCGGAGCGTACGTCTGGATGTGGGCCGGCTTCGCCATGGTGCTCATCGCGGCGGGGCTCGCGGGCGTGCCGCGTGAACTCCTCGAAGCGGCGCGGGTGGACGGGGCCAACGAGTGGCAGGTGTTCCGAAGGGTCACCGTGCCGCTGCTCGCGCCCGTCCTCGCCGTCGTCCTGGTCACGCTGATGATCAACGTGCTGAAGGTCTTCGACCTGGTCTTCATCATCCCGCCGGGCTCCTCCCAGGACGACGCGAACGTGCTGGCCCTGGAGCTGTACCGGAAGGGCTTCTCCGAGGACCAGCCGGGCATCGCGAGCGCGATCGCGGTGTTCCTGCTGCTGCTCGTGATCCCGGTGGTGTGGTTCAACGTGCGTCGTCTGCGGCGGGAGGTACGACGATGACCACCCAGGTCGGCGGTCTCACGAAGACCGCGCCCGTCACCGGCGTCAAGGCCCGGGAGTCGCTCGGCTCACGGCTCGCGAGCGGTGTCAGCGGCGGGATCGTCCGGGTCTTCCTCCTCCTCGTCGGCCTGTTCTGGCTGGTGCCGACGATCGGGCTGTTGCTGTCCTCGCTGCGCGCACCGGCGGACATGAGCGCGTCCGGCTGGTGGAAGGTCTTCAGCGAGCCCTCCCAGCTCACCGTGGACAGTTACCAGAAGCTCCTGGAGAACGGTGACATCACGAGTTCCCTGGGGAACACGGTGCTGATCACCGTCCCGGCGACCGTCCTCGTCGTCGTCATCGGCGCGCTCGCGGGCTACGCCTTCGCCTGGATGGAGTTCCCGGGCCGCGACTGGTGGTTCCTGGCGGTGGTCGGTCTGCTGGTCGTCCCCGTGCAGGTGGCGCTGATCCCGATCGCCGAACTCTTCGGCAGGATCGGCATCTTCGGCACGATCTTCGGGGTGATCCTCTTCCACGTGGGCTTCGGTCTGCCCTTCGCGGTGTTCCTGCTGCGGAACTTCTTCGCGGAGATCCCCCGGGAGCTGCTGGAGGCGGCCCGGCTCGACGGCGCGGGTGAACTGCGCCTGTTCCTACGGGTCGTGATGCCGCTCGGCGGTCCCGCGATCGCCTCGCTCGGCATCTTCCAGTTCCTGTGGGTGTGGAACGACATGCTGGTCGCGCTGGTGTTCTCCGACGCGGGCAGCCAGCCGATCACGGTCGCACTCCAGACCCAGGTACGCCAGTTCGGCAACAACATCGACGTGCTGGCGCCCGGTGCCTTCATCTCGATGGTCATCCCGCTGGCCGTGTTCTTCGCGTTCCAGCGTCAGTTCGTGTCCGGGGTGATGGCGGGCGCGGTGAAGTAGTCGGACAAATAACCACATCAGGGGCGAGCCGGACACCGGCTCGCCCCTCGGTGTTCACCCAGAATCCCCCGTATGCCACATCTGGCGTAACCAAGTCACCCCTTCGGCCGTTGCCGGGCAGTATGCCCGCGCCGACCCATGGATGTCCCTTGCCCAGGTTCAGTGTCATCGTCCCCGCGTACAAGGTTCAGGCGTACCTGCACGAATGCCTCGAATCCGTGCTGGAGCAGTCCTATCCGGACCTCGAACTGATCGCCGTCGACGACTGCTCGCCCGACGCCTGCGGCGCGATCATCGACGAGTTCGCCGCCCGTGACTCCCGGGTCCGCCCCGTCCGCCTGCCGGGGAACGTGGGCCTCGGCCGCGCCCGCAACGCGGGGCTCGAACACGCCACCGGCGACTACCTGCTCTTCCTGGACGGCGACGACACCCTCACCCCGGACGCCCTGCGCACGATCGCCGACCGGCTGAAGGAGACCTCCGAACCGGACGTCCTGGTCTACGACTACGCGCGCACCTACTGGAACGGGGACATCGTCCGCAACCACTTCGCGGAGCAGCTCAGCGAGCGGGGACCCGCGCCCTTCCGGCTCGACGACCGGCCGGGGCTGCTCAGGGTCCTCATGGTGGTGTGGAACAAGGCGTACCGAAGGGAGTTCGTGCAGCGTGCGGGCCTCTCCTTCCCGCCCGGCTACTACGAGGACACCCCCTGGACCTACCCGGCGCTGATCTCCGCCGAGACGATCGCCACCCTCGACCGGGTCTGTGTGCACTACCGCCAGCGCCGTCAGGGCAACATCCTCGGCACCAGCAGCCGCAAGCACTTCGACATCTTCGAGCAGTACGACCGCGTCTTCGCGCATCTCGACGCCCACCCGGAGCTGGCGCGGTGGCGTCCGGTCCTGTTCCGCCGCATGGTCGACCACCTCTCCACGGTGTTCACCAAGCGGGGCCGGCTGCCGCGCGGCACCCGCGCCGAGTTCCTGCGCAAGGCCCGCACCCACTACCGCCGTTACCGCGCGCCGGGCGCCCCCGTCCGCCCCCGCACCCGCCTCCGGCACGCCCTGGTCCGGCTCGGCAACCACCGCACGTACCGACTGCTCGGCCTGGCCACGAGTACCCACAAGAAGGCGCTGCGCGGCGTCAAGGGACTGCTGCGCAAGGTCCGCGGCGGCGCCCTCCAGTTCCACTACCGCGTCCAGCTCCGCCTGCCGCTGCGCGCCGACCGCGCCGTCTTCTCCAGCTACTGGGGGCGCGGCCACGGCTGCAACCCGGGCGCTCTGGAGTCCGCGTTCCGCGATCTCGCCCCGCACATCCGTACGGCGTGGATCGCGCACCCCGAGCACCACCACACGATCCCGGCCTCGACGCGCCGTCTGCGGCCCGGTACGACGGCGTACTGGACGGCGCTCGCCCGCTCCAAGTACCTCGTCAACAACGTCAACTTCGACCGCCGGCTGGTCAAGCGCCCCGGCCAGATCATGATCCAGACCCAGCACGGCACCCCGCTCAAGTACATGGGCCTCGACCTCCAGGACCGCCCGGCCGCCGCCCGTGACACCGACTTCGCCGAGCTGCTGCGCAGCGCCGACAAGTGGGACTACTGCCTGTCGGGCAACCGCCACTCCACCCTGGTCTGGGAGCGCGTCTTCCCCGCCGCGTACACGACGCTGGAGTACGGCCTCCCCCGCAACGACGTGTTCCAGCGGGCGACCTCGACGGACGTCACCCGGCTGCGGCAGTCCCTCGGCATCCCCGAGGGCACGGTCGCCGTCCTGTACGCGCCGACCTACCGCGACTACCGCCGCACCCAGCGTCTCGCCCTCGACCTGGAGCGCGTCCTGCGCCGGCTCGGCCCCCGGTTCGTCGTCCTGACCCGCGCCCACCACTCGTACGCCGCCGCGCTGAGCAACCGCTCCGGGGCCCGGCTCATCGACGTCTCCGACCACCCGAGCATCGAGAACCTCTGCCTGGCCTCGGACGCGCTGGTCACCGACTACTCCTCCCTGATGTTCGACTACGCGGTCCTGGACCGGCCGATCGTGATCCACGCGGACGACTGGGAGGCGTACCAGGCCTCCCGGGGCACCTACTTCGACCTGCGGAACTTCCCGCCGGGCGCGGTCGCGCGCAGCGAGGACGAGCTGATCGACATCTTCGCGACCGGCCACTGGCGCGGCTCCCGCTCGACCCAGCTGCGGACCGCGTTCCGCGAGCGGTTCTGCCCGTACGAGGACGGGCGCGCCGCCGAGCGGGTCGTACGCCATGTCGTGCTGGGCGAGAGCGCCGGGCTGCCACGGGTACTGCCGCCCACGCAGCGCCACCCGGTCCCCTCGGCCGCCGCCCGTCCCCGGACCCCCCTGACCACCGTGCCCGCGCCCGCGTCCGCGCCCGGCACCCCCGTCCCCGTCGCCGAGATCCTCTGAACCGGAGCAGGCATGCCCTCCAGCCCCTCCCGGCCCACACCGACGAGACCCGTCACCTGGCGCCCCGCCGGGCGGCCCGGGCGCTGACACCGACCGGCACCCCGGCAGCAGCCCGAGAAGCAAGCAAAGAAGTAGCAGAGAAGTAAGCAGAGAAAGAGCAGAATGCCCCGCTTCAGCATCATCGTCCCCACTCATGGAGTCGCCGGGCGACTGGCCCTCGCACTGGACTCGGTCCTCGACCAGTCCTTCGGCGACTTCGAGCTGATCCCGGTCTGCGACGGGCCGGACTCCCCGGCGGGCGAGGTCGCCGCCGGGTACGCCGCGCGGGACTCCCGGGTGGCCCCGGTCCACTCACCGCCCGCGGACGGACTGAGCGGGGCGCGCAACACCGGGACCGGGGCGGCGAGCGGCACGTATCTGCTCTTCCTCGACGGCGACGACATCCTGGTGCCGGGCGCCCTGGCCGCCCTGGACCGCGCACTCCGGCAGGAGCCCGAGGAGGCGGACGTCCTCTACTTCGGGCACGAACGCGTCCACTGGTGGGACGCCGAGACCAGCACACCGCCCCTCCCGAAGGCCCCGGAGGGGGTGTTCACCCCGGACCGGGCGCCGCGGCTGACCGGAGCGGGCCTTCCGGCGTGGAGCGCGGCCTACCGCCGGGCGTTCCTTCGGGAGCGGCGCCTCGCCTTCCCCCCGGGGCACTTCACGGATCTCGGCTGGGGCGGCCTGGTGACGGTCGCCGCCGGGCGGCTGGCGGTGCTGCGCCAGGTCGTCGTACGGCATCGTGTGCGGCGGCAGGGCAGCCTCCTGAACACGCCGGGCGAGCACCAGTTCCAGCTTCTCGACCAGGTCGACCTGGTGCTGAGCCGGGCGGCCGAGGAGCAGCTGTCCGTGGAGCGGTCACGGGCGCTGTTCGGTGACCTCTTCACGGCGGTGCTGAAGTCGGCCGCCCATCCGAAGCGGCTTCCGCTGCACCGGCGCCGGGCCTTCTTCCGGCGTGCGGGCCGGCTCTACCGGCGCCACCGGCCCGCCGGGTTCCGGCCCCCGCCGGGCCGGATCGGGGTGCAGTACCGGCTCCTGGCGGCCGGGACGTACAGCGCCTTCCGCGCGCTGCGCGGCGTCAGCCGGCGGATGACGAGGGCGGGAATGGGGGTCCCCCCTGGTCGAGCGAAGTCGAGAGCTTGGGGGAAACTGCCGAGCCCCCGTCGGCTGAGCGCCCGCGCGCGGTACGCCGCGCAACTGCGCCTCCCCCTCGACGAGAACCTCGTCGTGTACTGCGCCTACTGGGGCCGCGGTTACGCCTGCAGCCCGGCCGCGATCCACGCCAAGGCCCTCGAACTCGCCCCGCATCTGCGCTCGGTGTTCCTGGTCGAGGCCGACGCGGTGGACCAGGTCCCGGACGGTGTCGACCACGCGGTGATCGGAAGCCCGCGCGCCTGGGAGGTGCTGGCCCGTGCCAAGTACCTGGTCAACAACGCCAATTTCGCGGACGACGTCGTCAAGCGGCCCGGCAGCGTGCATCTGCAGACCCAGCACGGCACGCCACTGAAGACGATGGGCGTCGACCAGTCGACGTATCCCATCGTGGCCGCCGCGACCGGCAGCTTCGCCAAGCTGCTGACCCGGATGGACCGCTGGGACTACAACCTCTCCTCCAACCGGTACTCCACCCAGATGTGGGAGCGGGCCTTCCCGGGCACGTACGAGACCCTGGAGTACGGCTATCCGCGCAACGACGTCTACTGCACGGCGACCGCCGAGGACGTGGCCCGCGTCCGCGCCCGGCTGGGCGTCCCCGAGGGCAGGACCGCCCTCCTCTACGCGCCCACGCACCGCGACTACAGCACCGGCTTCGAGTCCCGGCTCGACCTGGAGGCCTTCTGCGAGGAGATCGGCGACGAGTTCGTCGTGCTGCTGCGCGCCCACTACTTCTACGACGAGGGCGGGCGCAGGGGCGGCGGCCGGATCATCGACGTGACCCGGCACCGGTCCTCGGAGGACGTCTGTCTGGCCGCCGACGCGCTGATCACGGACTACTCGTCGATCATGTTCGACTACGCCAACCTCGACCGCCCGATCGTCGTGTACGCGGACGACTGGGAGGTCTACCGGGAGACGCGGGGCGTCTACTTCGACCTGATGGAAGCACCGCCGGGCACGGTGGTGCGCACCCCGGGGGAGCTCGCGGGGGCCTTCCGCGACCGCTCCTACGCGGACGACTCCTCGCGGGCCCTGCGGGCCGCGTTCCGTGAGCGCTTCTGCCAGTTCGACGACGGGCAGGCCGCCGAGCGGGTCGTCCGCAGAGTGCTGCTGGGCCGGCCGGCCGAGGCGATCCCGCCGGTGATCCCGCTCGCCGAGCGCCTCCCGGCCCCCGCCGCGTCCACCCTCGTAAGGAGCTGACGTGCCCCGCTTCAGCGTCATCGTCCCCGTCTTCAGGGTGCAGGGCTTTCTGCGCGAGTGCCTCGACTCGGTCCTGGACCAGTCGTACACCGACATCGAGGTGATCGCGGTCGACGACTGCTCACCGGACGGCTGCGGCGCGATCCTCGACGAGTACGCGGCCCGCGAACCGCGCCTGCGGGTGCTGCACCTGCCGCGGAACGTGGGCCTCGGCCGCGCCCGCAACGCCGGAATGCCGTACGCGACGGGGGACTACCTCCTCTTCCTCGACAGCGACGACACCCTCACGCCGGGCGCCCTGCGTGCCATGGCCGACCGCCTCGACGAGACGGCCGACCCCGATGTACTGGTCTTCGACTACGCGCGCACCTACTGGTGGGGAGGTACACGCCGCAACGTCCTCGCGCAGGTGCTGGCCGAGGGCGGCGACGGCTGCTTCACGGCCGCCGAACACCCGGAGATCCTCGACCTGTTGATGGTCGCGTGGAACAAGGTCCACCGCCGCGCGTTCGTCGAGCGGGAGGGCTTCACCTTCCCGCCCGGCTACTACGAGGACACCCCCTGGACCTTCCCGGTCCTGCTCAGCGCGGAGCGGATCGCCACCCTGGACCGGATCTGCCTGAACTACCGGCAGCGCCGCCAGGGCAACATCCTGTCCACCACCAGCCGCAAGCACTTCGACATCCACGACCAGTACGAGCGCGTCTTCGCCTTCGTCGACTCCCGCCCGCGGCTGTCGAGCTGGCGCCCTTTCCTGCACCGCAAGATGGGCGAACACTGTCTGGACATCCTCGCCAAGCCGGACCGGCTGCCCGCGTCCGACAAGGGCGAGTTCTTCCGGCGCACGGCCGCCCTCTTTCGCAAGCACAAGGGCGGTGGCCCGGTGCCGCGCGAACTGCGCGTCCTCCAGGGCGGCTACGTGGCCTACCTCGCCCGGAGCCGGTCCGGCCGACTCGGCGCGGAACTCGGGCGGCGCGGGCTCCAGGTGCGCAAGGTGGCGGCCACCCGGGTCAAGAGCGGCTGGTCCGCGGCGCACGAACACCGGCCGCTGGACCCCGACCTCGCGGTGTACTCGGCGTTCTCGCACCGCGGGGTGCTCGGCGACCCGGGCGCGATCTACCACGCGGCACGCGAACTCGCCCCGCACGTCCGGGGGGTGTGGGTGGTGCGCGAGGACCAGGCGCCGCTGCTGCCGCCCGGCGTCGAGTACGTCCTGCCGGACTCGCTCGGCTACCGCCGGGTCACCGCCCGCGCCACCTACCTGATCAACAACGTCAACTGGCCCGACACCCTGGTCAAGCGCGCGGGCAGCGTCCATGTGCACACCCACCAGGGCACCCCGCTGAAGTACATGGGGGCCGACCTGCGCGACAAGCCCGGCGCCCGGCACGGCTTCGACGTGCCGCAGATGCTGCGCCGCGCCGACCGCTGGGACTACAGCCTGGTCGCCAACCGCCACTCCGAACTGGTCTGGGACCGCGCCTACCCCTGCCACTTCACCTCGCTGCGCACCGGCAGCCCCCGCAACGACGTCCTCGTACGGGCCCGGCCCGAGGACGGTGCGGCGGTCCGCGCCCGCCTCGGCATCCCGGCCGGTCACCGGGTGGTGCTGTACGCGCCGACGCGCCGCGACTACGTCCGCGGTGGCCTCGTCGACCGGATCGACCTCGCCCGGTTCGCCGACGACCTCGGCGAGGGCCACACCCTCCTGGTACGGCTGCACCCCTCGCTCACGGACGGCCCCTCGCGCGGGATGGGCCTGTCCGAACTGCACCGGCGCGGGGTCGTGCTCGACGCGACCGACGAGCCGCACGTCGAGGACCTGATGCTCGCCTCCGACGTGCTGGTCACGGACTACTCGGCCCTGATGTTCGACTACGCCAACCTGGACCGGCCGGTCGTGATCCACGCGGACGACTGGGGCGCGTACGCCGCGAGCCGGGGCGCGTATTTCGACATCACGGCCGACGCGCCGGGCCATGTGGCCCACTCCTACCGGGAGCTGGCGTGGCTGTTCGCGTCCGGGTCCTGGCGGGACGAGGAGTCGGCGCGGCTGCGGGCCGGGTTCCGGGCGCGGTTCTGCGCGTTCGACGACGGGCGGGCGGCCGAGCGGGTGGTACGGACGCTGATGCTCGGCGAGCGCGTGGAGCACCCGGTGCCGGTTGCGGTGGTGCCCGCGCAGGCGGGACACGACGTCCTCACGTCGTCGCGAGCGCCCTCATGACCGTCGTCGGCCCGTTCGTGAAGCGGCGCCCGCCCCGGTTCTGGGTGGTCGTCCTGGCCGCCGTCTTCGCCCTGCTCCAGCTCGCGAACGTCACCGGCCGCGACACCCCCGACACCAAGAACTACCTCTCGTACGCCCTGAGTCTGCGCGGCGCGAACAAGCACGAGGCGGCCGCGGCCACCATCGACTACGCCTGCGCCGGCCGGGCGTCCGTCGCGCGCCGCAACCAGAGCGTCGACGTCGTCCGCTTCCGCGAGCCGAGCCCCGCCCGGCGGGTCGTCGAGGAGTGCCGGCGCGACCAGTGGGGGTGGGTGTCGAAACGGCTGAGCGCCGGGCAGACGGCGGGCCACACCGTGCCGTTCATACCGCCGCGCTTCATGCGGATCTTCGAGGCGCGCCCCGGCTACCCGGTCCTCCTGGTCCCCTTCATCACCGTCCTCGGCGTGAAGTGGGGCCTGTGGACGTCGAGCGTCCTCATCACGGTCGCCGGGGGCGTACTCGCCTTCCTGGTGCTGCGCACCCTGCGCGCCCCCACCGTCGCCTCCCTGACCGGACAGGCCCTCTTCTACGTCCTGCCGTGCGGCACGACCGCCATACGACCCATGACCGAGGGCCTGCTGCTGACCCTGACACTGGCCGCGCTGTGGGGCTGCGCACTCGCTCTGGAGGGCCGGACGCGGGCCGCGACCGCGCTGGTCGGCGGGTCCCTGGCCGCCCTCTTCGCCGTCAAGCACTCGCAGGCCCTGTTCCTCGGGCTGTGCCTGGCGGGCGCCTGCGCGGTGCTCGGCGTCCGGCGCGGCGGGCTACGGCAACCGCTGCGGAGGCTCGCACGGCCGTTGCGGGAGGTGGGGGTGGTGGCGGCCTGCGGGGTCGCCGTCACCCTGCTCGCGGCGAAGGTACTGGGCTATCCGTCCGAGTCGGAGTCCCTCCAGGACCTGCTCACGGCCCACTTCTCCCGGCCCGACCGCAGCCGTCCGTGGTCGGATTTCCTCCACCTGGAGGTCAACTTCTGGGTGGAGTGGCTGCGTCGCGAGCTCTGGCAGCCGTTCTTCCCGACGGCCCTGCTGGCCGGGGCCTGGGGCGCGCTGCGGCAGCGTCCGGACTTCGGGGTGTTCCTGGTCGCGGGCGCGCTCACCGGCGTCCTCAACCAGGCCGGACACCCCGACATCACCATCTACGGCGACCGGCTGATCGTGCTGGCGTGGGTGCTGCCGGTGGTGGGACTTCCGCTGCTGCTGGAACAGGTCGTTCGGCCGCGGGTGCGGGGGCTCGACACGGTGCCGGGCCCGCCTCGGACGGACGCGGGGCCGAACACCGCGATGGACGCCGGGACGGGCGCCGGACCGGACGCCGGGCTGGACGCAGGAGTCGCTCGATGAGGTGAAGTTCGGCAAAGCCGTGGGCCTCGATGGGCATATACGACAAATGACCCGAACAGCTCAGACCGAGGTCGGCCTCCCCGTCCGGCGGACCGCCCGTGGCGCGACCGCGTTGCGCGGCGGCACCCCCTGGCACCCCACGCCCTATCAGGTGTTCGGCGGGCTGTTCTGGCTGGTGCTGTGCCTCGCCTCCTGGCGGGTGCCGATGTGCTGCGACTTCGGCCAGCACGCGGCGGTCGTCGAGCGCCTCAAGGCGAACCTCCTGCATCCGGCCCATCCGACGGCGGACCTGCCGGGCGAGGGCAGCCCCTTCTACTCGCCGTACACCGTGGCCCAGGGCGCCTTCGCCCGGCTGACGGGCCTCGCGGGCTGGGAGGTGGTCCGACTCTCGGCGCCACTGAACCTGTTGGTGCTGCTCACGGGGATCGGCCGCTTCGTGCGCGTCCTGGCGCCCCGCCGCCCCTGGGCACCGGTGTGCGCGCTGCTCGCGATGGTGCTGCTGTGGGGCACCGAGCGGGCCTGGTCGAGCGGCTACCTCGGACTGATGTCGATGACGGGCAACCTCGGCTATCCGTCGACGTTCGCCATCGGACTCACCTTCTGGGCCTGGGCGCTCACGGGCACGCTCGCGGGAGGGATCGGCGGCCCGGTCCGGTACGTCGGCCCCAGCGGACTGCGGAGCCTGTCGGGGTACAAGGGGCTCGGCGTTCTCTACGGCCTGATCCTGCTCGTCCATCCGATCACCGCGTCGGCGGCGGCGCTCGGGGCGGTGGCGTTCGTGGCCGGGTGGCAGCGGGGATGGCGGGCGGCCGTGGCGGCCCGGTGGGCGATCACGGGGGCGGCCGCGCTGATGGTCGCCCACCTCTGGCCGTACTTCGACGTCCTCACGCTGCCCGGGAACCACAGCATGGACGCCCTGCACCGGCGGCTGTACGAGGGGGTGCCCGGGCACTACTGGCTGGCACTGATCGGGGTACCGGCACTGTGGCTGCGCGCGCGGCGCTCCTGGCGGGACCCACTGGTGCTGATGTTCGCGCTGGACTGCCTGGCGGTGGCGTACGGCTGGGTCAGCGGGCACTACACCTACGGCAGGATCCTGGGACTCGCGCTCGTGGCGCCGCAGTTCGCGCTCGCGATGGAGCTGGCGGCGGCGCGGCCGTGGCCGGTGTGGCGGCGGGCGCTGGGGATGGTGGCGGCCGTCGGCGCCTGCGTCGGCTTCCTCACGGTGCAGGCCGGTGCCGTCGTACCGCGTTCACTCGATCCGGTGAGATTCGACCAGCCGCCGCGCTGGCCCTCGTACGACTGGGCGGCGCGGCACATCAAGCCCGGCGAGGTGGTGATCGCCGACGGGTACTACGCCCCCCGTCTGATCCCGGGCTACGGCCCGAACCTGGCGGCGCCCGTGTGGCCGGACGCGGGACTGGACGAACGGGAGCGGGTGCGGCGGATCGCGGCCGTCCGGGGGTATCTCGACCCGGCGTCGACGCGGGCGCGGCGCTCCGCGGTGGTGCGGCGGTATCACGTGCGATGGCTGTTGCTGACGCGGTGGAGTCGGGTGCCGGAGGAGGCGACGGTGGTCGATTGGAGCCGGCGTACGGGCGAGGTCCTCGCGAGGGTCGCTCCACGGAGTGGACAGAAAGGCCGCAGGTGATGCGCGGGGTGCGGGTCGTCCGTGGCCGCTCGGGCCCACGCGGCGGAGCCGCACATGGCACAGCCCCGCGCCCCGGACGGGGCGCGGGTACTGAGCGGCGTCACCACCTCTGGATCAATCGCTCCCGAACTACTCGATGACGAGCTCGACCGGGATGTTGCCGCGGGTGGCGTTGGAGTAGGGGCAGACCTGGTGGGCCTGCTCGACCAGCTTGCGGCCGGTGGCCTCGTCCACGGAGTCGGGGAGCTCAACGCGGAGCGTGACGGCCAGGCCGAAGCCCTCGCCCTGCTTGCCGATGCCGACCTCGCCGGTCACCGCGGCCTCGCTGACGTCGACCTTCGCGGCGCGGCCGACAAGGCCGAGGGCGCTGGCGAAACAGGCGGCGTAGCCGGCGGCGAACAGCTGCTCGGGGTTGGTGCCCTGGCCACTGCCGCCCATCTCCACCGGAATGGCCAGCTGGAGGTCGAGCTTGCCGTCGGAGCTGACGGCGCGACCCTCGCGGCCGTGGGTGGCGGTGGCGACAGCGGTGTAGAGCGCGTCCATGGAGACCATCCCTCTCAAGTCAAGGTATTGCCGGGGCGGCCGGTCCGACCGCCTCACGGCCTCAATTAGAGCACGCAATTCAATTGCGCACAACTTAATGGCGGGCGAGAGCTATCCTGGAGTCATGACCGCCATGCCGACCCCGAGCACCCAGGCCCCGTCCGACGGGGACTACCTCCGTCTCGACCAGCAGATCTGCTTCTCCCTCAACGCCGCCTCGCGCGCCTTCGGGGGCGTGTACCGGGTGATCCTCAAGGACCTCGGGCTCACCTACCCCCAGTACCTGGTGATGCTGGTGCTGTGGGAGCACGGCGAGCTGCCCGTGAAGAAGGTCGGCGAGCATCTGCGGCTCGACTCCGGGACGCTGTCCCCGCTGCTCAAGCGGCTGGAGACGGCCGGTCTGGTGCGGCGGGAGCGCAGTGCGGTGGACGAGCGCTCCGTGCACGTCCATCTCACGGACGAGGGCACGGCCCTGCGCGAGCGCGCGCTGCGCGTGCCGCGCCGGATCGCCGCGGCGACGGGCGCGAACCTCGAGGAGATCCGGGAACTGCAGGCACGGCTCGACCGGCTCACGGCGGCGTTGGACGCGGCGGCGCTCGACCCCGCGGCCCTGGACGCGGCCGGCGCGGACGTCTCCTAGGGCCCGATCCGCCGGACAGGCCCTAGCGGTGGCGTACGTACAGGCGAAGGGTGACACCCCTGCGGACGATCTGCTCGCGCAGGGTGAATTCCCTGGCGAGTACGGCGCGTTTGGTCTCCTCGGTCGCGACCGAGGTGTCCGGATGCCAGTTCGACCGGAACACGAACGGTTCACAGACGAGCCACACCCGGTCGAGCCGTTCGAGCCGGCTGCGCAGTTCGCGCGGGCCCACTTCCGTCCCGTACAGCGTCCCGGACGCCATGGCGGACGCCTTCAGGGCGACGTCGCGCACCCCGCGGAAGCCCGCCGGATAGGCCAGCGCCGAGCGACGTGTGAGCGACGGCAGGTACAACACCGGATCGCCGGGCCGTAGTTCGCGTCCGGCGGCGGCGGAGACGGCGGCGAGGTTGTCGGGACGGTGCGCGGGGTCGCGATCCTTGCGGAGCAGGGGGAACTGGACGGCGAGGACGAGGGAGATGGCGAGGACACCGGCGAGGGCGACCAGGCGGGGAGCCGCGGCGCTCGGCAGCCGGGACACCCACCCGGTCAGCCGCTCCGCCCCCGCCGCGGCCAGCAGCGGCGCCCCCGCCAGCGCGTAGAGCACATACCGCTCGTCGTACAGCGGCCGGAAGCGGGAGACCGCGATCAGGACCGCCGGCGGGACCAGCAGCAGCGGCAGGGCGACCGACACGAGGTTCACCTCGCCGCGCCGCGGGAACGGGCGCCACAGGGCGAATGCGATCAGGAACACGTAGGGCACGAACACCAGTTGGGCCTGGCTGAGGAACGCGTGCATCAGGTGGTCCACGCTCTTGCGGTTCGGCACCGCCAGCCATGCCACCTGCGCCGACTGCCGGTGGGAGACGAGCGCGAGCGGCGCCAGGACGAGCAACGTGGCCCCCGCCGCGACGCCCCATCGCCACCACGCCCGCCACGGCATCCGCGCCAGCGCCAGGGTCGCCCCGTGCGCGAGCAGGAGGAGTACGGCGAACTCGTGCAGCAGGCAGGTGACGGCGACGGTCACGCCGTACGCCCACCAGCCCCTGCCCCCGCGCAGGGCCCGTACGAGGAGCAGCGTCGCCGCCGTCGCCCCGGCCGCGACCAGGGCGTACGAGCGGCCCTCCTGGGCGAAGTGCCCGGTCAGGGGGGTGACCGCGTACAGCAGTCCCGCCCAGAGGCCGACGCGGGGGTTGCACAGACGGATCCCGAGGGCGGCGACGAGACCCGCGGTCGCGGCGGCGCCGACGACCGAGGGCAGGCGCAGAGCGACCTCGCCGGGGGCGGGAGCGAGGACGAGATGCATGAAGAGGTAGTACAGGCCGTGCACCGCGTCGACGTGGTGCAACAGATGCCAGATCTGCGGAACCGAGCGCCGCGCGACCTGGTAGGTGGCCGCCTCGTCACGCCACATGCCCCCGCGGTCGAGCCTCCAGAGCCCGAGCGTGAGCATGACGAGTACGGGCAGGACCACGGCGACGACCCGCGCCACGGGCTCGGCCGAGACCTCCGGAGCCTCCTGACGCCCGGTTCCGGACCGTTTCATTAACACGCTTACCCCCATGTCCCATTTCTTACTATTATCTAACCTTCGTTAACCTTTGATGACGTATCAGTTCTCGTGAGGCATCCGAGAGCTTACGATCCGGGCTTGATGAGCGCTTACCTGAGCCCCCGAGGCCGATCCCGTCTGCTCCCCCTCGCCGCCGCCTGGGTGGCGACCCGCGCCCTGATGCTGTGGCTGCTCGCGCACGACAACCTCTCCGTGCTGGGCAGCGGCGGGGTCTCCCGCGAGGCGAGTCACCTCTACTTCCGCTGGTACGAGACCCTGTCGCACGGCGCCTATCCGGCGGGCGACCGGCTGTGGCAGTACCCGCCGGGCGCGGGCCCCGTACTGCTCTCGCCCGGGCTGCTGCCGGGCCTGACGTACCTGCAGGCCTTCGTGGCCCTGACGCTCCTCGCGGACGCCGTGATCGTGCTGGCCCTGGCACGCGCGGGCAGCAGACCCGGCCGCAGCCTGCGCGGCGCGGCACTGTGGACGCTGGGCCTGCCGTTGCTGCTGCACATCCCGCTCGCCCGCTACGACGTACAGGTCACGGCGTTCGCCGTCGTCTCCCTGCTGGCACTGAAGCGCTCCCCGCGCGTGGGCGGCGCGTTCGCCGCGCTCGGCGCCCTGGTGAAGGTCTGGCCCGCGCTCGTCCTCATCGGCACGCCCCGGGGCCGTACGACCCGGGAGGCCTTGACGGCGGCGGCGCTCACGGCGGTCACCCTGCTCACCGTCCTCGCGACGGCCTTCAGCGACCCCTTCGACTTCCTGCGCCAGCAGGGCGGCCGGGGCGTGCAGATCGAGTCGCTCGGCGGCACGGTGCTCGGCTTCGCGCGCCACGCGGGCTGGCCGGGCACCGTGCGCTACCAGTACGGCGCGATGGAGTTCGTGGGCCCCTACGTCCAGACCGTCGCGACCCTCTCGCTCGGCCTGACGGCCGTCTCCTTCGCGCTCCTGCTGCTGTGGCGGGTGCGCGCACGGCACTGGACGGCGGCGACCCCGTACGACGCCGCGCTCGCCGCCGTGCTGATGTTCACGGTGACGAGCCGGGTGATCAGCCCCCAGTACATGGTGTGGCTGCTCGGTCTGGCCGCCGTGTGCCTGACCTCGCGGCACACCACACAGCGCCCGGTGGCGGCGCTCGTCGTCGCGGCGACGGCGGTCAGCTCCGTGGCCTACCCTGCCCTGTACAGGGAGGTCATCGACAGCACCTGGACGGGCTGTTCGCTCATGCTCATCCGCAACGGTCTGCTGGCGGCCGCGGCGGTGCTGTCCTTCACCCGGCTCTGGCACTCCGGACTTCCCGTGCTCGTAGTGGATCGGCCGAAAAACGACGCGCAGAAACGGAACCCACGCCCGCTTCCTGTCGTCTTCCGGACCGGACACGGACACTAAGTACCTCTTAACGGAAAATTACTGTCAAGCCCTACGATTCCGGCCCGTGGATCCTATGAAACCTCACCACTCGCAGGTCTGCGTCGTCGTCATCGGTTACAACGACGCCGACCACGTGACGGACGCGGTGCGTTCGGCACTCGCTCAGGGCCCGGCCGTCCTGGAGGTGCTCGCCGTCGACGACCGCTCGACCGACGGCAGCGCCGACCTCCTCGACCGCCTCGCCGCCGATGAGCCGCGCGTGAAGGTCATACGCCGCTCGGCGAACAGCGGCGGCTGCGGGAGCCCCCGCAACGACGGGATCGACGCGGCGAGCGCCCCGTACGTGATGTTCCTGGACAGCGACGACGTGCTGCCGCCGGGCGCCGTGGACGCGCTGCTCGAAGCGGCGCGGGAACAGCGCACGGAGGTCGCGGCGGGTCTGTGCGTACGCCGCGAACTGCCCTCGGGCCGCGAGGTCCCCTGGGAGCGCGACCTGTACGCGAAGCCCGCGCTGATCCCCCACCCGACGCAGCGGCCCCGTCTGGTCCACGACACGCTGTGCGTCAACAAGCTGTACCGAACCGACTTCCTTCGTGAACACGCGATCCGCTTCCCCGAGGGCCGTCACCCCTACGAGGACTTCGTGTTCACCGCGCGCGTGCTGGCCGCCGGGCCGCGCATCGCGCTGATCCCCGACACGGTGTACGTGTGGCATGTGCGGCGCGGCGCCCAGCAGTTGTCGATCTCGCTGGACCGCGCGGACATCGAGAACTGGCGCTCCCGCACCGAGGCGCACCACACGGCCTACGAGATCCTGCTCGGCGCCGGTGAGAAGCAGCTCGCCCGGGCCGTCAACGCCAAGTTCCTCGACCATGAGCTGCGCATGTACGCCCGCGAGTTGGAGCTGCGCGACGCCGACTACCGGCAGGCCTGGTGGGAGCTCACGCGCACGTACCTGTCGACGTTCGACGCAAGCGACTTCACCGTCGACCCGACCGCCCCCGGCCGGCTGATCGCCCGTGTCGTGCTCGCCTCCGAAGAGCCCCGCGACCTGCCGCGCCTCAAGGAACTCGCCGCCCGCCCGGCCCGGTTGCGCCCGCCGTACGCCCGTGCCGCCGACGGCACGCCCGTGTGGTCGGACGCCCTCCCCCAGGTCACGCTGGACCACTACCTGCAACGCCCCGCGCACATGCTGCCCGCCGCGGTCGACGCGGAACTGTATCCCCATGCGCGTGCGGCACGGCTGCGGCTGCGCCTGCACGACCTGTACGGACGGCTCGCGGAGGCCGGTCCGGCCTCGGCGGACGTGGAGTTCACGCACCGGGACGAGGGCCGGATCGGGCTGAGCCTGCCGGTCGAGCTGACACCGGACGCGGACCGGGCCACCTGGTCGGGCGAGCTGCCGGTGGACCTGTCGGCGCTGGGCTCGGGCACCTGGGACCTGCGGCTGCGGGTCCACTACCGTGACGGTTCGAGCCGGGACGTCACCGCGCACGCGGTCGGCGGCGGGGGCCTGCTGCGCCGCCGCGCGGTCCCGAACCTGCGGTACGGCGTCCTGCTGGTGCAGCCGTACCGCACCCATGCGGGGGCGCTGGCGCTGCGTCTGGCGCCCGGACTGCGCGGGACGACCGACGTGGTTCGCCGTCGGCTCAAGCGCCTGCTTCACTGACGTCACACCGACACATCGATCTCACACCGAGCTCAGACCGAGCTCAGACCGAGCTCAGACCGATCACACTCCCGAGGGGACGACCGTTCATGACCTGGCTGATCACCGGCGGCGCCGGCTACATCGGGGCGCACGTGGTGCGCGCGATGCGGGACGCGGGCGAGCAGGCCGTGGTCTACGACGACCTGTCCACGGGCATCGCCGAGCGGGTCCCCGCCGACGTACCGCTGGTGGTCGGCTCGACGCTGGACGCCGCACTGCTGGCCCGCACGATCGAGGAGCACGCGATCACCGGCGTGGTCCACCTCGCGGCGAAGAAGCAGGTCGGTGAGTCCGTCGACCTCCCGCTGCACTACTACCGCGAGAACGTCGAGGGCCTGCGGGTTCTCCTGGAGGCGGTGACGGCGACGTCCGTCGGCTCCTTCGTGTTCTCGTCCTCCGCCGCGGTCTACGGCATGCCGGACGTCAACCTGGTGACGGAGGAGACCCCCTGCGCACCCATGAGCCCGTACGGCGAGACGAAGTTGGCGGGCGAGTGGCTGGTCCGTGCCACGGGCCGCGCCACGGGCCTGTCGACGGCGTCGCTGCGCTACTTCAACGTGGCGGGGGCGGCGACCCCCGAACTCGCCGACGTCGGTGTCTTCAACCTCGTCCCCATGGTCTTCGAGAAGCTCACGGAGGACGCGCCGCCGCGCATCTTCGGTGACGACTACCCGACGCCCGACGGGACGTGTGTCCGGGACTACATCCACGTGGTGGACCTGGCGGAGGCCCACGTGGCCGCGGCTCGCGCCCTCGATGCCTCGCCCGGGCGGGACCTGACCCTCAACATCGGCCGCGGGGAAGGCGTTTCCGTCCGCGAGATGATCGACAAGATCAACGCGATCACCGGCTACGACCGTCCCGCGGTGACCACACCGCGCCGCCCCGGCGACCCGGCGCGCGTCGTCGCCTCCGCCGACCGCATCGCGGTGGAACTGGGCTGGAAGGCGAAGTACGACGTCCAGGACATGATCACGTCGGCATGGGCCGGGTGGGTGCGGCTGCACCCCGGCGCGGCGCGCTCGTAGCGCCTGCGGGCCCAGGCCCCGTCGACCCAGGCCGCTGCCGACCCGGGCCCCGTCGGCAGCGGCCTTGTCAGCCTTGCCCGGTGTCCTGTGCGGCGGGCCGGACCTAGACGGAGACGGTCTGCGGGGTCCCGCTCTGGCTCTGCTCGGATTCCAGCCGGGGAAAGGTGACGCCGGTCAGCTCCTCGGAGGCCGCCCACAGGCGGACCGCGGACACCGGGTCGCTGGCCGCGGCCGAGCGCCCGACCAGTGTCGGCGCGCCGCGCATCTCGCCGAACCCGTCGGGTCCCACATAGCTGGCGCCGGGCAGGTCCTGCGTCGCGGCGTACAGCGTGGGCAGGGCGCCGGCCTTGTTGTCCTGGGCGACGAACCGGTTGCCCACCGCCATCAGTGCGCGCCGCAGCACGCTGGCGTCCCGGCTCTGGAGACCGGTGGCGGCCCAGCCGGGGTGCGCGGCGAGGGCCCGTACGGACGAACCCGCGGCGGCCAGCCGGCTCTGGAGCTCCAGGGTGAACAGCAGATTGGCGAGCTTGGACTGGCTGTAGGCGACGACGGGTGAGTACTCGCCGGTCAGGTTCAGGTTCTCGAAGTGGATGCGCGGGGTGCCGGGCATCTTGTGCGCCCCCGAGGACACGGTGACCACCCGGTCGGTGAGGTGCGGCAGCAGCAGGTTCGTCAGGGCGAAGTGCCCCAGGTGGTTGGTCCCGAACTGCATCTCGAAGCCGTCCTTCGTGCCGGCCTCGGGGATGTTCATGACGCCCGCGTTGTTGATCAGCAGATCGAGTTCGCCCCGCCAGGACGCGGCGAACTCGCGCACGGACGCGAGGTCCGCGAGGTCCAGTCGGCGCACCTCGACGCTGCCGTTGACGGTGCGGGCGGCGGCCTCGCCGCGCTCAGGGTCCCGTACGGCGAGGACGACATGGGCGCCGGCCCGGGCGAGGGCGTCGACGGTGGCGATGCCGAGCCCGCTGTTGGCGCCGGTGACCACGGCCGTACGGCCGCGCTGGTCACCGATGTCGCTCGCGTTCCACTTGCTGTTCCGGTCAGCCGAGTGCTTGGTAGCCATGCCCTGAATGTAGACGCCGACAACAATGATGTCAACGACAACAATGATGACGATGCCAACAAAGCTGACAGCGCCAACAATGTAGTCGCCGGTTACATACCGGATAGACTGTCGGGCATGCAGACCCGCCCTCGCCGCTACCACCATGGAGACCTGCGCGCCGCACTGCTGACCCGCGCCGAGGAAACCCTCGCGGAGAAGGGCCCCGGCGCCCTGTCCCTGCGCGAACTGGCCCGCGACCTGGGCGTCAGCCACGCGGCCCCGAGCCGGCACTTCAAGGACAAGCAGGCCCTGCTGGACGCGCTGGCCCTGGCCGGCTTCGAACGGCTCCTGGCCACCCTGACCGCGTCGCAGGACACTGCGGGCGAGTCCTTCGCCGACCGGCTCGGCGCCCTGGCCCGCACCTACGTGGGCTTCGCCACCGCCAACGCGGAACTCCTCGACCTCATGTTCGCCGTCAAGCACGACCCGGAGGCGTCCGAGGCCCTGGTCAAGGCCTCCCAGAGCATGGGGGGCCTGGCCGCGGAACTCATCACGGACGCCCAGCGCCGGGGCGAGGTCCGCGAAGGCCCCTTGGAAGCCATCGCCATCCCGATCTTCAGCACCCTCAACGGCTTCGCGCGGCTCGCGGTCAGCGTCACCCTGCCCAGCGCGACCCTGGACAGGGACCTGGAACACGTCATCGCCCACACCCTCCGCGGCTGCGCCCCCGACTCCCCCGCACCGCGCTGACCCCGTGCCCCGCCCTCAGGAACGCGCCGTCGGCACCGTTCTCGGCTCCGCCGTGGGAGACGCCCTCGGCGCGCCCTTCGAGTTCGGGCCCGAGGGAGCGTTCTCGGCCCGCTTCCCCGCCGCCGGGCAGGGCGGGGAGATGTGCGGAGGGGGCGGCTGGGACCCGGGCGAGGCGACCGACGACACCCAGATGGCGGTGCTGGTCGGCGAGTCCCTGACGGACCACGACGCCCTCGATCTCCCCGACATCTTCGGCAGATTCCGCCGCTGGGCCGCCGCCGACCCCAAGGACATCGGCCTGCAGACCGAGGCCGTGCTCACCGGCGAGGACCCCTGGGACCTCGCCGCGGCCCTGCACTTCCAGGTCAGCCAACGGGCGGCCGGGAACGGGGCGTTGATGCGGGCGGCCACGTCCGCCGTGTACTTCGCGCGGCAGGGGCGGGACGCCACCATGGAGGCCGGCCGCCGCATCGCCGCGCTCACCCACGGCGACCGCGCGGCGTGGGAAGGCACCGCGATCTTCCACGAGTTGATCCGGGTCGCGCTCGACGGCGGCGATCCGGTCACCGCCGTACCGGACGTCCTGGAGGCCGTGCATCCCGACCATCGGGCTCGGTACGCCGTCGTTCTCGCCGATGCCTGGCACCCCGATCAGGCCACGGAGTTCAATGGAGCGGTGTGGCCCTGTCTCGGGTCCGCCCTGTGGGCGGTGCGGAGCACGGGCTCGTACGAGGACGCCGTGCGGGCCGCCGTCGATCTAGGCGGCGACACGGACACCGTCGCCGCCGTCACGGGTGGGCTGGCCGGAGCCGTCCACGGGGTGGGCGGGATTCCGGAGCCGTGGATGGCGGCGCTGCACGTGCCGCTGCCGGGGTTCGGCGGACGGGTGCTGAGGGCGGCCGAACTCGTCGGCCTGGCCCGGCGGCTGGCGGGGTGAGGGCCGGCCGCCGGGAGCCGACGCGTACCCGGTGCGTACCGGGTACGGCTCACGAGTCCCTGTTGAGGTACGCCAGTACCGCGAGCACCCGTCGGTGGCCGCTGTCGCTCGGCGGCAGGCCCAGCTTCAGGAAGACGTTGCCGATGTGCTTGCTGACGGCGCGTTCCGTGACGACCAGCGTCTTGGCGATGGTCGTGTTGTCGCGGCCTTCGGCCATCAGCTTCAGGACCTCACGCTCGCGGGGCGTGAGCGTGTCCAGCGGGTCGTCACGGCGCCGGGTGAGGAGCTCGGTGACGACCTCGGGGTCAAGAGCCGTACCGCCCGTCGCGACCCGGTCGAGCGCGTCGAGGAACTCGTCGACCCGGCCCACCCGGTCCTTGAGCAGATAGCCGACCCCGCTCGCACCACCGCCGAGCAGCTCGGCGGCGTACGACTCCTCGACGTACTGGGAGAGCACGAGCACCGGCAGGCCGGGCATCTCCTTGCGTGCCTCCAGGGCCGCGCGCAGGCCCTCGTCACGGAAGCCCGGCGGCATCCGGACGTCGAGCACGGCGACGTCCGGCCGGTGCTCGAGGAGGGCGGGCAGCACTTCGGGGCCGCTGCCCGCGACGGCCACGACCTCGTGCCCGGCGGAGGTCAGCAGCAGCACCATCCCCTCCCGCAGGAGGGCGTTGTCCTCGGCGATCACCACACGCACGGCGGCCTCGTCTCCACTGTCCCGGTCACCACACGCACGGCAGCTCCACCTCGATCACGGTCGGCCCCCCGACGGGGCTGGTCAACAGCAGGGTCCCGTCGAGCGCGGCCACGCGTCGCTGCATACCGAGCAGCCCGGAGCCACCCCCTTCTCCCCCGGAGCCGAGAGCCTGGGAGGTGCCCCCGGCTCCCCCCTGTCCCTCGTCGGCGACCCGGACGCTCAGCCCGCCCCGGTTGCGCGCCAGCCGCACCTCGGCGCGCTCGGATCCGCTGTGCTTGGCCGCGTTCGTCAGCGACTCGGCGACCACGAAGTACGCCGCCGCCTCGACCGCCGCCGGGGCCCGGGACCCGCTCTGCGCCCCGTCCTCCAGGCCGTCCACGACGACGGTGACGTCCAGCCCGCTGCTCGCGGCGAGCGCCCGTACGGCGCCGGCCAGTCCCCGGTCGGTGAGGATCGGCGGGTGGATGCCGCGGACGACGTGGCGCAGCTCGGTCAGCGCCTCCTCGGCCTGGCTCTGCGCGTCCTCGAGAAGTTTGAGCGCGGTCTCCGGGTCGCGTTCGTAGGCCCGTTTGGCGATACCGATGCGCATCGACAGGGAGACCAGCCGGGCCTGGGTGCCGTCGTGCAGGTCGCGCTCGATGCGGCGCAGTTCGGCGCCGTGCGCGGCGATCGCACCGGCCCGGGTCTCGGTCAGCTCCTCGATCCGGACGGCGAGCAGCGCCTCCGGGGAGGGCTTGAGCAGGGCGGTGGACCAGGCGGCGTCGAGGTCCGCGAGCCGGCCGATCAGCGGCAGGACGAGCGGGGAACGGCCGAGCAGCCCCTGTCGTAGGCCGTCGACGGGCAGGCCCAGCAGCCACAGCGGGGCGGTGAGCAGTCCGAGGAAGCCGTAGACGTAGTGGCAGATCATCCAGCGGAAGTCGCCGAGCGTGCCGGGGCCGCGGACCGCTGTGCGCAGTCGCCGGCGCAGCGGGCCCTCGATGGGCTGGTAGGCCTCGGGGATCACCTTGCCCGTCCACTGGGCCACCAGGTTCCGCTTGGCCCCGGCGATCCGCCGGGTCAGCAGCACCGTCTCGGGCAGCAGCCCGGCGCCGACGACCGCGAGCGTCAGCGTGGCCGTGATCAGCAGCACGGTGATGAAGATGATCGTGCCGAAGGCCAGCGCGGCGGACATGACGAGGCCGGCCGTGGCCCGCGCCGCCTGCCGCACCGTCTCTCGCATGGCCACAGGTTAGGCGAACGGCAGCCCCGGCGGGCGAACGGGTGACCTGGTGAGGTGTAGCCCACTGCACCAGGGGTTCGGGAGGGCGCTCCCTCGTGGTGGCGATCAGGCGACGGCAGAGTTGATCTCAACGGGAAACACCCCGTTGACCTCGGAAAACAGGCCGTCCCAGGCCCCGCTGGAAGGAAACATCCTCATGAAGGCGCTCCTGTCGTCGAAGCCGGTCCTCTGGTTCCTGTTCCTGTTCAACCTCGTCGTCGCCGCGGTCGCCCCGTTCGTCGTCGACGGCGCTCAGGGCGTCGCCACCGCGGTCGGCATGGGGGTCGTCTCCCTCGGCGCGGGCAGCGCACTCCTCAAGGGCCGCAAGGAGGGACAGCACGCCGCCTGAGGGGCCTTCGACAGGTGCGTGCGGAACCCGCCGCCCGTCGGACAGGCGCCCTCACAACGCCCGCAGCGCCGCCGCCGTGGCCCGGGCCAGGCTCGCCAGGTACCCCTTCGGCAGCTTGGGCCCGCGGACCACCACCGCCCGCCAGTACAGCGGGCCCGACATGAGGTCGAGCGCGAGTTCCTGGTCGATCCCCTCGCGCACCTCGCCCCGCGCGGCCGCCGCCGCGACGATCCCGCTCGCCACTCCCTGCTGGCCCTCCCGCAGCGCCTTCTGCATGGCGTCCGCGATGTCGGGGTTGCGGGCCGCCTCCGCCTGGAGGTCCGGGATGATCTGGCCGGCCACGGGGTGGCGCAGCGCACGGGAGGTGACCTCGTACAGCAGGCGCAGGTCGCCCTCCAGGGAGCCCGTGTCGGGGGCGGGCAGTCCCTGGACCGCTATGGCGGAGACCAGGTCGAGCACCAGGTGCAGCTTCGAACGCCATCGCCGGTACACCGCCGTCTTGCCGACGCCCGCGCGGCGCGCGATGCCCTCGATGGACATCCGGGCGTAGCCGACGGCCGCGAGCTCCTCGAAGACGGCGGCCCGGATCGCCTCGGTCACGTCCTCGCGCAGCACGGCCGCCCCCGCCGGAGCCCTACGACGCGGGGCCTTCCCGGCGGCACTCCCCGCGTTCGCGGCGGCACTCGTGGTGTCGGCGTTCGTCGTCATGCCTTCCAGCATAGGGCGTGACGACGAAACGGTTGCGTTCCGACGTCAAGAAGCCATAGTCTCGCGTTGCGACGATACGGTCCCGTCCCGACGTAACAGGCTGGCAAAGCAGCAGTTAAGAAACGTCAAGGACGGCCCGCGCATCCCACCCCCGAGCGAAAGCAGCGGATGTGAGCCAGGTCCTCCACACACCGCCGACGTCGGTTTCCCCCACCGACGATCCCGCGGCGCTCGCCGCCCGGTACGGCCTCACCGTCAGTGGCGCCCGCCCGACCCTGCCGGAGTACGTCCGCCAGCTCTGGGCACGGCGTCACTTCATCACCGCCTTCGCCACCGCCAAGCTGACCGCCCAGTACAGCCAGGCGAAGCTCGGCCAGGTCTGGCAGGTGGCGAACCCGCTGCTGAACGCGGCGGTCTACTACTTCATCTTCGGTGTGCTGCTCGGCACCAAGCACGGCGTGCGTGACTTCGTGCCGTTCCTGGTCACCGGCGTCTTCATCTGGACCTTCACACAGAGCTCGATCATGGCGGGCACCCGGGCGATCTCCGGCAGCCTCGGCCTGGTCCGAGCCCTGCACTTCCCGCGGGCCGCGCTGCCGGTGTCGTACGCCATCCAGCAGCTCCAGCAGCTGCTGTTCTCGATGGCCGCGCTGGTCGTCATCCTGCTCTGCTTCGGCATTCCGGTGAGCACGTCGTGGCTGCTCGTCGTGCCGATCCTGACGCTGCAGTTCGTCTTCAACGCGGGCGTCGCGATGATCATGGCGCGGATGGGCGCCAAGACGCCGGACATCGCTCAGCTCATGCCGTTCGTGCTGCGCACCTGGATGTACGTCTCCGGTGTCATGTGGAGCATCGCCTCGACGCTCAAGCACAGCCACATGCCGCACTGGGCGATGGTCGCGCTGGAGAGCAACCCGGCCGCCGTCTACATCGACCTGACGCGCTACGCGCTGATCGACAGCTTCGGCGCCCACCAGCTGCCGCACCACGTGTGGGCGCTGGCGATCGGCTGGGCGCTGCTCGCCGGAGTCGGCGGCTTCATCTACTTCTGGAAGGCCGAGGAGACGTACGGACGTGGCTGACATGGCTGACACCCTCACGCAGGACGCCCGGCCCCGGGATGCGGTCGGCAGCGCCGAGGCGCTCGTCCCCACCGTCGTCGCCGACCACGTGGACATCGTCTACCGGGTCAACGGCACCGGTGCGGGACGGGGCAGCGCCACCGCCGCGCTCAACCGCATGCTGCGGCGCAAGCAGGCCGAGAAGGCCGCGGGCGTACGCAAGGTGCACGCCGTCAAGGACGTGTCCTTCACCGCCTACCGCGGCGAGGCCATCGGTCTGATCGGCACCAACGGCTCGGGCAAGTCCACCCTGCTCAAGGCGGTCGCCGGCCTCCTTCCCGTGGAGAACGGCAAGATCTACACCGACGGTCAGCCCTCGCTGCTCGGCGTCAACGCGGCCCTGATGAGCGACCTCACGGGTGAGCGGAACGTCTATCTCGGCGGGCTCGCCATGGGCATGTCCCGCGAGCAGGTCAAGGAGCGCTACCAGGAGATCGTCGACTTCTCCGGCATCAACGAGAAGGGCGACTTCATCACCCTCCCGATGCGGACGTACTCCTCCGGGATGGCGGCGCGGCTGCGGTTCTCCATCGCGGCGGCCAAGGACCACGACGTGCTGATGATCGACGAGGCCCTCGCCACGGGGGACCGCTCCTTCCAGAAGCGCTCCGAGGAGCGGATCCGGGAGCTGCGCAAGCACGCGGGCACCGTGTTCCTGGTGAGCCACAACAACAAGTCGATCCGGGACACCTGCGACCGCGTGCTCTGGCTGGAGCGCGGTGAGCTGCGGATGGACGGGCCCACGGAGGACGTGCTCGCGGAGTACGAGAAGTTCACGGGGAAGTAGGGGCGCCTCAGGGGGTGCGGGGAACTGTGTGCTGTCGGCTGCGGGTCGCACGTGGCTGAGCGCGCAGTTCCCCGCGCCCCTTTGGGCGCGCCTCGGTGGGCCGGAATCGACCGGCCCACCGAATTCGCTTCTACCTCTCCAAGAAGGTGAAGAGGTCTTCCCACCTGCGGACGATCTCGTCCGTCGTGTAGCGCTGGATGTTGACGCGGGCCGCCTCGCCCATGCGGTCGCGCAGGTCCTTGTCGGACATCAGGGTGTCGAGACGGCGGGCCAGTTCGCCGGTGTTGCCCAGGGCCGCCAGCAGACCGTCCACGCCGTCCTCGATGATCTCGTGGACGCCGGGAGCGCAGTCGAAGGCGGCGCACGGGAGGGCGGTCGCCATGGCCTCCATGAGGGCGAGGGGGAAGCCCTCACCGCGGGAGGACAGGACGAAGACGGAACCGCCGCGCAGGGCACCGGGTACGTCGCCGGTGCGGCCCATCCACTCGACGGAGTCGTCGAGGCCGAGGGCGGTGCACTGCTTCTTGAGGATCTCCTCGTCCTCGCCGGAGCCGAAGATCCGCAAGGTCCAGTCGGGATGGCGGGGCGCCACCTCGGCCCAGGTGTCCAGGAGCATGTCGATGCCCTTCTGGTCCGAGAGCCGGCCGACGCTGACGACGACGTTCTCGGTGCGCGAGGAGGGCACCTCGGGCATGAAGGGGATCGGGTTCGGCATGAAGGACGCGTTGTCGAGGCCCTGGCGGATCCACAGGTCGGCGTCCTCGCGGGTGAGCGCGAGCATCCGGTCGACGTCCTTGTAGTGCTTCTGCACCCGCCCGAAGCGCGAGGTCGCCTTCGAGTACGCGAAGGACTCGTGGCTCATGCCGATGACGGTCAGGCCCGTGGTGTCGGCGAGCTCCACCCACTCCATCGCCCACACCTGCGTGACGATCACGACGGCGCCGGGCCGCGCGGCCTGGAACAGCCGGGTCAGCTTGGCGGCCTGCTCGCGCATTCCGGTGGCCCGTTCGGCACGCAGCCTGCGCTCGGCGACGTTGAGCCGCCCCTTGATGCCGCGCGCGGAGCCCACACGCGGCGGGTGGACGTCGTACAACGTCGTGGTGGGGTAAGGGAGTTCGCCGAGCTCCTGGACGACCGCGGGCTCGGTGATGCCGATGACGTGGACACGGTGGCCGCGCTCGGTGAACAGCCGGGCCATCTGGTGCGACCAGCTGGTCACGCCGCCGAGCTCGTCGACGCTGTTGGAGACGAAGAAGACGTCCCGCTCGCTGTACGCGGTCACGCGCGCCTCCACTGGGAGAAGAACTGGTCGACGATGCTCTGCGCGGCGTTGCCCTGGTCGAACTCACCGAAGTCGGCGACGAACCGCTCGCGCGGGGCCGCGTACTTCACCTTCTGCTCCTCCAGCGAGTCCAGGACCGCGTGCAGCTCGTCCTCGGTGCGGACGACCGGGCCGGGGGCCCTCTCCAGCAGGTCGAAGTAGGTTCCGCGGCCCTCGTGCACGTACTCGTCGTAGTCGTACGTGAAGAAGAACATCGGGCGGTCGAGGAGGGAGTAGTCGAACATCACGGACGAGTAGTCGGTGATCAGACCGTCGGCGAGCGCCAGCAGGGGGGTCATGTCGTGGTAGTCCGTCACGTCGATGACCCGGCCGCGCACGGAGGGCGGCAGCACGACGTGGTTGAGGTAGTGCGAGCGGACCAGGAGGACATAGCGGTCGCCGAAGGTGTCGGCGAAGCGCTCCACGTCGAAGGGCAGCTCGAACCTGCGCTTGCCACCGCGCTGACGGAAGGTCGGCGCGTACAGCAGGATCTGCTTGTCCTCCGGGATGCCGAACTCGGCCGCCAGGGCGCCGCGCTCCCGGTGCCCGGCGGCCCCCTCGCGCTCCTTGGCCTGGACGAGCGCGTCGTTGCGCGGGTAGCCCACCCGCAGCAGCGTCCGCTCCTGGAGCCGGAACGCCCGCGCGAGGGTGCGCACGTCGTGCTCGGAGCGGATCAGGAAGCGGTCGAAGCGGTCGAGGGTGCGCTGCTGCTCGGCCTGCTCCTCGCGGGACTTGAGCTTCCACTCCGGCTCGTCGAAGCCCATCCGCTTGAGCGCCGAGCCGTGCCAGGTCTGGATGTACGTCGTCTCGGGCCGCTTGGTGACCTTCAGCGGGTAGCTCTGGTTGTCGACCCAGTACTCGGCCTGCCCGAGCGCCTTGAGGTACGGCAGCGACCAGCGGCGTACGAGGGTGGCGTCGTCCGGGAAGCCCTGGGGACTGTCCGCGTAGGCCCACACGGCCTCGAACCGGAGGCCCTGGCGGCGCATCTCCTCGTAGATGGCCTTGGGACTGTCGCTGTACTGCCGGCCCAGGTGGCTCTCGAAGACGACGAGGCCCTTCTTGACGGGCAGGCGGCTGAACACGTCGTGGTAGACGCGGAGCTTGGCGTCGCCGGAGGTGAGCTCCTTGCGCAGCGCCTTGGCCTTGCGGTAGCCGATCTTGGCGAGCCGCCCGGTCGGGCCCTGCACACCGCGCTGGACGAGTTCGTTGGCCTTCTTGTCCGGGACGAGCCGGAAGGAGAGGTGGCCGCGGGAGGACACCTCGGGCTCGATGCGATCGGCGACCAGCCGGGTCAGGCGGGGCCGGACGGGCAGGTGCCCCTGGGCCAGCTCGGGCTCGGAGGCCGTGAGCCGGGTCGTGGTGCGGACCGTCCCCGCGCCTTCGCCCGCACCGGCGACGGCGAGGTGGAGGCGTACGTCCCAGACCGCGTCCACGATGCCGAGCGGGCGCAGGCCCTTGGCGAGGTCGGCGGAGGTCTCCCAGGCGATGGCCTCGCCCTCGTGCCGCACGGTGGCCACGGGGAAGCGGAAGGTCTGGAAGCGCACGCCCGGACGGCGGGCGTAGAACTCCAGCTGCGCGGAGAGCCGGGCGTCGGGCGGGATCACACCGAGCGGGTTGGTGATGCGCCCGGCCAGCTGGACGGTGCCGTCGTCCTCCGCGTATCCGGTCAGCGCGTTGCGCAGGAACATCTTCTCGACCGGCTTGGTGTGGTAACCGAGCTCGGTGACGTCCAGGACGTGCCGGGCGAAGGCGTCGTGCTCGATGTGCTCGGCGCACCAGTACACGCGTCCCTCGTGCTCGACGAGCGGCGAGGAGATCTTGTCGCGGTTGCTGAGCGTGTCCACGGCGGGCAGCAGGTTGTCCCAGTCGGCCTCGTGGAGGAGGTACGCGCAGATGGCGTGGATCGGCTCGATCTCGTCGAAGGCGATGCGGTCGATCGACTCCAGGTAGGTGCGCGCGATCTGCGCGAACTCCTGGCGGTAGGCCTCGTCACGGAAGGGCAGCTCGCGCAGGTGCAGCACCAGGTCGTGCTTGAGCCACTTGACGTCCTTGGCGAACTTCAGCTCCAGCAGGCCGTGGTCGGCCAGGAGCTGGTCGACCCGTCGGTGGATCTCCATGCGGTGCGTGAAGTTGGCGATCTCGTCACGCCGGTTGCTGATGGACTTCACGGCCGTCTTCGGCTTGTCCACGATCCGCCACTCGTACACCCGGTTCGGGATGAGCGTGATGCGGCGGGCGGCCACGTAGGCCTGCGCGGAGAACAGCAGGTCCTCGTAGTGGATGCCGACCGGGAACTCGAGTCCCTCATCGAGCAGGAACTGCCTGCGGTAGCACTTGTTCGTCGACAGCGTGTCGAAGACCAGCAGGTCGGGCAGCTCGGAGATGGACTCCAGGGTGCGGGTGCGGTCGTACAGCCAGGGGTACCACTTGACCTCCTTGCCGGTGCGCGAGTCCACGTGCACACGCACGCACAGGCCCGAGACGAGGTCCGCGCCGGTGGACTCGGCGGCCTCCAGCATGTTGCGGCAGGCGTTGCGCTCCAGGACGTCGTCACTGTCGAGGAAGAGGACGTAGTCGCCGCGGGCCTGCTGGATGCCGTGGTTGCGGGGGGCGCCGCAGCCGCCGCTGTTCTCGGGCAGCCTGAAGGCCCGGACCCGGTCCGGGTGCGCGGCGGCCAGTCGCTGTGCCACGTCGTACGAGCCGTCCGTGCTGCGGTCGTCGACGATGACGACCTCGACACCGCGCAGGGTCTGGTCGAGAACGGAGCGCACGGCCGTCGTCAGCCGGGACGCGTCGTTGTAGACGATCACGACCACGGACACGGCGGGCACGGCTGCTGTTTCTGCTGGCGGGCAGGGGTGATCCACACTCATCCTATTAATGCTAGACATTCCTGGTGGTCCAACCTAGGCGATCTAGTCCATTTGCGTATCACCCAGGTGGATACCGATCGCCCGCAAAAGGGGTCCGAGCGGCTGTCTAGCGGCCGTGTTTCACCTGTTCGAACACCCAGGTGCGGTACACGAGGAAACGGAACGCCGAGGCCAGCACGATCGACAGCGCCTTGGCCAGGTTGGATCCGAGCGGGGTGTCCATGCCCAGACCGTGGTAGCCGACGTAGAACAGCGCACTTTCCATGATGACGCCGATGCCGCTGAAGGCGAAGAACAGGGCGATCTGGCGCCGGGTGCGCGAGGCCCGGTCACGGTAGGCGAAGAAGCGGAAGCCGAGGTAGTTGCTGGCCATGGCGACACAGCTGGCGATGACCGTGGCGGCCATCGGGGCCCACTTCAGACCGTGCAGGAGAAGGTTGAAGACCAGGAAGTTGACTGCGATACCGCTACCGCCGACGGCTCCGAACTTCACCACTTCGAGGACGATCCGCCGGGTCCTTTCGATCGCCCCGGGAGGAGTGGCGGCTGGTGCGGGCTGGGGCGGTGCGGGGGCCTGTTGGCCTACACGGGCCCGCCCCTCAGAGAGGTTCACAGTCACAATTGTCCCTTTTATCAGCAATAGGTAAATTCCAGTTCCGGTTTCCCCGAGAGATCCGCAAGAGCGAGGCAAGAGGGCGGCCAAGGCGCTTGCGCCTACCTGCACAAACAGGGGCAGCCCCGGCCATCCCGGCCGGGGCTGCCCCGTCGATGTACATCCGATCGAGTGAAACAAGTGCACTCACGAGTGGGTCAAGCGCACCCAGGAGGTGACCTACGCGTGGGTCACCTCGACCCACGCGTGCGTCACCGCGATCCACTCATGCGTCACCGTGATCTACGAGTGCGTCCGCAGCAGCGTCCGCATCGTGCGCATCGCCACCGACAGGTTCGCCAGGTCGAACGAGTCCGAGGTCTGGATCTCCTCCAGGGTGGTGCGGGCGCGGCCCAGGATCGCCGCGTTCTTCTCCTCCCAGGCCTTGAAGCGCTGCTCCGGGGTCGAGGTGCCGTTGCCGACGGCGAGCACGTCCGCGGTGAGCGCCGCGTGGGCCGCGTACAGGTCCTCGCGGATCGAGGCGCGGGCCATGGACTGCCAGCGGTCGGCACGCGGGAGCTCGATGATGCGGTCCATGAGCTGGGTGATGTTCAGGCGGTCGGCGAGGTCGTAGTAGACCTCGGCGACGGACATCGGGTTCTTGTCGGTGCGGTCGGCCACCGCCACGATGTCCAGCGTCGGGAAGGCCGAGGAGAACCCGGCCACGTGCGTGGCCAGCTCCTCGGGGACGCCGGCGCCCGTCAGCTCCTCGAAGATCTGCTGGTACCACTCCAGGTCCGCACCGCGCAGCAGCTTGGGCAGCTCGCCCCAGACCTGCGCGACCCCCTCGCGGAAGAAGGAGATGTTCTCGGCGAGCTGGAGCGGCTGCGGCCGGTTGTTGAGCAGCCAGCGCGTGCCCCGCTCGACGAGACGGCGCGAGTGCAGCCGAATCCTGGTCTGGACGTCGGCGGCGACGACATTGTCGAGCGCCTCCACCGCGTCCCACACCTTGCTTGACTCGAAGATCGCGCGGGCCGCGGTCTGCGCCCGGACGATCTCCTCCAGGGACGCGCCCGTCTCCTCACGGAGGCGGTGCAGGAAGCTCGTACCACCCGTGTTGACCGTGTCGTTGACCAGGACGGTCGTCACGATCTCGCGGCACAGCGCGTGCGCCTCGATCTGCTCGCGGAACTTCTCACGCAGCGCGGTGGGGAAGTACGCGAACAGCAGGCTCTGCAGGTACGGGTCGTCCGGCAACGAGGTGGCGAGCAGCTCGTCGGAGACCGTGATCTTCGTGTACGCGAGGAGCACGGCCGTCTCCGGACCGGTCAGGCCCTGCCCGGAGTTGAGCCGCTCACGGATCTGCCGCTCGTTGGGCAGGAACTCCAGCGCCCGGTCGAGGTGGCCCTCCCTGACCAGGAAGCGCAGGAAGCGCTGCTGGGCGTGGAGCATGCTCGGCGACTGGGCCAGCGCGTTGGCGATCGCCACGTTCTGCGCGTAGTTGTTGCGCAGGACCAGGGCGCCGACCTCGTCGGTCATCTCGGCGAGCAGCTTGTTGCGCTGCTTGACCGTCTGATCGCCGTTGGTCACGACCGCGTTGAGCAGGATCTTGATGTTCACCTCGTGGTCGGAGGTGTCCACGCCCGCGCTGTTGTCGATGGCGTCGGTGTTGATCTTGCCGCCGTGCTGCGCGAACTCGATCCGGCCCAGCTGGGTCAGACCGAGGTTGCCGCCCTCGCCGACGACCTTGACGCGCAGGTCGGCGCCGTCGACGCGGATGGCGTCGTTGGCCTTGTCGCCGACGTCCGCGTGCGACTCCGAGGACGCCTTGACGTACGTACCGATGCCGCCGTTCCACAGCAGGTCGACCGGCGCCTGCAGGATCGCCTTCATCAGGTCGGCCGGGGTCATCTTGGTGACACCGGCCTCGATGCCGAGGGCCTCGCGGACGTGCGCGTTGACCGGGATCGCCTTCGCGGTCCGCGGGAAGACTCCACCGCCGGCCGAGATCAGCTCGGTGTTGTAGTCGGCCCAGGACGAGCGCGGCAGCTCGAAGAGGCGCCGCCGCTCGGCGTACGAGGTCTCCGCGTCCGGGGTCGGGTCGAGGAAGATGTGCCGGTGGTCGAAGGCGGCGACCACGCGGATGTGCTCGGAGAGCAGCATGCCGTTGCCGAACACGTCACCGGACATGTCACCGACGCCGACGACGGTGAAGTCCTCGGTCTGGGTGTTGACGCCCAGCTCCCGGAAGTGCCGCTTCACGGACTCCCAGGCACCGCGCGCGGTGATGCCCATCTTCTTGTGGTCGTATCCGGCCGAGCCGCCGGAGGCGAAGGCGTCCCCGAGCCAGAAGTTGTAGCTCTCGGCGACCTCGTTGGCGATGTCGGAGAAGGTCGCGGTGCCCTTGTCGGCGGCGACGACGAGATAGGTGTCCTCCCCGTCGTGCCGGACCACGTCCACCGGGGGCACGACCGCACCGGCGACCAGGTTGTCGGTGATGTCGAGCAGCGCCGAGATGAAGGTCCGGTAGCTGCGGATGCCCTCCGCGAGCCAGGCGTCGCGGTCCACGGACGGGTCGGGCAGCTGCTTGGCGACGAAGCCGCCCTTGGCGCCGACGGGCACGATGACGGTGTTCTTCACCATCTGCGCCTTGACCAGGCCCAGGATCTCCGTCCGGAAGTCCTCGCGCCGGTCGGACCAGCGCAGACCACCGCGCGCGACCTTGCCGAAGCGCAGGTGCACGCCCTCCACCTTCGGCGAGTACACCCAGATCTCGTACGCCGGTCGCGGCGCCGGCAGGTCCGGGATGGCCTGCGGGTCGAACTTCATGGAGACGTACTCGTGCGGCTTGCCGCCCAGCGCCTCCTGGAAGAAGTTGGTGCGCAGGGTCGCCTTGATGAGGGTGAGGAAGGAGCGCAGGATCCGGTCCTCGTCCAGGCTGGCCACCTGGTCGAGAGCGGCGTCCAGCTCCTCCATCAGCGCGTCGGTCAGCTCAACACCCGCGTGCTGGCGCTCCGGCGACATCCGCGCCTCGAAGAGCGAGACCAGCAGCCGGGTGGTGTGGACATTGTTTCGGAGGGTGTCCTCCATGTAGTCCTGGCTGAAGGTGGAGCCCGCCTGGCGCAGGTACTTGGCGTACGCGCGCAGCACCATCGCCTGCCGCCAGGACAGCCCGGCGCTCAGCACGAGGGCGTTGAAGCCGTCGTTCTCGGCCTGGCCGGTCCAGGTGGCGGCGAAGGCCTCCTGGAAGCGCTCACGGCCGTCGTCGCCGAGGTAGTCGCCGTTGCCGTTCAGGGACTTGGGCAGGCGCAGCCCGAAGTCGTAGATCCAGGCCGTCGTACGGTCCGAGCAGCGCAGCTCGTAGGGGCGCTCGTCGGTGACCTCGACGCCCATGCGGTTGAGGGCCGGCAGGACCGCCGAGAGGGAGACCTGCTCGCCGGTGCGGTAGATCTTGAAGCGGCGCTCGCCGGGACCGGCGCCGACCGGCTCGTACAGGCTGAGCGCGAAGTCCTTGCTCCGGTCGCGGGTGAGCTTCTCCAGGTGGACCAGGTCGGCGACCGCGGCACGCGGGGTGTGGTCGGCCTTGTAGCCCTCGGGGAAGGCGCTGCCGTAGCGGCGCAGCAGCTCGGCCGCGCGCTCCTCGCCGCACTCGGCGTTCAGCGCCTCGGCGAAACCGTCGGCCCAGGAGCGGGCGGCCTCGACGAGCCGCACCTCGAGCCTGTCCTTGTCGGCGTCGCTGAGCTGCGTCAGTTCGGTGCCCTGCGGGACCCGGACCACGAAGTGCAGTCGGGAGAGGATCGACTCGGTGTTCCAGGCGGTGAAGTCGACGCTGGTGCCGTTCAGCTCCTCCTTCAGGATGTCGATGATCCTGAGGCGCACCCCGGTGGTGTAGCGGTCGCGCGGGAGGTAGACGAGGGCCGAGTAGTAGCGGCCGTACTCGTCCTGGCGCAGGTAGAGGCGCAGCCGGCGCCGTTCCTGGAGGTAGAGGACGCTGGTGACGATGGCGCGCAGCTCGTCGGCGGGCGTCTGGAAGAGCTCGTCGCGGGGGTAGGTCTCCAGGATCTGGAGCAGGTCGCGGCCGTCGTGGCTGTTGGGCGAGAAGCCCGCGCCCTTGAGGACCTCCTCGACCTTGCGGCGGACCACGGGGACACGGCGCACGGACTCGGTGTACGCGGCCGAGGAGAACAGGCCCAGGAAGCGCCGCTCGCCGACGACGTTGCCCTCGGCGTCGAACTTCTTCACACCGATGTAGTCGAGGTAGGACGGCCGGTGCACGGTGGCGCGGCTGTTGGCCTTGGTGAGGACGAGCAGCTTGTGCTCACGGGCCTTGGCGCGGGCGTCGGCGGGCAGCCGCTCGAAGGACGGGCTGACCGGGTGACTGTCGTCACCGCCGTGCTGCGGGTCGGAGCGCAGGATGCCGAGTCCGGTGCCGGGGACGGCGGCCAGCGAGTCGTCGTCGCGCAGCTCGTACTCGCGGAAGCCCAGGAAGGTGAAGTGGTCGTCCGAGAGCCAGCGCAGCAGCTCACGGGCCTCCTCGACCTCCTGGTCGCGCAGGTCGTCGGCGGTCGGCTCGGTGGGCAGTTCCTCGGCGATGCGCAGCGCGGCGTCGCGCATCTTCTCCCAGTCCTCGACGGCCTCGCGGACGTCGGACAGGACGCGCAGCAGATCGGCGGTGATCTGCTTCAGGTCGGCGCGGTCGGTCTCACGGTCGATCTCGACGTGGATCCAGGACTCGACGTGCGCGTCGTGCGGCAGCCCCTCGATGGTGGGGCGGTCGGGCAGCACCTCGATGAGCTCGCCGGTCAGATCGCGCCGCACGACGAACTGCGGGTGGATGACGACGTGGATGCCGCGGCCCTGGCGGGACAGCTCGTTGGTGACCGAGTCGACGAGGAAGGGCATGTCGTCGGTCACGACCTCGACGACGGAGTGGCTGCAGGTCCAGCCGTTCTCCTCGACGGTGGGCGTGTGCACTCGGACGTTGGCCGTGCCCTGGGGGCGGTTCTCGGCCAGTCGGTAGTGGGAGAAGGCTGCTCCGAAGACATCGACCGGGTCGCGGTCGGTCAGGTCCTCCGGGGCGGTGTGCAGGTAGTAGCGCTGGAGGAACGCGAGCACGGTGTCCTTGTCCGGAGTGCCCTCGCTCGTCGTCCCAGTCGGTAGGTGCCCCCCGACCGGGCTGTTCTCAGCTACCCGGGCAGCCCTCTCGAGCAGCTCGGCCTTGGCTTCGTCCAGCTTGGTCTGCATTGTCCTCTGGCTCCTGTCGCGCGCCATTGCGTGACGTAGAAGGAAGTACGGTCTCTTCTCCGACGTAACGCCGTGACGCGGGGTGTCCGGTCTGGTCCGACGCTATGCCGCATGGAGAGATGAGCGGGGGGGTATCGGCCATTCTCGGCACCCTCGGCGACTGTGACGCTGATCTCTGCGTCGTCCGTCCCCGGGGTGTCCGCGGCCTACGGAGAACGCTCGCGATTCCGCTTGCGCCCGCGTTTCCGCTGGTGCTTGCCGCGGTCGCCGCTCCGTCCCGCCCATGAAGATCAGCGATCGCCGCCCGGTCACGGATGTCGTCCGTGCGCTCCGGGCGCGAGGCAGGGGCAACTGGGCCCCCGCGAGATATCGCGCTGATCACGCCACCAGGCTATCGCTCCCTACCCGGGGCCCGTCATGAGCCGTATGTGTACAAAACCGGGGGTGGAACTTTGACAGTATGCACAGGGACGAATGGGGCGGGAACGTGCAGTCCTCCGGTAACCCTCTCCTGCGGCACCACGTTGACGAGGACGGTGGCGCAGAGGCGGAATAGAGCTGGGGCCCCGCTGAAGTCCCGCTGAAGTCCTTCTGAGGTCCCGTTGGGACCCGCTCGGGCCACCGGGGTCCGACTGGGGCCTGGAGTCCCGCTGGGGCCTGGAGTCCCGCTGGGGCCCCTGGGACCCACCGGGCCCGCTGAAGCTCCACCGAAGCTCCACCGAAGGGAGCGGCACCGACATGACACCGAAGATCCTGATGGTCACCGGCGACGCGGCGGAATCACTGGAGGTCCTGTACCCCTACCAGCGCCTGCGCGAGGAGGGCTACGAGGTCCATATCGCGGCCCCCACCCGCAAGCAGCTCCGCTTCGTGGTCCACGACTTCGAACCCGGCTTCGACACGTACACGGAGAAGCCCGGCTACACCTGGCCCGCCGACCTCGCGTTCTCTGAGGTCGACCCCGGCCAGTACGCCGCCGTGGTGATCCCGGGCGGCCGCGCGCCCGAGTACCTCCGCAACGACCCCGAACTCCGCAAGATCCTCAAGTCCTTCTTCGACGCCGACAAGCCCGTGGCCCAGATCTGCCACGGCCCGCTCCTCACGGCCGCCGCCGACGCCCTGAGCGGCCGCCGCGTCACCGCGTACCCGGCACTGGAACTGGACATGCAGGCCGCCGGAGCGACCTTCCAGGACGCGGAGGCGGTGGTCGACGGCACCCTCGTGTCCGCCCGCGCCTGGCCGGACCACCCGGCCTGGATGCGCGAGTTCCTCAAGGTACTGAGGGCGAAGGCACCGGTGGGCTGAACGACTCGGGGGCGGTGACCTGGGAGGTGTGAGCCGGGTACGCGGCTCAGCACCGGCGAGATCGGAGCCGGGTAGGCGGCTCAGCACCAGCGAGATCCGAGCCGGATACGCGGCTGCCCCGCCGGCGAGGGGCGCCGCACACCCCGGGCGCCGCCGCACACCCCGCGCGGCGAGCGCGGACGGCAGGCCTACGCCGCCATCAGTCGCTCGGCCTCCTCGACCGCCTCCTCCAGGCTGTCCACCACGGGCACGCCGACCCCTTCGAGGCTGGCGCGACTGTGCGAACCGCCGGTGTAGAGCACGGCGCGCGCCCCCACGTGCAGGGCGGCCACCGCGTCGTCGGCGGCGTCCCCGATCACCACCGTGCGCTCCGGGTCCACGCCCGCGAGCGAGCCTATGTGCCGCACCATGTGCTCGGCCTTGCTGCCGCCGGACGGCCCGACCCGCCCCTCCACCCGCACGAAGTGCGGCTCGATCCCGAACCCCCGCACCAGCGGCACCAGTTCCTCGTGCACATACATGCTCAACAGCGACTGGCTGCGCCCCGCCGACCGCCAGTCCGCGAGCAACGTCGACGCCCCCTCGGTGAGCTCGCACGTCACACGGTGCTCCGCGTAGTACCGATGGAAGGTGTCGTCCATGACCTCCCACTCGGCATCGGTCGGCAGCCGCCCCATCAGCCGCTCGTAGAACTTCGGCACCGGCACGCAGTACAACTCCCGGTACCGCTCGAGCGTGAGCGGCTCCAACCCCAACTCGGCGAACGCCGCGTTCGTCGCTCCGATGATCGCGGCGTTGTCGTGGAACAGCGTCCCGTTCCAGTCCCACACGATGTGCGCTGCTGCGCCCTGCTTCCCCATACCAAGAAACTACCCGCCCGCACTGACAACGCCCCTCGGCGCAGGCTCAGTCCTCCAGCCCCACCAGGTTGGGAATCTCCTGCGTCGCGAACCACAACAACTCGTGGTCCTCGGCCCCGTCCACGATGAACTGCGCGTCGTCGTCCCCGTGATCGGCCGCCCCGAGCGCGTCCACGGCGGCCGAGACGTCCTCCCCGGCGTCATCGGCGTCCACGTGCACCGCGGCCGCCTTGGACAGGGCCACGGGCCCCGACACCCGCACCTCACCGAGCGCCACCGGATCGAGTCCCCGGTCGGGATCGGCGACCGCGGCCCGGTCGGGAACGTCGACCGCGACGACCACCCGCCGCCGCACGGCCCCCGACTCCCCCGCGAGCAGCCGCAGCGAAGCCAGCGCGGCCCGGTTCAGCGCCGCGTACTCGAGTTCCTCGATGTCGTCGGAGAGGTACCACTCGCGCAACGCGGGCGTGACGGCGTACGCGACGACCGGTCCCGCCGCCAGCTCCCCCGTCTTGTACGCCTCGGCGAGACCGGAGAGGGTCAGGGGGACGTAGACGCGCATGGCTGGCCGCTTTCGTAGTCGGGAGGGTTCCCGGGTCGGAGGGCTCCCGGAAGGGCGGTCCCGCGCCTCCCGGGAAGGCCTTCAGGATACGTGCGGGCGTCCCCTTTCGGGTCTCGGTCCCTCCCCCGTACGGCGTCCACCCCCGGCCCGCGATTCACCCGGAACATCCCTTCCCCGCCGGGCCTCCCACCCCTCCCGCTCACTCTGATAGGTGAACCTTCCTGCCGCCGCGACGCGCACCCGGCGTCCTTGCGGGGACCGGCTCCCGCCTCGTAGAAGATCCCCAACACGAAGTTACCGCCCGGTATCGACCGGTCGCGGCGAGCGGGGCCGACGCTGAACGGGAACGACGCATGAACGGGGACGACGCATGAACAAGGTGATGACCAGGACGAAGCGCCGCCCGGGCACCCGCCCACCCGGCCGCCACGACACCCGCCGCCCCGGCACCACCCCACCGCGCACCCCGGGTGCGGG
>LRTP01000378.1 GCA_001550305.1 Streptomyces diastatochromogenes
CCGTCGACGGCAGCTCGGCACCGCCGGTGTGCGGGGTGCGCAGCTCGGCGAGCAGTCCGCCGTCGGCCCGGCGCAGCCGCATCACGTCGAACGGGACGGCCCGGGCGAGCACCCGGTCGAGCACGCCCACCGAGCGCAGCGCCTTGAGCGCGTTGCCCTGGACGGTGATGCCGTGGCCCACACCGAACCACTGGGGCGATATCTCGGCGAGCTCGACCTCGGCGCCCCGCTGGGCGAGCGCGAGCGACAGCACGCTACCGGTGATGCCGCCGCCGACGACGAGCACCTTGTGTACGGCCATGGGCGATCCTTGCGAACGTAGAAGAAGAACAGAGGTGCGGGTGGGGTGCGGTCAGGCGGTGAAGCGGTCGCCGAGCGTGCGGTAGTGCGCGACGGCGGGCGGCTCGGCGAAGAAGGGCCCGACCAGGGCGCGCCACCGCTGGAAGCGCTCGGAGCTGCGGAAGCCGACCGTGTGCGCCTCCACGGACGTCCAGCCGACCAGCAGCAGATAGCGGTCCGGGCGCTCCTCGCAGCGCAGCAGCTCGGTCCAGCGGAACCCGTCCGCCTCGGCGAGCACCTCGCGGGCCTTGTCGAAGACGGCCTCGAAAACCCGCTCACGACCGGCTTCCACGGTCAGTTCGGCATGCTCGACGATCACACTCGCTCCTCAGGTCCGATGGTGCTTCGAGCCTGCTCGGAGGGTCGTTGCAGGGTCAACGGATCGAGGCATCGGCAAGGGGGACGTCATCCATCCCGTACGACGATGGGCCGCTGATCACACGGCCTCCCGCCCCCTGATGGCAGGCATCGCGGATCGCCATTTCCGCCCCGCCCCCGCGCTGCCTAGCGTCGACGGCAAGCCACCCGCCGTACGAGGAGACAGCCTGTGCCCGACCGAATTCCCTCCCACACCGGGCCGTTCGCCCTCGGCACCTTCGGGGACGGCTCCCTGGTCTTCCCGGGCCTGGTCGTCGGGCCCCGGGTACGTGACCTGTCCGACCTGGCCCCGTCCGTGCGCGCGGTCGTCGAGGACTGGGAGGCCCTCTTCCCGCGCCTGGCCGACCTCGCCCAGGAGACCGCCGGGGCCTGGCACGCCCTCGCCGACCTCCGCGTCCTCGCCCCCATCGAGCCCGGCCAGGTCCTGCAGAGCGGCGCCAACTACCGCAAGCACGTGGTGGACCTGGTCGCCGCCGAGAAGGAGAGCGTGCACGGCGCCACGCCCGAGGAGGCCCGAGCGGACGCCGAGCTGATGATGGACGAGCGGATCCGCAGCGGCGTCCCGTACGTCTTCCTCGGCTCGCCCCGCGCGATCTGCGGCCCGTACGACGACATCGTGCTGCCCGCGCTCGGTGAGCAGCACGACTGGGAACTCGAACTCGCCCTCGTCATCGGCAGGACGGGCAAACACATCCCCACCGAGGACGCGATGACGTACGTCGCCGCCTACACCATCTGCAACGACCTCACCACCCGCGACCGGCTCTACCGGCCCGACCTCAAGGCGATCGGCACCGACTGGTTCACCGCCAAGAACGCCGACACCTTCCTGCCGACCGGCCCCTTCCTCGTACCGGCCGCCTTCGTCGGCAACCCCACCGAAGAGGCGGACGTCCGGATCACCCTGCGCCACAACGGAACCGTGCGCCAGGACGAGTCCACCAAGGACATGATCTTCGACATTCCCCGGCTCATCGCCTACGTCTCCACGACCACCACCCTGCGCCCCGGCGACCTGCTGCTCACCGGTTCCCCGGCGGGCAACGGCGCGCACTGGGGTGTCTTCCTCCGGCCCGGAGACGTCATGGAGGCGGAGATCACGGGCCTCGGCCACCAGCGCAACACCGTCAGGAGCGGACAGTGACCAGCACCTTCCAGCCCATCACGCATCTCCGCCATGTCGACCTGGCCGTACCGGACTTCGCCCGGCAGCGCGCCTTCTACGGCACCACCTGGGGTCTGACCGAGGTCGCCGGCGACAGCGGGATCGCCTTCTTCGCCGCCGAGGGCAGCCCCGAGCAGTACATCGTCCGCATCCGCGAGGACGAGCGGAAGCGGATGGACCTGGTCGCCTTCGGCGCCGTCTCGCCGGCCGCCGTGGACGAACTGCATCCGCGCCTCGGGCGGTCCGGAGTCCGACTCATCGGCGAGCCGGGGGCTTTGGACACGCCCGGAGGCGGCTACGGCTTCCGCTTCTTCGACCCGGACGGCCGGGTCGTGGAGGTGTCGGCCGACGTCGAGACGCGCGCACACCGCAGGATCGAGGAGCGCGAGGCGATCCCGGTGCGCCTCTCGCACTGCGTGGTCAACTCGCAGGACCCGGAGAGGCTGAGGGACTTCTACGTCCGGCACCTCGGATTCCGGCTCACCGACACCCTGTACTCGCCGCACATGGGCGACCTCATGTACTTCCTGCGGTGCAGCCCGCTCCACCACTCCTTCGCCATCGCGCGCGGACCCCATGTCTCCCTGCACCACGCCTCGTTCGAGATGCGCGGAGTGGAGGAGTACATGCGCGGCGCGGGGCGCGCGCTGCGCGCCGGGACCCGGCTCACCTGGGGTCCGGGCCGCCATCTCGCCGGCGACAACACCTTCTCCTACTTCCACGACCCGCACGGCAACACGGTCGAGTACACGACCGAACTCGCGGTCCTGGAGGAGGACCTGTGGCACCCGGGACGCCACGACGTGGACGACCCGATCACCCAGGACCAGTGGGGCACCGCCGACCCGATGAGCGAGTCGGTGGCCAAGGAGCAGTTCAACGATCCCGACGTGCTGTTCGTCGCACCCCCCGTTTAGGGCCTGTCCGCCGACCGCCGTCAACCACCCGCAGAAAGGCCGCAGTTGTGGCAACGATCCTGAAGCACGCCGTACCGGGGGCGGAGGTCACCGCCTCGCTCGACCAGGTGCGCGAGACCGTGGCGGGCGTCATCGCGGACGTCCGCGAGCGCGGCGACGCGGCCGTGCGCGCGTACTCCGAGAAGTTCGACCGGTGGAGCCCCGACGCCTTCCGGCTCTCCGCCGAGGAGATCGAGAAGATCGTCGCCTCGGTTCCGCGCCAGGTCATCGACGACATCCGCTTCGTCCAGGACCAGGTGCGCTCCTTCGCCCGCCACCAGCTCGACTCGATGGGCGAGTTCGAGGTGGAGACCCTGCCGGGCGTCAGGCTCGGGCAGAAGCACATCCCGGTGCGGGCGGCGGGCGCGTACATCCCCGGTGGCCGCTACCCGCTCACCGCGTCCGCGCACATGACCATCGTCACGGCGAAGGTCGCGGGCGTGCCGCGGGTCGTCGCCTGTACGCCCCCGATCCACGGCGAGGTCCCCGCGGCCACCGTCGCCGCCGCGCATCTCGCGGGTGCGGACGAGATCTGGCTGCTGGGCGGGGTGCAGGCCGTCGCCGCGATGGCCGTCGGCACGGACACCATGGAGCCGGTGAACCTGATCGCCGGGCCGGGCAACGCCTATGTCGCCGAGGCCAAGCGGCAGCTGTTCGGCGAGATCGGCATCGACCTCTTCGCGGGCCCGACGGAGATCCTGGTCCTCGCCGACAGCGCCGCCGACCCCTTCGTGTGCGCCGTCGACCTGCTCTCCCAGGCCGAGCACGGCCCCGACTCCCCGGCCGTCCTGATCACCACCTCCCGCGAGATCGCCGAGAAGACCATCGCCGAGGTCGAGCGGCTCCTCCCCGGCATGCCCACGCGCGACTTCGCCGGACCCGCCTGGCGCGACCACGGGCAGGTGCACGTCGTGGACTCCCTCGACGAGCTGTACGCGCTCGCGGACGCGTTCGCCTTCGAGCACGTCGAGGTCCTGACCGCCGAGCCGCGCGAGGCCCTGCGCAGGATGACGCAGTACGGCGCGCTCTTCCTGGGCGAGGGCACCTGTGTGTCCTTCGGCGACAAGGTCATCGGCACGAACCATGTGCTGCCGACCCGGGGCGCCGCCCGCTACACCGGCGGCCTGTGGGTGGGGAAGTACCTCAAGACGGTCACCTATCAGGAGGTCACGGACACCGGCTCGGGGGCCCTGCTCGGCCGGCTGTGCGGGCGCGCCTCCCGCGTCGAGCTGTTCGAGGGGCACGCCCGCTCCGGTGACGTACGGGCGGCTAAGGCCGCGGGCGACGAACTGCCGTGGAACACGGCATGACCCTCCACGGGCGTACGGCACTGATCACGGGCGGCGGCGGACCGCTGGGGCGGGCCTTCGCGCTCGCCCTGGCGGGAGCCGGGGCCCGGGTGATCCTCGTCGGCCGCGGCGAGCGGACTCTCGCGGACGCCGCGGCGCGGGTGGCCAAGGCGGGCGGAGGGGCCCGCACGGCGGTGTGTGACGTCTCCGACCCGGAGTCGGTGCGCGCCCTGGCCCTCGAACTCGCCGACGAGGAGGTGTCGTTGCTCGTCAACAACGCCGGAGTCGCGGGACCGGTACGCCCGCTCACCGACATCGAGCCCGAGGAGTGGGACGAGGTGTTCGCCGCCAACGTCCGCGGGGTGTACCTGATGTGCCGGGCCTTCCTGCCGCCCATGATCGCGGCCGGCGGCGGTGACATCGTCAACATCGCCTCCGTGAGCGGGAAGCGGCCGCTGCTGAACCGCACCCCGTACACCGCCTCCAAGATGGCGCTCCTCGGTCTGACCCGGACGCTGGCGGGCGAGGTCGGGCCGTACGGTGTCGCGGTCAACTCCCTTTCTCCCGGGCCGGTTCGGGGACCGCGCATGGATCGCAACTTCCGGCTGACGGCCGAGCTGACCGGGACGAGCGTCGAGGCCGCCGAGCGGGACTTCGCCTCGCGCGCCGCGCTGGGCCGGCTCGTGGAGGAGGACGAGGTCGCCCGGGCGCTGGTGGCGATGCTCGCGATGCCGGGGCTGTGCGGGGCGGACATCGACCTGTCGGCGGGGATGGTCGCACCGGCGTAGTCCCGGGCGCGGCGAGCACGGTGGGCACGGTGCGGCGGACGGCTCCAGGTCGTCCGCCGCACCGATGAGTGCTCCCCGCCGACCCGTCTGTGAACACGCTGTGTGACGGCCATGAAGCGGGCCGCGCGATCTGAGACATCGCCCTCCGGTATGTGTCCACTAGGTGGCTACTCCCTTGTACACAGGGCTGATTGACTTTCTCACGCGCACCTTTGGTGCCTCCGCCCGAGCCGTCGCCCCCCATGAATCCGACGGTCGGCCGGTCACGCTGCGCAATCGCGCACTCGATCTCTGGGAAGGCATGCAATGACGCTGATCACCCGACGTTCGTTCCTGATCGCCGGTACGGCCACGGCCGGAGCCCTGCTCGCTTCGGCAACCCCCGCCCTGGCCGCGGGACCCACCGCGAAGACGACCAAGGCGGACAAGATCTCCGTGGGGGCCGGCGAGACGTACCAGCTCTCGGCGACCACGCGCGTGAGCGAACTGTCCATAGCCGAAGGCGGAAAGGTCACCGCGCCCGACGGGTACAGCGTCACCCTCACCGTCGACGGGGTCGAGACCGGGCAGCTCCTCACCGAGACGGGCGGAACCGAGACGCTGATCTCCGCCGGCACCTACCAGGGCGACATCGTGCTCACCGTGGCGGAGGCCAACGCGGTCACCTACCAGACCGTCACCTTCCCCTTCCGGCAGGCCCTTTACGTGGGCGCCGACGGCGTGGACCGCGCCAAGTCCGTCCTGTCCGGCGTCGTCGGCGGCACCCTCACCGACACCCTCGCCCGCAACGTCGCGATCACCTCCACCGGCGAGTGCTTCGACGGTGTCTTCGTGAAGAACGGCACCTACACCCTCAAGAGCCCCGCCATCTCCCTCACGGGCAACGGGCGTTGCGACTTCGCGGGATACGGCGCCGCGGTCGTCGGCACCGGTTCGGCCACGACACTCGTCGTGGACGGCGCCAGGATCACCAACAAGGGCGTGGTGCGCACGACGGTCGTCGCGGACGACGGCGCCAACGTCATCGTGAAGAACTCCCGCCTGCGGGCCCGCAACGGCACGCTCCCCGCCGACTACCGGGCGACCGTGGAGACCCCGTACATGGAGTCCGTGCCGTGGATGCTGGGCCTGGACGGCAATGTCCGCGCCACCAACCTCATCGGCGCCGGCACCAAGGCGACGTACATCAACTCGACCGTGCAGTCGGAGACCTGGGGAGCCCTGTCGGTGGAGGGCGGCAGCGGACTCCAGCTGACGGCGATCAACAGCAGCGTCGGCAACACGGGAACGTACGGCTACGGCACCTACGCCATCGGGGACGCCACCGTCCGCGTGCTCGGCTCGCAGTTCGACGTCGGCAGCTACGCCACCATCTGTGCGGGCCCGGCCGCCTCCATCCACTACGGCGACAGCACCCGCGAAGCCGTCGCGGCGCTCAACTCCTCGCTCGGCCTCGGCCTGACCAAGGCCGAACTCGCGGCCGTCCCGGCCCGGATCACGGTCGTCAACTCGGGCCATTTCGGCTTCATGTTCTTCGGCGCCGGCACCCTGAAGCTGGACGGCGGCACGGTCATCACCTCCGCGCAGACCACCTTCCTCAACAAGGGGCAGCAGACCTCGATCACGGTGGACGGTTCGGACGGCGCGCAGCTCAACCCCGGCAACGGGATCATCCTGCAGATGATCGAGAGCGACGACCCGGGTCCGGTGAACGTCGACGGCAAGATGATGAACGTCGGCGTCTACACCGAACCCACGGGCGACCCCGCCAAGGACGCCTCCTTCGACCCGACCTCGGTCCACACGGCCGACGGCGCCGCCACCTTCACCTCCATCGCGCTGGCGGGCGACTTCTACAACGGCGTGCGCGCGGGCAAGAACATGGTCCTCACCTTCGAGGACTCGACCGTGCGGGGCGTCATCTCGGCCACGGAGGCCAAGCACCGCGTCGACACGATCGACTCCTCGAACTTCTACGAGCTGGGCCAGGTCACCAACACCGTCAAGCCCGCCGTCAACAACGGCGTGATCGTCCAGTTGAACAGCGGCTCGACCTGGACCGTGACCGGCACCTCGCACCTGACCAGGCTGACGCTCGCCGCCGACGCGGCGGTGCGGGCGGCGAGCGGCAAGTCCGTGACCTTGACGGTCGACGGCACGCAGACGGCCATCGAGGCAGGAGGCGTCTACTCCGGCGCCATCGTCCTCACGGTCGGCTGAGCCGCCGGGGCGACCGACGCCGGTGCCGGCGGGCGATGACCCACGCATATCCTCTCCCGCATGGTTGATCACCGTACGGTTGATGTGGGAGGGGTCCGGCTCGTCTGCCAGGTGTGGGGGCAGGAGTCAGCTGCGCCGCTCGTCCTGTTGCACGCGCTCGGGGAGAACAGCACCGACTGGGACGAGGTCGTGCCCGCCCTCGCCCGCGGACGACGGGTCTACGCGCTCGATCTGCGCGGCCACGGGCGGAGCGACTGGCCGGGGGAGTACTCGCTCGAACTCATGCGTGCCGACGTGCTCCGGTTCCTCGACGTCCTGGGACTCGGCACGGTGGACCTGATCGGACACTCCATGGGCGGGGTCGTGGCCCACCTGCTCGCTCAGGAGCGACCGGAGCGGGTGAGCCGGCTCGTCCTGGAGGACGTGCCGGTTCCGCGGCCCCGCGAGAAGACCACCCCGACCAGGCCGGACGGCGAACTCACCTTCGACTGGGACATGGTGGTGGCCATCAGAAGGCAGATCGACACGCCCGACCCGGCCTGGCTCGAGGGACTGAGCAGGATCACCGCCGACACACTGGTGCTGGCCGGCGGACCCGCCAGCCATGTGCCCCAGGACGGCATCGCCGAACTCGCCCGCCGCGTCCCCGGCGGGCGAGTCGTCACGATCCCCGTCGGACACCTCATCCACAGCGCGGCGCCTCAGGCGTTCACGGAGGCGGTGTGCGCGTTCCTGGACCAGGGCAGGGACGGCGACTAGCGGTCGGGGCCCAGGTCGAAGATCCCGTACGCGAAGCCCTCGGCGGTGATCGTGGAGCCGTTCACCGTGACCCCGTCGGCCTCCAGGGGCACCCCGGCGCGGGCACCCTCGTAGGCACAACTCACGCTCCGCTCCCGTGGGTTGACGACCACGAGGTACCGTCCGCCGCGCAGGTACACGAACGGATGGCCGGCGTGCAGCACCTCCACCGAGCCGCGGGAGCCGAGTTGCGGGGTGTGGGTGCGCAGGGTGACGAGGCGGCGTACGAGGTGGAGGAGCGAGGTCTCGTCGGCGCGCTGGGCGGCGACGGTCGGGCGGGTGGGCGACGGGTCGACGGGGAGGTAGAGGCGGTCCGGCGCGGCCGTGGAGAAACCGGCGTTCGGGCCCTCGTCCCACTGCATCGGTGTGCGGGAGCCCGCGCGGTTGTAGCGGGGGCCGAGGACGCTGCCCTCCTGGTCGGGCAGGCCCGGAAGGTAGCGCATGCCGATCTCGTCGCCGTAGTAGATCGCCGGGAGCGTCGGCCAGGTGAGCTGGAACGCGAAGGCGGCGGGCAGTTGCTCGGGTGTGCGCGGGCCGCAGTTGAGGCGGGAGAAGTCGTGGTTGGCGGTGGGCAGGGAGATGAAACCGCTCGCGCCGAGCGCGGTGGACGCCTTCTCCCAGGCCTCGAGGAAGGGGCGCGGCGAACCCCGACCACTCCGGTCGAAGAAGCAGTCGAGCGGGTCCCAGCTCTCGTTGACCGTCCCCTCGCCGTTGCTCCACAGCGAGCGCAGGGCGAGGCCGTCGGTGGGGCCGCCGAACTGGAGGAAGAAGTCCGCGTGGAAGCCCGCCGGGACGGACACCTCCGGCTCGCCCCACTCCGAGAGCAGCACCGCGTCCGGATGCGCGTCGTCCAGCCAGTGGCGCAACTCGGCCCAGACCTTGGCGGTTTCCATCTTGTCCGGATCGTCCTTGACGAGCGAGGCGGCCATGTCGACACGGAAGCCGGACAGGCCCAGACCCAGCCAGTGGTCCATGATCGTGCGCAGCGCCGCCCGGTTGGCGCGCGGCCCCTCGGCGTCGACCGGCAGGCGCCAGGGCTCGGCCGGATTCGCCCGCGCGTAGCCGAAGTTGAGGGCGGGCTGGAAGGCGAAGAAGTTCGGCAGGTACGCGCCCGGGCGGGTGCCGGGGGAGGGGACGAAGCCGTCGGGACGGCCCTCGGCCGCCCAGATGTACCGGTCGTCGGTCGGATCGTGCGCGGCGGCCTCGAACCACGGGTGCTCGTCGGAGGTGTGCCCTGCCACGAGATCCAGCAGGACCCGGATGCCGCGCCGGCCCGCCTCGTCGACCAGCTTGGCCAGGTCGTCGAGGGAGCCGTAGCGCGGTGCGACGGCCAGGTAGTCGCTGACGTCGTACCCGGCGTCGCGGAACGGTGAGACGAAGCACGGGTTCAGCCACACGGTGTTCACGCCCAGCCACGCGAGGTGGTCGAGGCGCTCGGCGATCCCGTTGAAGTCGCCGATGCCGTCGCCGTTCGAGTCGGCGAAGGACTGCGGATAGATCTGGTAGAAGACGGCGTCGGCCAGCCAGGCGGGGGCGGGACGGAACGAAGTCATGAACGGGACCCTAGACCGGCGCCCGGGGCGCGCGCTGCCCCTAAGCTGAGGGCGATGTTCACCCCGCAAGGTCCCACCCTCCGCGAACTCGCCGCGCAGGCCCTGTCCTCCGTCGAGCACGGCTATGACCTGCTCGCACCCAAGTTCGACCACACGCCGTTCCGGACTCCGGACGCGATCCTCGACGCCGTGGCCCGCGCACTGGGCCCCATCGGCCCGTTCGACCACGGGCTCGACCTGTGCTGCGGCACGGGCGCGGGCATGGAGGTGCTGAGCGGACTGTGCCGGGGTCGGGTCACCGGGGTCGACATCAGCGCGGGGATGCTCGCCGTGGGACGGGAGCGGACGGGTACGGGGGGACTGAAGCGTACGGAAGCGGACGCGCCGGGGGTCGCGCTTCCCGGCGCCGAAACGCGCCCGCGGCCCGGCGCGCGAGCGGGGGCGAGCCCCGGATCGTACGAGGGCGTGGACCAGGGGATGTCGCCGCGCCTCGCGTGGGTACGGGGTGACGCGCGGGCCCTGCCCTTCGGCCCCGTCTTCGACCTCGTCGTCAGCTTCGGCGCGTTCGGGCACTTCCTGCCGCGCGAGCTGCCGGGGCTGTTCGCCCAGGTCCACTCCGTCCTGCGACCGGGCGGGCGCTTCGCGTTCCCCGTCACGGCCCCGCCGCGCCCGAGTTCGCCCTGGTACTGGGCCCTGTGGGGCTTCGACGCGGCGATGCGGGTGCGCAACGCGGTCTGGCGGCCACCGTTCGTCATGTACTACCGGGCGTTCCGGCTCGGCGACGTACAGCGGGAGCTGAGGCGGGCGGGGTTCGAGGTGGAGCTCCTGGCGCTGCCCGAGTTCGGGTGGCGGCGTGACGGCGCTCCGCGATGCCGGATGGTCGTGGCCACCCGAAGCGGCGGCGCCTCCGCCGCCGCTTCGGATGCCGCTTCAGGTTCCGGCTGACCCGCGCTGTCGCGGGAGGTCAGGCGAAGCGGCGGACGAACTCCAGCGCGGTGTCGGCGACCTCCTGCCAGCCGTGGTCGATGGTCAGCGCGTGTCCACGGCCCGGGATCTCGGTGATCTCGGTGACGCCCGGGTTGTGCTGCTGCTTCTTGTACGAGGCGTTCGCGATCGCCCACGGCACGGTGTGGTCCTTCTCGCCCGAGATGATGAGCAGCGGGCCGCGGTCGGGGTTCTCGGTGTCGACCTTGACCTCGGTCCACGGGTTGAAGTTCGCCGTGGCGGCCTGGAAGAGCGGGGCGCCCGGCGCGGGTACGGCGAACGTGTCGTACAGCTCCTTGGCCTCCTCCTCGCTCACCGCGTTGGCGAAGCCGTAACGGAACTGGTCGAAGGTGAGCGGGACGGCCCGGTGCCGGTTGGCCGGGTTGCCCAGGACCGGCGCGGCGGAGCGCAGCGACGAGATCGGCAGCGGCAGCACGCCCCGGAACGGTGCCGGGTCGATCGCCACCGAGACGGCGGACCGGCCCCGGCCGGCGAGGATCTGGGTGAGCAGTCCACCGAAGGAGTGGCCGATGACCGCCGGCTTCTTCTCCAGGCCGCCGATCAATGTCTCCAGATGGTCGGCGACCTGCCCGACCGTCTTGCCGGCGAGGACCTCCGGGTGGGCGTTGGCCTCCTCGACCGTGTCGGGGTCGTCGGGCCAGGACAGGGAGACCGGCGCGTAGCCCGCCTGCTCGAAGTGCGCGGTCCACCGGTCCCAGCTGCTCGGCAGCAGCCACAGGCCGTGGACGAAGACGACCGGGACGCGGCCCGTGGCGTTGACCCGCTCGATCTGCTGTGCGTCGTTGGTGGTCATGTCTCGAACCTAGTCGCCCACGGCGCTCCTGGGATCTGTCACGTGACTGCATCCCCGGATCGGTCACCCCGCCGCCGGCAGCGTGAACTCGTAGACAAGGGCGTCCTGTTGGGCCTCCACCACCAGTTCGGTGATCTCCAGGGGCCGGTCGTACTGGTCGTGCACACGCCGGGTGACCCGCACGGACTGCGGGAGCCGGGTGATCGCGTCCCGGTGGTGCAGCGTCAGCCCGGCCTTGCGCATCCAGTCGTACGCCCGTCGCAGCTGTGCCGACGCGCAGCCGTCCGCACGGTCGCGGTAGCGGGCGAGTTCCTCGACCTCGGTCACGGCGACGGCGGAGAACGAGGTGACGGCCGTACGCAGTCCGCTGCCGTCCGCCGCGGCCGACTCGTAGCGATGGACGAGGGTCGGCCGGGCCGGCGCGAGTCCCAGAGCCTCGGCGTGCTCGGGCGGGGGAGCCTCCCAGGTGACACTGGCGCGGTGGACGGCGCACGGCTCGGCGGTGTGCGCGCCGACGGGGAAGTCGAGCGAGGGGATGTGCTCGGCGGTGGTGCCGGGCAGGGTGGCGTGGCTGCCGCGCCGGTCGGTGGAGACAAGACCGTCGCGCCGCAGCCGCTGCAGCGCCTGCCGCACCGTCTCGCGGCTGACGCCGAAGCGCGTGGCCAACTCCCTTTCTCCCGGCAGTCGTTTACCGGGCGGAACCGTCCCGTCGCGCAGTTCGCCGAGCAGTTGTGCGGCGATCCGCGCGTAACGGGGCTCCTGGTCGGACGGGTGGGTGCTGGTTGGACTGGTGGTGCGGGCCATGTCCGCGCCTCCTGAGAGGTGACCGTGGTGAGCGTGCTGATCGTGGTGACAAGACGTAGCCGTGCGGGCTCTGTGCGCCACCAGATCTAGCATTGGTCTAAACCACGAGGGAAGAGCGGTCGGACGGTTCGGCCGGTTTCAGCCGCACCCACCGGGCGTCGCGGGCGCGCTCAGAGCGCGCTGTACAGGGCGTCCACGAGCGCCATCTTCCTTGGGTCGTCGGCGATGTGCGGGCCCATCCGGTTCATGACGTACCCCAGGGAGAGGCCCGACTCCGGGTCGGCGAGACCGCAGGAGCCGCCGAAGCCGTCGTGTCCGAAAGCCCTCGGGTGGGGACCGTACGAGCCATTGGGCCCGCTCAGCCACAGCCCGAGGCCGGCTTCCGTCTCGTGCTCGAACCCGGCGCCGAGCACCAGGTCCCGGCAGCTGCCCTGCCCCTCGCGCACCCGCTCCGCGGCCTCCGGGGAGAGCACCTGCCGGGAGCCGTACGCCCCGCGCCCGGCGAAGATCCCGTACAGCGCGGCGACCGCGCGGGCGGTGGCGTGGCCGTTGGCC
>LRTP01000379.1 GCA_001550305.1 Streptomyces diastatochromogenes
AGTTCCATCAGCATGCCCCGCGCCATCCGCGCGAATGTCTCCCGGGTCTCACAGCGGGCGAAGCAGCCGGCCACCGAGGCCAACAGGCCCCTGAACGCGGTCGCGTGGCCGTCGTGGTCCACCGTGGCCGAGGCGGCCGTCTCGTTCTGACGTTGCGTCACGCCACGTCATGATCAAGGCGGCCGTCCTCATGCCCGAGCCCACCCCCCCTCAAGCCGCTGAACAGCAGCGCCGAGCACCGGCAGACCTATCTACAGCTGCCGTAACAGAGCTGACATCGCACTACATCGCCCAGGTGACGGGTGACCTCGACCGCAACGCCAAGGAGCAGGAACGTATCGGTCAGGAGATCGAGGCCCTGCAGGAGCAGCTGCGTGCCCTGCAGCAGGACAGGACCGCGCCGTGCTGGTGAACATGCAGCAGGCTCTCGGCACTACGGTCCCGGACGCGTTTACGGGCGAGGTCTTGGCGGTGGGCTTCTTGGCAGCTGTCTTCTTCGAGGGTGAAGCGGCCGCCTTCTTCGGCTTGCGCTGCTTGGTTTCGGCGGAGTTCTGGTGAGGCACGGACGGCGCAGCTGCCGTGGATGCCTCGGCCAAGCCGACCCTCGTCGAGGTGATCCGCGGCCACCTGGAGCAGCAGGGTGAGCCGCGTTCCGCTGCCGAAATCACTGCCGCGCTCACGCAGGCCCACCCCGACCGCAGCGTGAAGACCACGGTCGTGCGCACCACCCTTGAAGGGCTCGTCGCCAAGAGCCATGCTCACCGCACCAAGCAGGGCTCGTCGGTCTTCTACACCGCCGCGGCCGCCTCGCAACCTGCTCCGGCCGAACCGCAGCAGGAGGCTAGCGATGTCGGGGACTCCTGCGGATTCTCAGCTTGCCACTACCCGGCCGCGGTTCGTGACGCCCCGGCCGGAACGTGATCGCGCAGGGCCCAGATGACATGCAGCAGTACGGGACCGGGGAGGACGACACGCCGACCGAGTGCGGGCAGTGCCGGGAGACCCGCGAACCTGGCTTCAGGAAAGGCGAGTAACCCGGCCTCGGAGTGAGAGGGGCGGCCCGTCAGCTCACACCAGTTCTGCTGCGGCGGGCGGATCCGCCCCCTCGCGTGCGCACGTGAGAGAGGCGGTGAGAGCGGCCCTCGCCAGTGCCTCGTCGAGAACTGAGGGCAGCCTGTCGGTTTCGGTCGCCGCGCGCAGTGCCGCGCGTGCCGCCTCGACCCCGGGACCGCCTCCCAGCAGCCCGGCATGCAGCAGTTGGCTGACCAGCCCGGCCATGAAGGCGTCGCCCGCTCCTACGGTGTCCACCACCTGGACGGGGACCGGAGCGACGTCCTGGTGACCGTGTCGCCACCAGGCTTGGGCGCCACCCGCTCCTCGGGTGAGGACGACCAGGGCCGGACCGTTGCGTGCCCAGCGGGCCGCTGTCGTGTCGGGGTTCTCGCCTGGGTGGAGCCAGGCGAGGTCCTCTTCGCTGGCCTTCACCACGTCGCTGAGGGCGACGAGTTGCTCCACACGCTCGCGTTCCTGCTCCGGCGAGCGGAGCAGCGCGGGCCTCAGGTTGGGGTCGTAGGAGATGGTGGCCGAGGAGCGCAGGGCGTGCAGGGTGCTCAGGACATGGTCGGCTCCCGGGCTCAGGGCGGTGGCGATGGAGCCGGTGTGGACGTGGGCGGGCGGGCCGTCGAGCAGGGCTTTCTCGACGGCTGACGACAGTGCCCAGGTGATGTCGAAGGTGTAGTTCGCGGCCCCTGCGGTATCAAGGACGGCCGTCGCCGTGGAGGTGGAGGCGGCGACCACGGATCCTGGTGACAGCTCGACTCCGTCGTCCTCCAGGTGCTTGCGCACGTGGAGTCCGTGGGTGTCGTCGCCCAAGCGGGTGGCGAGCCTGACAGGGTGGCCGAGCCTGCCCAGTCCCAGGGCCACATTGGCGGGGCTGCCGCCGGGGTGGCTGCGGCGCGGGCCGTGAGGACCGGCGATGATGTCCACCAAGGCTTCACCGACGACGAGCGCCGGGAGCCCGCGGGCGGCCGTTTCCACTCTGTCAGTCTGGGCTGCGGGCATCGGCTCGGTGCAGGTCAAGCCCTGTCCAAGTTCGGTACTTGTCGTCACGGCAGGACCTGGATCTTCCGGCCTTTCCCGGCCTGGAACTGCCGTACTGCTTCGGCGTAGTCCGCCAGCGGCAGTCGGTCGCTGATGAAGATCTCCGGGTCGAGGACTCCGCCGGCGAATAGTTCGGCGGCGCGTTCGTAGCTGTGCAGGACCGCCATCGAGCCGGTGATGGTGATCTCCTGGTTGTAGATGCGGTACGGGTCGATGGTGGCCCGGGTCGCGTAGTCGGCGACGCCGAACTGGAGGTAGGTTCCGCCCTTGCCGACCCGGCCCAGCGCGTCCTGGATGGCTTTGGCGTTGCCGGTGGCGTCGATGACCACGTCCCAGCCGCGCGGGCGCGCGATCGCGTCGGCGGTGGTCACCGCGTTGCTGCAGCCGAGTGTGCGGGCGGTGGCGAGCCGGTCCTCGTTGATGTCCACCACGTCGACGGTGGCCGCGCCGGTGCGCTTGGCGAGTTCCAGCATCATCAGGCCCATGGTGCCGGAGCCGTAGATCAGCACGTTGCTGGCGAGCGTGGAGCGCAGGATGTCGTAGCCGCGTACCGCGCAGGACAACGGTTCGATGAGCGCGGCGTCCTCGGTGCGGACATGGTCAGGGAGCTTCACGCAGTTGGCGGCGGGGGCGACTGTGTACTCGGCCGCGCCGCCGGGGACGGTGACACCGATGGCGTTCCAGCGTTCGCACATGTTGCCGCGGCCGATACGGCAGTAGTGGCACTCGTGGCAGTACAGCGAGGGGTCGACGGCGACCCGGTCGCCGACCCTGAGGTCGCGTACCCCGGAGCCCAGGGCGACGACCTCGCCGGCGAACTCGTGCCCGGGGACGATAGGCAGGGTGGGTGCGAACTCGCCCTGCAGGATGTGGAGATCGGTGCCGCACAGGCCGCAGGCCGAGACCTCGATCACCACCTGCCCTGGGCCAGGCGTGGGGTCGTCTACGGTCTCGATGCCGACCTGGCCGGGTGAGCTGATGACGGCGGCTTTCACTTGACTGCTCCAAGGGACAGGCCCTGGACCAGCTTGTCCTGGGCGGCGAATCCGGCGATGAGGACCGGCAGGGAGATGCAGACGGCGGCGGCGCACACCTTGGCCAGGAAGAGGCCCTGGCTGGTGACGAAACTGGTGAGGAACACGGGGGCTGTGCTGGAGACGACGCCGGTGAGCACACGGGCGAAGAGGAGTTCGTTCCAGCTGAAGATGAAGCAGATCAGCGAGGTGGCGGCGATACCGGGGGCGACGACCGGCGCGACGATCCGGGCGAGGACGGTAGGCAGTCCGGCGCCGTCGATGGAGGCCGCCTCCAGGATCTCGACGGGGACCTCGGCGAGGAAGGAACGCATCATCCACACCGCGATCGGCAGGTTCATCGAGGTGTAGAGGATGATCAGCAGCGCGATGTTGTCGAGCATGCCGCTGTTCTGGGCGATCAGGTAGACCGGCAGCAGTCCGGCCACGACGGGCAGCATCTTGGTGGACAGGAAGAAGAACATCACGTCGGTCCACTTGCGCACAGGCTTGATGGACAGCGCGTAGGCGGCCGGGATGGACAGCACCAGCACGAGCAGCGTCGAAATCACGCTCGCGGAGAAGGAGTTGATCAGCGGCGGCCAGGGTGAGACGCCGGTGCTCGCGCCGAAGAACTCCCGGTAGCCCTGCAGGGTCAGCGGTGCGGCCACGCTCGGCGGGTTGGTCGCGGCGTCCGGTTCGCTGTGCAGGGAGGTGAGCACCATCCAGGCGACCGGCAGGAAGAACACCGTGCCGCAGAGCCAGGCCAGCAGGCCGAGTACGCCGCGCTTGCGGCGAGCCGTGAAGCCCCCGGGGGTGTCGATGGTCGTAGCCATCAGCGGGTCTCCTCTCGGAGCAGGGACGAGACGGTCCTCAGTGCGAAGCTGCCCACGATCAGGGAGCACAGGACGACGATGACGCCCTCTGCGGAGGCCTGCCCGTAGTCGTGCGCCTGGTAGAAGGTCTCGTAGACGGTGTAGGGCAGGTTGGCGGTGCCCAGACCGCCGCCGGTGAGGGTGAAGACGGCGTCGAAGTTCTGCACCACGTAGATGCTGCCGAGCAGTGAGGCCAGCTCCAGATAGCGGCGCAGGTGGGGAAAGGTTAGGTAGCGGAAGACCTGCCAAGTGCTCGCGCCGTCCACGCGGGCCGCCTCGACGGCGTCCATGGGGCGGCTCTGCAGTCCGGCCAGCAGGATCAGCATCATGAAGGGCGTCCACTGCCAGATCAGTGACGCCTCCACGGACATCAGCGGCAGTGAGGACATCCAGTCGGGCTGCGGTGCGTTGTCGCTGCCGAACAGGCTCCACAGCCAGGTCAGCGACCCGTTGATCAAGCCGTAGGTGGCGTTGTACAGCGCGTGCTTCCACAGCAGCGCGGAGGCCACGGGCACGACGAGGAACGGTGTGATCAGCATGGTGCGGACGAGGCCGCGGCCGCGGAACTGGCGGTCGAGGAGCAGAGCCAGCCCCAGGCCCAGTACCAGGCTGACAAGAACCACGGTGACGGTCAGCGTCACGGTCGTCAGCAGGGAGGAACGCAGCTGCGGGTTGGTCACCGCGTCCTTGTAGTTCTGGACGCCGGCGAAGGCTCGGTTGTTCGGGTCGAGGGCGTTCCAGCGCATGAACGAGATCACCACGGTGCCGACGAACGGCAGCTGGGTGACCACGATCATGAAGATCAGGGCCGGGAGCAGCGGGGCCCGGCGAGCCCAGGCCCCGCGGGATCGCCGGGGTGCCGCCTGTTGGGCGGTCTGCGGCGCCCGGGCACGCTTGGTGAGCGACTGAGTGATGGTCATCGGTGTGTCTCCGCTGGGCCTCCGGCCTCCCGGTTCCGCTGGTGCGGAACCGGAGGCCGGAGGCGTCGGGTGGATCGGGGAGGGATCACTTGGCCGCGTACTTGGCGGCGACCTTCTCGGCGAGCGCCTGGCTTGCCTTCAGCGCCTGCTCGACGCTGGTCTTGCTGGCGATGGCGGAGCTGATCTGCTGGGAGACCTGCGTGCCCAGGTCCGTGAACTCGGGGATGCCGACGAACTGGATGCCGGGCGCGGGCCGGGGCTGGATGCCCGGGTTGTTCGGGTCGGCGGCCTTCAGCGCGGTCGCGGTGGCGTCGGCGAAGGCCGATGCGGCGGCGACGTACTTCGGGTTGGTGTAAGTGGAACTCCGCTTGCCCGCCGGGACCCGGGACCAGCCGAGCTTGGCGCCGACCAGGTTCTCGTACTTCTTGCTGGACGCCCAGGAGATGAACCTCCAGGCGTCGGCCTGGTGTGTGCTCGCCTTCTGCACGCCCCAGGCCCAGGTGAAGAGCCAGCCGGAGCTCTTGGTCTGCTCGACCGGAGCGGGCACGTAGCCGACCTTGCCGGCCACTGGCGAGTCGGAGGACTCCAGCGACCCGGCCGCGGAGGTCGCGTCGTACCACATGGCGACCTTGCTCTGCTCCATGTTGTTGAGGCACTCGGCAAACCCGGACTGCGGGGCGCCCGCCTCACCGTGGGCGCGGACCAGGCCGACGTAGAACTTGGTCGCCTTGGTGAAGGCGGTGCTGTCGACCTGGGCCTTCCAGTCCTTGTCGAACCAGGTGCCGCCGAAGGTGTTCACGACCGTGGTGAGCGGAGCCATCAGCTCGCCCCAGCCCGGCAGGCCGCGCAGGCAGATGCCCTTCATGCCGGACTTGGCGCCGTCCGCCTTGGCGGCCAGGTCAGCGACCTGCTGCCAGGTGGGGTTGGCCGGCATGGTCAGCCCCTTCTCCTTGAAGACGTCCTTGCGGTACATCAGGAAGGACGACTCGCCGTAGAACGGCTCGGCGTATATCTGGCCCGACGACGTCAGGGAGTCCTGCATGGCGGGCAGGATGTCGCTCTGGTCGAAGGCGGTGTCCTTCTTGGCGTACGACGTCAGCGGGGCGAGCCAGCCGTTCTTGGCGTAGATCGGCGTCTCGTAGTTGCTGATCGTCGCGACGTCGTACTGGCCGGCCTGGCTGGAGAAGTCCTGGGTGATCTTGTCTCGGACGTCGTTCTCCGGCAGCACCGTGAAGTTGACCTTGATGCCGGTCTCCTTCGTGAAGTTGTCCGCCGTGAGCTTCTGTAGGTCCGCCATCTGCGGGTTGTTCACCATCAGTACGTTGATGGAGTGCGAGCCGGAGCCGCCCCCCGAGCCGCCGGCGCCCGCACACGCTGTGAGCAGTGCGCCGCACATGGCCAGCGCGCCGAACGGCACAGCGCGCCGCAGAACAGTAGATCTTGAATTCATGATCGTCCCTTTCGTGAAATATCGGGCGTGAGCAGCGAGAAGCGGGGAGGAGAATGCGGGATGGGGGCAGGCTGGTGTGGTGCGGCTCCGCGGACAGGGGGTGCCGGTGGGACGGCTCCGGTGGAGCTGTCCCCGGAGGTATTGGGGAGGGCTGGGCTGACTGCGTCAGACCCGGTGGACGCGGGGTCCCATCAGTGAGTAGCGGTGCGCCTCTGCGCTGGACAGTCCGATGTCGGTGACGATCGCCTCGAAGTCGCCCACCCCTGCGAAGCGGCAGAAACTGCTCGCGCCGAACTTGCTGTGGTGGCCCATGAAGACGCGTCGGCGCGACACGGCCAGCGCCTTGGCCTTAACGTCCGCCACCACCGGGTCGGGGGTGGTCAGGCCGAGCTCCCGGGAGATGCCGTTCGACCCGAGGAAGGCCAGGTCGATCACGAATCGCTCGAGCATGGCGCAGGCCCATGAACCCACCGTGGCCAGTGTCCGGGCCCGGACCCGGCCTCCGAGGAGCAACACGCTGAGCTGCGGTGAGTCCACGATCGCGGCTGCGGTGGACAGCGACGCGGTGACCACGGTCAGGGGCCGGTCGCCCGGGAGGAGCGCGGCGAGGAGCTGGGGGGTGTAGCCCTCGTCCACGAAGATGGTGTCCGCGTCACCCAGGAGCTTGACGGCCTCCGCGGCGATACGGTGTTTGTCCTTGACATGCCGGGTCTCCCGTTCGGGAAGGCCCGTTTCGAAGCCCGCGCCCTCGACGGGATAGGCGCCGCCGTAGGTGCGGCGGAGCAGGCCCCTGCGTTCCAGGACGCCGAGATCACGGCGGATGGTCTCCGGCGCGACGGCCAGGTCGACGGCCATGGTGGTGACCGCGATCCGTCCCTGGTGACGGGCGAGCGCGAGAATCCGGCTCTGACGCTCTTCGGCGTTCATCGCGCTCACCTCGTCTTCCGTTCCGGTCCGGGCACGGCGTGCCCGGTCTTGCCGCATATTTATACCAATCAGCTTTTGACTCAAAGTGGCCCACAACGGGCCTGAAATTGCCCGATGCTGTCTGGTGGGGTTATCTAAAGTCCAAGCTCACAGGCATGCTGTGCGCTTTGTTCCATTTTTCGACGCCCGTGTGGGCCGCCTTGTGTGCCCGGTTCGGGCGGACAGCGGACGGTGGCCTACCTCATCCAGCAGCAGGGTCACCGAACGTGCCTGCGCCGTCTCACGCGGAAAGGAACGGGTGTGGCTCTCTCGTAGGGAGCTTTGACCTGCATGGTTGCTGACGGGTTCTGGTTGCTCGATCGTCATGGTGTCGAGGGAGCGGATTCCGGGGGTGGCGCCGATGGTGTCGTGGCGTGAGGGGATCGAGCGGCGGGAGGCGGCTGCTCGGGCCGAGATCAGTGAACTTCGCTCGCGGATGGAGGAGTTGGCTGGTCGTCTTGCCGAGCGGGAGGCTGTGCTGTCCCGGCTGGAGATCACCCGGGAGACGATGACCGAGATCCTGTCCGGCGACGGGGCGGTGACGGTGTCCGTGGACGAGGCCGCGGGGGAAATCCCGGTGTCGGTGGACCGGAGCCAGGCGGGATCGCCGGTCGGAGTGCGGCTGGTGCCGCAGTGGGAGCCGGGGCTTGAGGCGGATGTGCTGCCGCGCTCGTACCGGGACGTCGTCGAGGTGTTGCAGGACGCGGTGCATCCGATGCGGGCGCATCATCTGTGCGCCGCGCTGGGGTTGTCGACGGACAAGAACAAGGGGGTGGAGGGGTTCCGTTCGAAGCTGAAACGGCTGGTGGAGCGGGGCTGGCTGGCCGAGGATGAGCCGGGCCTGTTCGCGCACGGCCGTGCGCGGCGGGCGGGCGCGGGTGCGCCGGAGCAGGAAGCCGCGGCCGACGGGCGACGTCACGCCGGTGTGGGGCCGGGCTCTCGTCCCTAGCGTCGATGGTGCCAACCAAATCGCCACTGTCCGAAGACGAGAGCCCGATGAACGCAGCGTACGAAGCGGCCGCGGCGGCTGACCCCTTTGCCCGCGTGTTTTCTTCCCTCACTTCCCTGGCCACCCGCCTCTCCAGTCCCGAAGCACTCACCGCGACGCATGAACAGGTTGAGGCCGATGTCGAAGCGGGCTCCCGGGAGCTGGGGCGATTGCTCCTGCAGGCCCATCTCGAGTGGCGGGCCCACCATGAGGAGGACCACCTGTCCGCCCTCGATCCGCATGAGCGGGCTGCGCTCGCCGGCGGCCGGAGGCGGCTGGAGAAGGGTCATCATCGGCAACTGGCCACCGTGCTGGGGCCGGTGACCGTGACCCGATGTGCCCTGCGCGGCGCGGGCATGACCAACCTCTACCCCGCCGACGCCATGCTGGGCCTGCCCCACGGGCGGCACAGTCTGGGACTGCGCCGGCTCGCGGTCCTCGAAGCGGCCCGCGGTTCATACGACACCGCGCTGGAAGCGATCGACCGCAGCTGCGGGGGCCGGGTGGTGGGCAAACGCCAGGTGGAGGATCTGGTGCGGGCCGCGGCCGTGGATGTCGCCGCGTTCTATGCGGCCCGCACTCCCCACCCGGCCCCGGCCGGGACGCTGCTGGTGATCAGTGTCGACGGGAAGGGAATCGTGATGCGCCCGGGCCACCTGCGCGAGGCCACCGCGAAAGCCGCTGCCAAGGCCCGACACACCTTCCGCACCCGGCTGCGACCGGCGAGAAGTCCTGCCGGAAAAGGATGGCCACCCTCGCCGTCGTCCACGACGCCGAACCAGCAATCCGCCGCCCGCACGACATCATCGCCCCGCCCGGCGGCCGCACCGGACACCGCACCGTCCGCAAAGGACCCATCGCGCGGGCGAAATGGCTCACCGCCTCCGTCCGCGAGGACGCCGAAACGGTCATCGCCGCCGCGTTCGACCAGGCCGAGGCCCGCGACCCTGAACACCACCGGAACTGGGTAGTACTGATTGACGGCGCCACCCACCAGCGGGAGTTGATCCAGGCCGAGGCCGCCCGCCGCAATGTCACGGTCCACGTCGTCCTTGACATCGTTCACGTGATCGAGAAGTTGTGGGCAGCCGCCCCCTGTTTCCACACCGCCACCGATCCCGCCACCGAGGACTGGGTCGGTGCGAAGGCCGCCCGGATCCTGGCCGGCGATGCCCCCGGCGCCGCCCACGACATCCGCGCCGAAGCCGACCGCCGTCACCTCACCGACGACCAGCGCACCGCCGCCGACAAAGCGTGCCGTTACCTCGAGAGCAACGCCGACTTCGTCCACTACGACCAGGCCCTGGCAGCGGGCTGGCCGATCGCCAGCGGCGCCGTCGAAGGAGCAGCACGCCACTTGATCGCCGACAGACTCGACATCACCGGCAGCAGGTGGACCGTCCCCGGCGCCGAAGCCGTCCTCACCCTCCGCACTGTCATCAGCAACGGCGACTTCCCCGACTACTGGATCTTCCACGCGCGGCAAGAGCACGAACGACTACACCCTCTACCCGACCAGCACATCTACGCACTTCAAGCCTGACGCGGGAGCTCACTCAGACAGAGCCGCACCCTTTGACTATCCATAAGCGCAGTGTGCTTGGGCGATGGAGAGGTCGCTTTCGTGGATCATGCGGGCCCGTCGCCACTGCCGGGACCACGAGCGGCTGCCGCATGTCAGCGAGTCGCTCATCACCTGGGCGTCCATCACGCTGATGACCCGCCGCCTCACCCGGGACTTCCACCCGAAGAGTGGACACCGTTTCATCCTGTTATGCGGCGAGTTCGAGCCTACTCGATCGCCGCTCGTAGTCGACTGGGCTGAGCTGCCCGTTGGCGGAGTGCCTGCGCCAGGTGTTGTATCGGGCGAGCCAGCGGAAGACCGTCCGCCGGCAGATGTCCGCTCCGGCGAAGCGGTGGGCGCCCTTGAGGATCTCCCGTTTCAAGGAGGCGTGGAAGGACTCGCACGCGGCGTTGTCCGCGCTCGTGCCGACCGCACCCATGGACTGGGTGACACCCAACTCTTCGCAGAGGGCGGCGAATTGACGCGACATGTACTGGGCTCCGTGATCGCTGTGGAAGATCGCGCCGGCCAGGCTGCCGCGGGTCGCGGCGGCCATGGTCAGTGCATCGGCGACCAGGTCGGTGCGCATGTGGTCGGCGATCGACCAGCCCACCACGCGGCGGGAGAAACAATCGATGACCGTGGCGAGATAGAGGAACTCGCCGTCCCCGACGGGGAGATACGTCACATCGCCCATGTACTTCAGGTTCGCCTCCGGCGCGGTGAAGTCCCGCTTGAACAGGTCCGGGACCGGCGTCGCCGACGGCTCGGGCACGGTCGTACGGACCTTCTTGCGCAGGTGCGTGCCGATGATGCGGAACTTGCGCATCACGCGGGCGACCTTCTTCTCGTTGATCTCCATGCCGTGCGTATCGCGGAGCTCGGTCGTGATACGCGGAGCCCCGTACGCCTGGTCGGACTCGGTGTGGATGGTGGTGATTTTCTCGGCCAGGGCCTCGTCCTCGCGCTCCCGTGTGGCGCGGGCCTCACGGCCCTGGCGCCACTTGTAGTAGCTGGAGCGGTGGACGTCGAGGACCTGGCACAGCCGCTGGACCGGGTGGGTCTCGCGATGATCCTCGATGAACCGGCAGCGGCCTACCAGGTCATCTCCGAGGCGAAAAACTTTGTCACCTTGCGCAGGATGTCCCGCTCGGTGGCGAGAGTGGCGTTCTCCTTGCGGGCGGCCTTCAGCTCGGCCTCCAGGGCCTGGACGCGGGCTTCGAGCTCCTCGCGGGTGGCCTCGGAGGCCGGGGTGCTGCTGGTCACGTTCTTCCTGGTCATGCCGGTGGTACTGCCGCCGCGGACGCGGTCGGCGCGGATCCAGTTCCGCAGGGTCTCCGCATTGATCCCCAGATCACGCGCGGTCTGCGCGATCGTGAGATCGGGCTCCGAGTGGAACAGGGCCACGGCATCGGCCTTGAACTCGGGCGAATAGACCTTCATCACCATAATCGGTCACCCTCTCCCGACCCCCACCGGGGTCGGCGTCAGGGTGTCCACCACTCGGGGGGAGGTCCCCCCGGCGGCCGGCCCGCCGACCAGCGCAACGAACTGTGACGTCACCCCCGCTCGCACAGGCAGCGTAATCAGACAGCGGACTCCGGGTTGTCGCCTTCCCGGACCGCTGGTCAGCGCGGGTCACCCAGGTTCTGCGACACCGAGCATGGGCGGGCACGATCAGCCGTGCGATCAAGGCCCATGGCGGAAAGATCAGCCCGAACGAGCTGGCCGATGAGACCGAGGCTCGCTCAGGGCCAGAGGGAGATTGAGCTCGGAATCCTGTGAATCCCGCGCGACCGCATACCTCCGACTGGCCGGACGCTGGCCGAACGCGAGAACGATGTACGTTCACGGTCATCGGTCGCATGGGCCGACACACACGCCGCAGGAGATCCCATGCCCCTCCCCGCCCCCGACTTCGCACAGCTTTTCGCACCCGGCACAAGCCGCCTCTTGCCTGATGCCGATGGCAGTCTCGTGGTGAGGGTGCTGACCGGCGTCCCGCTGTCGCTGCCGTCTGGCCGCGTCATCGCGATGGAACCGCTTGGCTGCGGCGCTGGCGATCCCGCCGAAATGGCATTCACCCAACAGGTCCGGCCAGGCACTTATCCGGTTGTTCTGGTCACCGTGGACCTGATCGGTACGGACGGCGGACACCAGGACAGCCGCGTGGCCGCAGCCCGGCTGGAGATACGGGACGAGCCCGTCGACACCTGGGAGTTGGCCCTCCAACCCCGCCAGGACACGGATCAACTCGCTGACGACGAACTCTTCGGATATCCCGTCGACGGCGGCACCGGATGCTTCGTCGACGCCCAGACCTTCCAGGCCGCCGGTGAGGAGGAAGACTTCACCGGTCAGGTCGCGGAGTCCATATGGGGCAGGCCCCAACCTCCTGCCGGCACGGCCCCTGACTGCGCCCCGGTCACCATGTCTGTGGGCGACAACGAACATGCCTTGGTCATGTTCAATACGGGCAGGGGCGATGGTAGTTACCCAACTTGGATCGGCCGCACCGCCGACGGCGCCATCGCCTGCTTCCTCACTGAGCCCTTTCCAACCTCAGGTTGAGGCGTGGTGAAGGACGACGACGGCCTTCACGATGTTGGTGATCCGGTTGGTGCTGCAGCGGAGCTTGCGTAGCA
>LRTP01000038.1 GCA_001550305.1 Streptomyces diastatochromogenes
CGCGCCGTTCGCACCGGCGACCCCAGCCCGGCCGACGCCGCCCGGTTGCTTCCCGTACCCCAGGCCGTGCTGTGCCTGAACACCGCCGCCGCCCTCGCGCCGACCGTTCCCGTCCTCACCTGGGAGGACGGCGCCGAACCCGTCGTACGCCGGCAAGCCGTGGGCGGCGCCGCTCCCCTCCCGGCACTGCTCGCCCGCGCCGCCCTCGCCTTCCTCGCGAGCCCGGACCGGTCGCGGCTGCACGCCTGCCACGCGCCGCGCTGCGTGCGCTACTTCATCAAGGAACACCCGCGACAGGAGTGGTGCAAACCCTCGTGCGGGAACCGTGCACGTGTCGCCCGCCATCACGAACGGCACAGGAAATCCGCGCAGGCCGTGGGGGATTGACCGAAGAATCCGGTCGGTCGGCGGAAGCCCGCGCCGGGTAGCGGCGGAAGGGCTCCCCACGAGGCGCTACGAGCGTACTCTGAGGTCCCTGGAGGTCACGGTACGCATCCGCTCCCCGCGTGGACCGCACCACCGTGGCCAGGGGGTGGATGATGGGACAACGCGCTGTACGCAGCAGAAGGACACTCTTCGAACGGGAGGGTGAACTCGCCGCCGCCGACGAGGCGTTGAACGAGCTCACCGGTCTGCGCGAGGACGGAACCGAAGCATCCGAGCGGCCCCGCGGCGCGCTCCTCGCCTTCGCCGGACGCGCCGGAATCGGCAAGACCACGCTCCTCGCCGAGGTACGGCGGCGCGCCGCGGCCCAGGGCTGCACCGTCCTGTCCGCGCGCGGCGGCGACCAGGAACAGGGCGTCGCCTTCCACGTCGCCCGCCAGCTCCTGCAACCCCAGCTCGCCGGGATCGCGGAGGCGGAACTCCGCGCCCAGCTGGGGAGTTGGTACGCGATCGTCGGTCCCGCGCTCGGCCTGTGCGCCCCGTCCGAGGGTGCCCCGCCCGACCAGCAGGGCCTGCGCGACGGCCTCGACTGGGTGCTCACCCACCTCGCGGTGCAGCGCGCCCCGATGGTGCTCGTCCTCGACGACGCGCACTGGGCCGACCCCGAGTCACTGAGCTGGCTCGCCGCCTTCGCGCCGCGCGTCGAGGAACTTCCGCTGCTGCTCGCCGTCGCCTACCGGCCCGACGAACTCCCCGACCACGCCGAGGCGTTCAGGAGCCTTCCCGGACGCGCGGGCCTGCGTCCCCTCGACCTCGAACCGCTCAGCGCCGCCGCCGTCGCCGACCTCGTCCGCGAGGACCTCGGCACCCAGGCCGACGACGTGTTCTGCCGCGAGTGCTGGGCGGTCACCGCGGGCAACCCCTTCGAGGCGGTGGAGCTGACCGCGAAGGTCCGCGACCGCGGGCTGGTCCCGACCGAGGAGGGGGCGCACCTGCTGCGCGACCTCGCCGCCGCCGTCAAGGGCAGCGGCCTGATCGCCCGCCTCGAACGCCTCGGCGCCTCCACCGTGCGCTTCGCCTGGGCCTGCGCCGTCCTCGGCACCGAGATCCCGCCGACCCTGGCCGTCGCCGTGGCCGGCCTCGGCTC
>LRTP01000380.1 GCA_001550305.1 Streptomyces diastatochromogenes
CAGCCGGACCCCGCTCACCCGGGCCGGGCAGGCCCCGTCACCTTCCTGCGGCCCGCCCCCGAGCGGGCAGGCCCGCGGCGTCCCGTCGTCGGCCGGTCAGCGGGTCAACCGGTCAGCGGGTCAGTCGTGGTCCTCTTCGTGCTGGTGCGCCGCGACCAGGGCCTCGATCATGTCAACGGCGCTGCCCTCGTGGTCGCTGCCGGCTGTTCCGCTGCCCTGCTGGTTGTTCGCGGTCCGGTCCACCTCGAGGATCGGGTCGGCGAGCGCGGAGTGCATGGCCTGGTGGGCGGCGAACAGACACGGTGTGCTGTAGACGGCGACGTCCACGCCGAGTTCGGACAGTTCGGTCAGCGAGAGCCGGGGGGACTTGCCGCCCGCGATCTGGTTGAACAGCAGGGGCTTGTCGCCGACCACCTTGCGGATCCGCCGGATCCATTCCACGCTGCGTACTCCGTCGACCAGCACCACGTCCGCGTCGGTCGCGGCCAGTTTCTCGGCCCGGTACAGGATGTCGTTCTCGTCGGTGGCGTCCGTACGGGCCACCACCACCAGGTCCTGCCGGGTCGCCAGTACCATCTCCAGCTTGGCGAGGTACTCGGACAGCGGCAGCACCTGCGTGCCGTCGGCGTGCCCGCACCGGCGCGGGCGCTTCTGGTCCTCCAGGATCACTCCAGACGCCCCGATCCGCTCCAGTCCCTCCACGACATGACAGGCGACCTCGGGGTCGACGTATCCGTCGTCGATGTCCACCAGCAGGTGGTGGCGCGGGAACGCGCCCCGCAGCCGCTGGACGAACGCCACCATGTCCGGCCAGGCGATGAAACCGATGTCCAGCAGCCCGTAGTGCGAGGCCGCGAAGCCGAAGCCGGAGACGAACATCCCGTCGTAGTGCTCGGCCGCGATCGACGCCGAGTACATGTCGCGCAGGCGGCCGGGGCCACCACCCGGGGGGGGACGGCGACTCGTCGGCAGCACTGTCGTCCGGCTGCCCGGGAGGTCTCCTGGCGCGGCGCCGCGGTCCCCCAGCGATCAAAAAAGCAGCCCCGCCTCCGGGAGACCGGAGGCGGGGCTGTGCGGAGCGCCGGGCAGGCCTTGCACCTGCATCTCCCCGCAGGAAGCGGGGCGTCTTTCCTTGGACCACCAACGCGAGGCCGACCGCCGGAAGTTCGGCGGCTTGCTCAAGATCAATGGTAGCGCAGTCCCAGCGTCCCGGATCACGCGGCGGCGCAGGAACCGGACCGGCTGCCGTGCGGGACAGCGTCCGGGTCCCCAGGCGTTCAGGTCAGCGGAATGACGACTTCGTCCTCGACAGGCGGGTCGAGTTCCTGCGCGCGGCTCCCGGTGGCCGCGAAGCAGCGCAGCCGAACCGCCTCCGGGGTGACGTCCAGGCGCAGGAAGCACTTGAAGAACGGCGGGCTGTAGGTCGCCGAGCTCGGTGAGAAGAGCTGGGTGTAGATCTTCCGCACGGGCAGGCGGAAGCGCGAGGTGCGCTCGGGGCGGCCGCCCGCGCCCAGCAGGTTCGCGATCAGACGGGTGCGCCGGGTGACGCGGGCGGGCGGGCCCTGGGTACGGGTCGGCGGGATGCCGAGGCGCTCGGCGACTACGGCTGTCGCCTCGGCCTCGGTGAGGGTGAACAGGCGGCGCAGGCGGAGCCGGTGTCCGTAGAGCCTGCTGTAGAAGGCGAGGGAGTCGCCGCGCAGCGGGTAGCAGCGGAACTCCTGCTCGGTGACGTTCGCGACGGAGACGCGGGGGATGGTGTGGGTGGCGTGCATGAAGGCTCCGCCGCCGCCCGACACCACGTACTGGATGGTGCGGCCGTCGACCTGCACCGGGTAGCGCTGGTAGTTGTGGATGTCGCCGCCTATGGCCGCGAGGTAGCGGTGGTCCGGGTCGCGGACGAGGTCGTCGACGGTGCCGCCGCCTTCGATGGGGCAAGGGTGGTGTTCGCCGTCCACGTACAGGGGCGAGCCGGTGACGAGGATCTTGGGGAGAGGTCCCTTGGACACCTCGCGCAGCCATGCGCCCTGCTCGGCGTCGATGGTTCCCAGCAGTCCCGTGTCGATGCCTATGATCCGCACCGGACCGGCGTCGATGGCCCAGTACGGGCCCGGCTGGACGGCCTGTTGGGCTGGTGAGGAACGCAACTTGCGCGCCTCAGGGAGGTGTTGTCCGTCGGCCGGGTGCGGCCGGTGCCACAGCAGCGACCGCAGCCAGGCCCGCGAGAGGGGGCGCGGCGCGGGCTGCGGGGCGAGTGGCGGGGCGTCGTCGCAGAAGACGCGCATGAAGCCGCCGAGGTCTTCGTACCAGTCGTGGTTGCCGGGTATCGCGTATATGGGTGCCTGGTAGTCCTGGTACGGGCGGAAGAACTTCGTGCCGTAGTCGTCCGTCCGACCGACGGGGTAGATCACGTCGCTGGCGATGACGGCGAATTTCGTTTCCTGACTGACCTTCAGGAAGCCGGGGACGACGGCGTATTGGGGATCGTCGCCCTCGCCGGTGTCTCCGATGACCATGAAGGAGAAGTGGTCCGGGTCGTCGCGCCGGATCACCTTGGTGGCGGATGCTCCGGCGGCCGTCCGCTGTGCCACCCAGCGGCTGCGGGTGCGGCCCGTGGGGTCCCCGAACCAGGAAGCCAGCACGCCGTTGCGTGCGGCCCACAGGGTCTTCGGGTTGAGCCATGAGAGCTTGTCGACCTGGTGCGGCATCAGGTGCTTGTATTCGCCGTGTTCCAGGGTGCCCCAGCCGGCGCCTTCGGCGGTATCGCGTGAAGAGTCAGACACCGGTGAACCGTAGCAACGATCCAGCAACGGACCGGGGGAAGGGTGCCTCGCGACACTGCCGCCTCTTCGTCTCCAGGCGGGCGAAGACGTCGAGTTCGCACATGTGCAGCGGGCCGTGGTCGTGCTCGGCGGCCTCGCTCCTTTCCGGCATCCCGTCGCGGCCGAACAGCGACGTCTTGTCGTCGTCTGACGTCCGCCCGACTCGGGACAGTCCGCAGACTTCACCGGTGCCGGAGCGAATCGGGCTGTTCCCGCCCTCACCCAGATGACCCGGATCACCCGGATCACCCGGATCAGGCTGCCCTCAGCTGCATCACCTTGCGGGCAGCCTCCTCGTGGCCGGTGCGCGCCGCACTACCCGACTGCTCGACGCCAACCACGGCTCGGGGGGGGCGGGGCGGCGGTCGGAGGCCGCTCGGGTTCGTGGCCCCGGCCGCGGCCAGACTGGGCAGTTTTGGAGAAGCATCGGTGACCCGGCTGCCCCTACCGTCGAAGACATGAACTCCATCGACTCCGTCACCCTTGAGGTGGCCGACACCACGGCCGCCGCCCGCTTCTACTCCACCGCCTTCGGACTGGACTCCTCGCACGTGCGCCTGCGCGCCTGCGAAGTCCCCACGACCGGCTTCCGCGGCTTCACCCTGTCGTTCGTGGTGTCCCAGCCGGGCAACGTCGACGCCCTCGTCGGCGCGGCCCTCGATGCCGGCGCCACCGCCCTCAAGCCCACCTCGAAGTCGCTGTGGGGCTACGGCGGCGTGGTTCAGGCCCCGGACGGCACGATCTGGAAGATCGCGACGTCGACGAAGAAGGACACGGGCCCGGTCACCCGGGACTTCGACGAGCTCGTGCTCCTGCTGGGCGTCGAGGACGTGAAGGCCAGCAAGCAGTTCTACGTCGAGCAGGGTCTCACCGTGGGCAAGAGCTTCGGCGGCAAGTACGTCGAGTTCGCCACCGGGTCGGGCCCCGTCAAACTGGCCCTGTACAAGCGCCGCGCTCTCGCCAAGGACGCGGGTGTCCCCGCCGACGGCACCGGATCGCACCGGCTCGTGCTCTCCAGCGCCGCCAGCTCGTTCAGCGACCCGGACGGGTTCGTCTGGGAAGCCACCGCTCCCCTGGCTGCCACCACCTGAGCCGAGCCACCTCCGTCTACCGGACAGCGCTTTTGGGCAGGCATCTGCGCGGCCATCCTTTCGCCGCCATCGGTCCCACCCAGGGCACGGTCGCCCTCCCTCCTTCACCTGGCACGGTCGGGGCTGCGCACATTCGATCTCAGTGACGAGGAACTGCTGCTGGGGATGTATTGGATCGTCTTGCTCAACGGCAGATGCGAGGACCAGGGACCTGAACATCGTCTGTGTCCACCGCCGGTGAGGCATGGCCAATCTGCCGAAGGTCGGCCGCACAGCGCAGGAAGCATCCCAAGCCCGGCGCACGCACCTCCCGCCGGCTACGGGGAACCGACGAAATGCGGCTCCCGGGGTGACGGAATGCGCGGAGCAGAGCCCATCGCAGCGTGAGCGTCGACGACACCGCGGCGGCCGACCGGTCCGCTGACGGTAGGTGAACTCGGTGGCGAGTGCGAGGGCCCAACGGGCCGACTCGGTGGCCAGTCGGCTGGACGGCTGCCACATGTCCGTCCGTTCTCGCGGGACCGACAGTGTCGGTTCTCGCGGGACTCACGGTGATGCGTCGGCGCCTGCTAGCCCAGCTTCCGCAACACCTCGGCGATGGTGGCCCGGTACGTCCGCAGCGCCTGCAGCCCGGCGGCGTAGCGGCCGCGGTGCCGTGTGATGTCCGCGGCCTGCTTCTGCGCCCGCGCGGCGTGCCAGAGCTCGGCCGTATGGTGGCGGCGCTTGCACGTGACGTCCGCGACGGCGGTGGCCCGCTCCCGCTGCGTATGCCGGGTGTTGCCGTCACTGCCCCGGTGCCAGGCGGTGTCCGTGTATGCAGCGACGGGGTCGGTATAGCGCGTGAATCCTTGTTCTGCCACACAGCGGGCCCACACATCCCAGGCCACGCGGAGGCGCGGGTCGCGCTTGACCGCCTTGTCGACCTCGATCGCCCGTGTGCTTGCGTAGAGCCAGTCCCGCTTGAGGTCGATGCCGCGCAGCAGCCGCCGGCTCGCCTCGGCGCTGCAGGCGGGGAGGTCCGCATACTCGGCGTTGGTCATCCGTCGGCCCTTCGGCCGGAGGGCCGCGGACTTCGCCGGGTCCCAGCCGTAACCCCAGCGGCGGGCAGTGGCGAGATCCAGGACGCCGTAGTCGGTGCTGACTGCGGTGGCCACGACGGGGTCGCTGGGGTAGCGGGGGTCGAGCGGGAAGTCCGGGTGGCCGCGCTCCGCCATGCACTGCCGGATCAGCAACGCCGATGCCCTCTGCGATCGCTGGTAGTCCTGCGGCGTGTAGTCGTAGCGGTCGGCCGGGAGGGGGCCGAGGTCCGACGCCGTGCGGATGACCTCCGGGCGTTCTGGACCGGCGGCGCAGATCGCCGCCAGCACCACCACGGCACCCAGCCGCCACCCCCGCCTCGTCATACGAAGGGATGCTAGCGGGCGGCGTGCAGCGGGCGGCCGTGGCCCCCAGCGGCTCATCCACGCACGCCGACCCTCCAGTTCTGACCGAGGCTGCGTCTCCCCCCCTTCACCAGCTTCGCCACGTGAGGGTGTTGTGGTGGGGCCATGCCGTTCGTGGTTCGCGTCGGCGGTGATCGTAGAGGGCAGGGGGTGCGTCGCCGCGTTCGTCGCCGTACGGGGCGCGGGGCCCGGCGGGCTGCGCCGGGACCGTTCTGCGGCCGGAGTGGACGGCCCCGAGGGAGATAGGCAGGCTGCCTGATAATATTTGTCAGGTGGCCTGCTCACCTCCGCCGGGATCTCCCCCAGCAGGCCTGCCCCGTTGCGGAAGGTCCCGGAGGAAGGAACCGCGCTGTGCCGTCTGCCGATGACACCCGCACTCCGGAGCGGATATCCGAGGCCGGAGCGCCCCGTGGCAATCCCTTCGGTGCGCGCTTCGTGGCGCCGCTGTACCTGGGGGCCTCGCTCAACCCGGTCAACAGCTCGATCATCGCGACGGCGCTGGTCGCCATCGCCGCGGCCCTGCACATCCCCGTCGGGGACACCGCGATCCTGATCTCCAGCCTCTATCTCACCAGCGCGCTGGCCCAGCCCGCCGCCGGGCGTCTCGCCGAGGAGTTCGGGCCCCGGCGGATCTTCGTGGCCGGTATCACGCTGGTGCTCGTGGCCGGGATCGTCGGCTCGCTGGCCCACTCGCTCACGGCACTGATCGTGGCCCGGGTACTGATCGGTGCGGGCACCTCCGCGGGCTATCCGGCGGCGATGCTGCTGATTCGCCGCCGCGCCGAACAGGCCGGCCACGCGGCCCCGCCGCGCGAGGTGCTCGGCGGTCTGTCGATCACCGGCGCCGCCACCGTCGCCGTCGGCCCCGCCATCGGCGGACTACTGATCGGCGGGGCGGGCTGGCGCGCCGCCTTCTGGATCAACATCCCGGTCGCCGCCGTCGCCCTGTTCCTGGCGCTGGCCGGGATCGCCCGGGACCCCGACCCGTTGCGTTTCGGCTCGCCCCGCGCGCTCGCCTCCCGCATCGACCTGCTCGGCATGCTGGGCTTCGGCGGCTCGCTCACCGCGCTGATGATCTTCCTCGACGCGCTGCCGCGCCTGGACTGGCCCGCGCTCGCCGCCGCCCTGGTCCTCGCCGCCGCCCTGGCCGGCTGGGAACTGCGCGCCGCCCAGCCCTTCCTCGACGTACGGCTGCTCGTCGCCAACGGCGCCCTGACCCGTACCTATCTGCGCAACGGCCTGACCCTGATGGGCACGTACGTGATCCTGTACGGGCTCACCCAGTGGCTGGAGGTGGCCCGCGGCCTGTCCGCCTACCAGGCCGGGCTGATGCTGATGCCGATGGGCGTGCTGACCGCCCTGGCCGCCCGGGTGGTGTCGCGGCGGGCGGCGGTGCGGTGGCCATTGATCGCCTGCGCGGTCCTGCTGCTCGTCGGCGCGATGGCCACGCTGTTCGTGGGCAGCGGCACCCCGATCGCGGCGGTCATCTGTGTCACCGCGGTCTTCGGCCTCACGTCCGGCGCCGGGACGGTCGCCAACCAGACCGTCCTCTACCAGGAGGCCCCCGCCGCCGCGCTGGGCACCGCTTCCGGACTGCTGCGCACCTTCGGCTACATCGGGTCCATCGCCTCGGCGGCGATCACCGGCACCGCCTTCCACCGCGGCGTGAGCGACAGCGGCCTGCACTCCATAGCGTGGGTGCTGGTCGCGATCTCCGCTCTCGTCCTCGTCATGACCGTCCTCGACCGGCAGTTGGCCCGGGCCGACCTGCACCACACGGACCAACCCCCGGCCGGGGCCCGAAATCCGGGCCCCGCGCCCAGCACAGAACCCACTCGCACAGAACCCACTCGCACAGAAATCCCTCGTACAGAAAGCCGATCCGCTGACATGACCACTGGTACGCACACCACCCCCGCCCTCGACCCGGCCCGCACCGCGCTGCTGCTGATGGACTTCCAGCCCGTCGTGCTCGGCGCCGTGCCCGACCCGCAGGGCGTGCTCGCCCGGGCGGGCGAGGCGCTGGCCTGGGCCCGCGCCCACGGGGCGCATGTCGTCTTCGTACGCGTCGCGCTCACGGACAAGGACGCCGCCGCCGTGCCCGCCCACAACAAGACGTTCTCCCAGGCCGTCGCGGCCGGGTACCTCACCGACGGCACCGCGGCGACGGCGGTGCACGAGTCGCTGAAGGCCGAGGAGGACGATCTGACCGTGCGCAAGACACGGATCAGTGCCTTCGCCAGCGACACCGACCTGCGCGCCGAACTCCGCGCCCGCAACGTGGACACCCTGGTCCTCGCCGGGCTGTCCACCAGCGGCGTGGTGCTGACCACCCTGCGGCAGGCGGCCGATGAGGACTACCGCCTGTTCCTCCTGGCCGACGCCACCGCCGACCCCGATCCGGAGGTGCACCGGGTGCTCATGGAGAAGGTCTTCCCCCACCAGGCCGAGATCATCAGCACCGCGGACCTCGCCGCCCTGAGCACGGCAGCGCAGTAGCAGGCACGACGCTAGGCGGTCTCGGAGTCCGCCAGGCGATTCATGATCTCGGCGGCCTTGTCGAGTGTCCGGCGCTCGGGGGCCCGAAGCGCGGACCCGATCACATCGGCCAGCCACGCCTCACGGGCCGCCGGGATCCGCTTGGTCAGCGTCCGCCCGGCCGGGGTCGCGCTCACCAGGGCCTTGCGCCCGTCGTTGGGGTCCTTCGCGGTGGTGACCAGCTCTCCGGCGCGCAGCGCGGCCACGGTCTCCGCCATCGACTGCCGCCGCACGTGCTCGGCCTGCGCGAGCTCGCTCACGGTCATCGGGCCGTCCGTGACGATCCGGTGCAGCGTGGTCAGATGCGACCAGTTCCACGGCAGGTCGTCGATCGGCGCCTCGGTGCGCAGCCGCGCGCGCAGTCGCGTCATCGCCCGCATCAGCTCGACGGCGGTGCCCTCTGGCGGAACCGGTTCGCTACTCACCAAGCCAGCATATTGCAGGGCGAAGACGCCCTGACCAGGGATGGGAACCGGGAGGGGTGGATCCCCGCGCAGACGGACCCGATGCCCCGTCAACGGCTCGCCGGACAGGACCGGTTGCCCGTACGGAGCTCACCTGTTCCACGGCGGGCCGGTGCCCACGCCGCCGCTCCCGCCGTTCGTCCCCGCGACGGGCCGCACGATGTCTTCGTGTCTTCGTGTCTCGGGTCCGGCGCCGGGCCCCCGGGCCCGTCAGCGCGCTTGGGTGTGCTCGCGTCGCGCCGCGGTGTCGCTGCCGTCCCACTGGTAGCGGTCCGTGCCGGGCAGGCCCAGGAACTGCAGGACGCGTTCGACGAACTCGTCCCGCAGCTGCGCGAGTGTCTCGGGCACGTTGTAGTACGTGGGGATCATGGGGTACACGGTGGCGCCCGCTTCCGTGACAGCGACCATGTTGCGCAGGTGGATGAGGTTCAGCGGCGCTTCCCGCAGGCACAGGACGAGTCTGCGCCGTTGCTTCAGCATCACGTCCGCGGCTCGTTCGATGAGGCTCTCGGTCTGGCCGTGAGCGATGCGTCCGAGTACGCCGGCCGCGCACGGCAAGATGATCATTGCGTCGCTCGGGTAGCTGCCGCTGGTCACCGGTCCGGACATGTCGGCCGGATCCAGGAAGCGTACTTTCGGTGACGTCGCCTCCAGGGCCTGGACCACCGAGTCCGGGTCTTCGCCGGTCCGGAATTCGAAGGCCACCAGTTTGCGCCCGTTGGCCGACACCAGAAGATCGACATGGCCGACCCGGTCGTCCCTCTGAAGTGCGGTGAGCAGGGCCTTGGCCACACCGGTGCCGCCCGCTCCCGTGACAGCAACGGTCACATTCTGCTGGGTCACGACTGTCCCTTTTCCTGACTCATCGGGTCGGCAACCGCGCTGACTCGTGCCATACAAGTGATGTCTCGACGCCTGGGGTTGAAGGACCGCTGTCCGCTTCGGTCCGACGCGCACGCTGATCGGTACCCGCCGGTGATCGCGAGATCCCCTCGGTCACTCGACCAGCGGCTTCTCGTCATTCCTCATTCACCCGGTCGGCGTCCACCGCTCAGCGAGGTACGGACCCGCGCACGTCGATCCACCCGGTTCCGCGCCTCGGCCACTGGGCCCGGTCCGACGCCCGCCCCCTGACCGCCGGGCTGTGGCTGGTCAGGGAGCGGGCGTCGTGCCGGTCGTGTGGCGGGCCGCGACCACCGGGTGGTGGCCTACGTCCCAGACGTCTTCGGCAGCGCACGTGCCGGCTCTACGGCACCGCAGGTGTCAGCTCGATGCGGCAGAGCCGGTGTCGCCCGTCTGCTCGGCAGAGCCGGTGTCGCCCGTCTGCTCGGATTCGGCGGCCAGGACCTTCGCGCGCACGTCTGCCGGGAAGACGCCGTCGAAGGTGGCGGGCGGAACGCGTCCGCTTCCCACCGCCGGGAGCAGGGCGTCGTGTACGACGATGGCTCCCCAGCCTTTGTGCAGTTCCTCCTCGAGGAAGCACGGGTACCACGGCATGATCGGCCCGTGCCACTGCTCCTGACGGAGCGACGGATGCACTCTGGTGGCCAGCGCCCACAAAAGATCCGAGTCGTTCGCCGGGTCCACGTCGTCGTCGAGGACGTAGACGACCGGGGAGAGCCGGCCGACCCGGGTGCCGTTCAGTACCTCGCCGATGCGGTGCACGAATCGCGCGGTGTCCATGCCCGGCAGCACATCGCGCCAGTTCTGCGGGACCGTGATCACCGTCCAGAAGCAGGCGGCGCCGAGCGGCAGCCAGGCGGTCGTGATGGGCAGTCCCGCCCCCTGCAGGACCGCGACGACCTCTGCGGAGATGCCCGCGGCCGGTGCGACATGCGAGTCGTCGACAGGCCGCCCGGCGGCGGCCAGCGGCCAGATCGGGTCGTCGCGGTAGGTGATCGCTTCGATGCTGAAGAGCGGCTGCGGCGACGTCTCGGGCAGGGCCCAGCCGTGGAACTCCGCGAACGGGCCCTCCACGGCATCACGCGTTGCGGACAGGTACCCCTCGATGACGACCTCGGCGGAGGCCGGCACCTCCAGGTCGTTCGTCTCGCACTTCACCACGTCGACCGGCCTGCCCAGCACCGCCCCGAGATACGCTCCCTCGTCGACCTCGGTCGGAACGGTCATTCCGCCGACGACGGCAGCGCCCGGGTCGCCTCCCTGGAAAAGGGCGTAGGGCATCGGCTCGCCGATGCCCTCCCACTCACGCCAGATCATGCCGAGGTGCTGACCCGGCAGCACCAGTCCGGTCATGTGCCGGTCGTCGATCATCATGATTCGGGAAATGGACCAGTTCGTCCATCGGCCGTCCGGTGTCCTCGCGACGATGACACCCCACGTATTGACGTAGGGACCGCCGTCGCTCTGGTGAACGAACGGGATCGGGAACCGGTCGAGACGGGCCTCTTCCCCCGTCAGGATGTTCTGTTTGCAGGGCGCCGAGTCGGCTGCCACACGCCGCGGCGGGATCAGTTGCCCGGTGCCCGCCTGCCTGAGGTGTTCGACCAGTTCGGCGGCGGTCGTGGTGTACGGCAGGCCGAGGGAGAGGGAGACCCGGGCCAGCGGGTGCCCGGGAACACTCGACAGGGCGCCCGGGGCTCCGATCATGCGGAACCCCTCGCCGACCCCGCTGAGGTGCTGGAAGAACGGGGCGGGCCGGCCGTTCTCGGTGGACCGCCGGGTGACGGCCGCCGCTTCCAGATTCGGATCGATCACGCGCGTGATGCGCTGGATGTCTCCCAGAGCGTCGAGCGCGGAGAGGTAGGACCGGAGGTCATTGGTTTCGGACATCAGTCCCTTGCACCTTTCAATTCGGATGGGCGAGGCATTCCGTCCCAGCGCCGCGCCGACGGCACCTGGATATCCAGCTGGTCCAGCACTCGGACAACGACATGCTCAACGAGTTCGTCGATGCTTTTCGGGCGGCTGTAAAAGGCCGGCATCGGCGGGACGATTCTCGCCCCCATACGGGAGAGTGCCAGCATGTTGTCGAGATGGATTTCGCTGAGCGGGGTCTCCCTCGGCACGAGCACCAGGGGACGCCGCTCTTTGAGCGTGACATCGGCGGCGCGGGGGATGAGACCATCGGCGTATCCGGTTCGAATTCCGGCGAGCGTCTTCATGCTGCACGGTGCGATAATCATTCCATCAATTCGGAATGACCCCGAGGAAATCGCCGCACCCTGATCGTTCCATGAATAGGTCACGTCCGCCAGATCGGTAACTTCGCGAACCGACAGGCTGGTCTCCAGATGGATTGTCGCTTTGGCCCACTGGGACAGAACGAGATGTGTTTCCACGTCCGGCTGGTTCCGCAGCCGGCGGAGCAGTTCGACACCGAAGACGGCGCCGGTCGCCCCGGTCATCCCCAAGATCACTCTTCGCGGCACGGGAACCACCTTCCGTACACGGTAAGTCCGTACACGGATGAATGTAGAGGATGAAGCTTTCGGTTGCAAACAGTCCGTGTACGGACTCACAGTGCACGGATGTATCCTGAGCCGGTGACGATCGGAGCTCGATACGACGGGGTGCTGGCCGACGGCATGGCCCACCAGCTGCGCCGCGCCTCGCAGGCGGTGAACGCCTCGTGGCAGCTGCGCAGCAGCGACCTCACGCCCGCACAGTTCGCGGTGCTCCAAGTCCTGGACGAGCGCGAAAGCCTCGACCAGAAGACCCTCGGCGCCCTCGCCGCGGTCGACCGGTCGACGCTCACCCCCCTCCTCGACCGGCTCCTGGCCCGTGACCTGATCACCAAGAGCACGGATCCCGGCAACCGCCGCCGGCAGCTGATCGCCCTGACGCCCGCCGGGCACGAACGAGCGGCTCTGGGCCGCCGGCAGGCACAGGAAACGAGCCGCTGGATCGAAGACCTGCTGGGGCCTGAGCGGCTCGCGACCCTCACCCTTCTCCTCAAGGAACTCGGGGACGCGGGCCGCGACCAGCAGCCCGGCAGCAACCGCTCATGAGCAAGCCCTCCGGGCGCCGGGCCGTCACCCACTGCACCGGCCGCACCGGCCGCACCTGACGATCCCGGCATCACGGCAGGCGCCGACTGCACCACCTCCCGTACGGCCCCGGCGCCGGAAGCCGGCGCGCTGGTCCTGCCCCGGCAG
>LRTP01000381.1 GCA_001550305.1 Streptomyces diastatochromogenes
TGGCACGCGCCCCGCGGGCTCGGCGCCTCGCATCGCGCCGCGGCCGTCCTGATCGGCAGCATCCTGGTGCTGCTGCCGACCGGCTCGGCACTGGCCACGCCGGCCTCCGCCATCCCTGCCCAGTCCGCCCCACGCCTCCCGCAGCAGGCAGCACACGCTTCAACGCCGGACCACGCCGCAGCGGCCAGCAGCCAGAAGGCCGGCCCCGGCAGCACGTACACGGTGCGCGATTCCCGGCCCGCGGAGAGCCTGTGGAGCATCGCCGAGCGGCAGTTGGGCGACGGCGAGCGGTGGCGTGAGATCGCCGCCTTGAATGAGGGCCGCACCATGGCCGACGGCCAGGTCTTCAAGGCCAACAGTTTTCTGCGGCCGGGCTGGCAGTTGGAGATGCCCGGTGCCGCCGGATCGGCAGGAGGCGGCCGTACGCAGCTGGTTGACGGTGCTGGGGCTGCTGCCGGGGAGAGCGAGCACGTCGTCACGGTGCGCTCGGGGGACTACCTGTCGAAGATCGCGGAGGAGGAACTCGGCGACGGCAACGAGTGGCCGGAGCTGTTCGAGGCCAGCCGTGGCAAGCCACAACCGGACGGGCTGCCCGCGATCTCCGATCCGGATGTGGTCTACGCGGGGCAGCAGGTCACCGTGCCCGGCGCCCAGCTCGAACGGCACGATCCGTCCCAGGACAGCGAGCACGGTGACAAGGAGAGCAGCCCGCAGCCAGCTCCCCCCGCCACCCAGAAGCCAGGCGGCGAGCAGAAGCCGGGCGCCGCCACGGGGGATGTCCAGGCACCCGCACCGGGCCACACCGCCGCGCCCGCGCCAGCGTCGTCGGCCCCCAGCACGTCGGCCGGCCGTTCGGCCGAGGAGCCCGGGCAGGATCAGGGCGCTCCCTCCACGACGGCTTCCGCGACACCCAAGCCCAGCACCAGCGCCCCTCCGTCGACGTCGGCTGAGCCGTCCGGCTCCGCTGCCTCCTCCCCTACCGCCGCGGCGTCCGAGGCGCCGGCGTCGGCTCCGACCGGCAGTCCGCTGAACCTTCGCACCGTTCTCGGCGCGGGCGCGCTGCTGGCCGCCTCCGTCACCGGCGCTCTCGCCCTGCGCCGGACGCTGCAGCGCCGCCGCCGCAGGCCCGGCGAGAAGATCGCCATCGCGCCGGAGACCTCCACGGCCGAGGCACAGTTGGCGGCGGCCGCCGAACCGGGCGGCGCAGCCCGCCTGGACGTCGCTCTGCGGACCCTGGCCCACCAGCTGCCCGTAGAGGGCGACGCTGCAGAACTCCCGCAGCTGCGGGCTGCGCGGATCGGCGCCCGTGCGCTGGAGGTGCTGCCCGAGGACCTCGCCCAGGAGCCGCAGGCGCCCTTCGTGTCCGGGCAGGGCGGCTGGTGGGTCCTGCCCGCCGACGCAGTCCTCCTGGACGAGGAGGCTGCCCGCGAGGTGCCCGCGCCCTATCCGGCGCTGGTCACGATCGGCAGCACCGAAGCGGGTGACCTCCTGCTGCTCAACCTCGCCCGGGTGCCCGCGTTGCTGCTGGACGGCAACCCGGTGCACATCACCGAGGTGTGCACCTCCCTCGCCCTGGAGCTCGGCATGAGCCCGTGGGCGGCCGACGTCGAGGTCGTCACCATCGGGTTCGGCGAGGACCTGCCGCAGCTGCTGCCCACTGCGCGGATCGCGCACATGCGGCAGTCCGCGCACGCGCTGCGGGACCTGAGCGAACGGCTCCTGGAAGCGCACCAGATGCCCGAAACCCAGCATCAGCCGTACCTGCTGCTGTGCGCGTCCGCTCTGGACGCGGACCTTGCCTGGGAGTTCGCCGACGTCATCGACAAGGCCGGAACAGTTCCTGTCACCTTGGTGGCCCCGGCGAGTACGGCAGCCGCGCACTTCCCTGAAGCTGAGATCCTCAACGCTTCACTCAACGAGCCGCAGCAACTCGACTACGCCGGCACTGAGATCACCCTGCAGCGTCTGGAGCATGCCGCCTACCTGCAGATCACCACCGCACTGAAGGTGTCCGGGCAGCCGCCTCACCCGGCCGAGGGGCCCTGGCAGGAAGTCCCGGACGAGTACGACACCAGGCAGCAGCCCCGGCGTCTCGCGCCGGAGGGACCCACCGCACCCACGACGGGGGCTTCTACGAGCCCCTCGCGGGCAGCGGACGTGAGCACTGAGATCTTCCCGGCCCTGCTCACCGCCTCCACCGATCCGGCCGGGCTGCGCCTGCTGCCCACCGCCGAGGCGCCCGCGGCGGCCGAGGAAGACCCTGCCGAGGAAGATCCTGGCACCGAAACGACGACGGCTCCCACCCCAGCGGCCCCGGAGACAGACGGAGGCGAGAACTCCGGCGAGGAGGGCGCGGCGCAGGAGGTTGCAAAGAGTGAGGCGCACGACCTGCACGCGCCGGAGATCCGGGTCCTGGGCCCAGTCGAGGTGACGGGCGTGAACAGCACCGGCCACGGTCCGCGGATCGCCCAGCTCGCCGCGCTGCTGTACTTCCGGCCCGGACGCAGCGCCGACATCCTGTGCGCCGACATGGACCCCGTCAGCCCCTGGTCGGCAAGCACCCTCAACGCCCGGCTTCAGGGACTGCGCCGCTCCCTGGGCAACGATCCCGCCGGCCACCCCTACGTACCGCGCCGCAGCTCCGGCGACGATCCCTACCGGCTCTCCCCCAACGTGCGCTGCGACTGGACCCGCTTCCTTCAACTCGCCGAGCGCGCCCTGCCCCTGGGTCCGGCCGGCCTGCCGGACCTGGAAAGGGCGCTCACTCTGGTCCGGGGCCGGCCGTTCGGCGGCAGGCCGCTGCCCTGGGCCGAGCCCTACCAGCAGGAGATGATCACCCGGATCATCGACGTGGCACACACCGTGGCCACCTACCGCACCCCCGCGGGTCCGCACCACGACCTCAGCACGGCCCGACAGGCCGTCGCGACCGGCCTCGACGTCGACGACACTGCAGAGCTGCTCTACCGGGACTGGATGAGAATCGAGGCCGCCGCCGGGAATCGGCAGGGGCTCCACACCGCCATCACTCGTGTCCAGCAGGTCAACCGCGCCTTGGACTGCTCACTGGAAATCGAGACCGAGCAACTCATCAACGACCTCCTGAGCACAAACGACAGACAGGCCCCGGCCCAGTGATCATCTTCCAACAGAACAGCCACTGCGGACCATCGCAAGGCCCGGCGCTCGACCCGCCCCACGGCACTGCTCAACGCGCACGTGTGGCAGTCGTTGAGATACGAGGTCTTTGATGGGGAAAGGCCAGCAGCGCGGGACAGCAGGGAGCACGACGCCAGCAGCAAAGCTTGGCCGGGCACACCGCATCTTGATCGGTGTGGTCGTCGCCGGTGCGCTCGTCATCGCGGGAATCGGCTTCGCGGGTTCCTACGCGGCCGTGCGCGAGCTGGCCCTCAAGAAGGGCTTCGGGAACTTCGCGTACGTCTTCCCGATAGGCATCGACGCGGGTATCTGCGTCCTGCTCGCCCTGGACCTCCTGCTGACCTGGATCCGCATCCCCTTCCCGCTGCTGCGCCAGACGGCGTGGCTGCTGACGGTCGCGACGATCGCCTTCAACGGCGCGGCGGCCTGGCCGGACCCGCTGGGCGTCGGCATGCACGCGGTCATCCCGGTCCTGTTCGTGGTCTCCGTCGAGGCGGCCCGGCACGCGATCGGCCGGATCGCGGACATCACCGCCGACAAGCACATGGAAGGCGTCCGCCTCACCCGCTGGCTGCTCTCCCCGCTCCCCACCTTCCTCCTGTGGCGCCGTATGAAGCTGTGGGAGCTGCGCTCCTACGAGCAGGTCATCAAGCTGGAGCAGGACCGCCTCGTCTACCAGGCCCGCCTGCACTCCCGCTTCGGCCGCGCCTGGCGCCGCAAGGCCCCGGTGGAGTCCATGATGCCGCTGCGCCTGGCCCGCTACGGTGTCCCGCTCGCCGAGACCGCCCCCTCCGGCCTGGCAGCGGCGGGCATCGACGAGCCGCCGATCCTCTTCACCGTCGAGCGGGTCCCCGCTCCCGCCTCCGTCCAGCCCGAAGGCTCGGCGCTTGAGGCCACGGCAGGCCAGGAGCCGGGGGCAGCGGCGTTGGCGAGCCTGGAGGTGCGGCCGGCGCAGGCTCCGGCGGCAGCGACCGAGCAGCCACGTGAGCTGGAGGAATTCGCCGAGGAGGAAGCCGGGCGGTTCGCCGATGCTTATCAGGCGTTCATCGCGCAGTTCCGGGTTGAGCCGACGGTCACGCAGTGGGCTCTGTGGCTCCGCGACGCGTACGGCATCACCACGGGCGCCGGCGGCCCGCTCTCCGAGGAGCAGGCGCAGCCCCTGCTCCAGGTTCTCCGGGAGCGCTACGCGGCGCACGCCGAGGAGCCCGTCGCCATCGGCGAACCGCAGCCGGCGGGCCAACCAGCCGATCAGTGGTACGACTACTTCTACAGTGCCTGGCGCACCTACGCGCAGGAGCGCCGTGTCTACCCCGATGCCGCTGCCCTTGCGGCGTTCGCCTACGAGCGGGACACCATTACCGGAGACGGCGGTCGGCCCATCACGGGCGATGACCTGACGGACTTCGTCAGGAGTTTCCAGGAGCGCGAGTTCGGCAGCAGCGGCCCGGCAGTCGAGGAGGCCGCCGCCGTTCCCGGCGAGCAGGCCGCAGGCGAGCCCCCTGCCCGGGAGGACCCCGAGGGGGCGTCCGTCGGCGTGGGTGCGCAGGCGGCGAAGGAGAAGCGCAGCCCTCGGGTGGACGCCGCCATCGATGACCCACCGCCAGGACCGGAAGGCTCCACAAGACAGCGCCTGGTCCTCACCACGGTTGACCGTTACCACCTGGCGTGGACAGAATACCAGACCGAGCACGGTGACGAACCGACCGCCGAGCAGCTGTCCGCCTACCTTGCAGAGCAGGGCATACACGGCCGCGGTGGAAAGCCGGTCAGCCCGTCACCCCTGCGCCGCTACTTCCTGCCGTCCCGCGTCTACGCCGTCTGGTCGGAGTACCGGATGCGCAGTGAGGAGCCCGCGGCGGACACTGTTGCGCAGGAGTGCGCAGCCCGCGGAATCACCGCTCAGTACAACAAGCCCGTCACCCCCGGCTACATCACCGAGAACGCCGACGACTTCGAGCGGCGCTGGCATGCCCTCATCCGCCACCACGCCGAAGCGCAGCAGTAAAAGAGGGCCGTCGGGTGGCGGTATGAGCGCGCACTGGCCGGCTGCCTCAACGTTCGGGCGCCGACGGGGATGTCGCGTCCGCCGTGGACCACGCGCTTGACCTCGTGCACCGCATCTGGGGTGAGACCGGAACGGCTGGTAACTTCCCGCCTGTGGCGACCCGGCAAGAGTTGATGAGAGGACAGATCCGCGACGCAGCGGCTCGATGCTCGACTCTTCATGCAGCGAGGGATATCCGCGGTCGCCCTCAAGGACGTGGCAGCAGAGGTCGGCATCTCCAAGGCCGCGAGCAGCGTTACGCCCCCGCCTGGCAGCGCTACGCCGAACAGATACGACCAGGGCTGCGTCGCGAGCTGGCCCAGCGCAGGCGTCAGCGTCAGCAGGCCTCGGCCGCCGCGTCGGGCTACCGGCCGGTCCTGCGCGAGCGCGAGGAGGATTTCCTCGCGTCCTTGCCCCTCGACTCGTGGAGAGATGCTCCGACACCCCGCGAGATCTACGCAGCCCGCGCCTTCGGGCGGGTAGCCGTTCGAGGGCAGGTCCTGCGCTCCGACGATCACCTGTGGCAGGAGCATCTGCGCGACCATGGGGCGGCGGCTCAGGTCTGCGAGAACCTGCGAGCCCACTGGGGAAGCGTGGACCGGGCGGCCGATGCAGTTACGACAGGCCCCGACCGCCGCGTGCCGTCCTGCGGACCGCTGCCTGAGGCCCGGCCCGATCGGTGCGGTCACGGCCGCGGTGACCCGGGAGCGGTTGAGTGAGCAGTGCGACGTGACGTTCATCCTCGACCCGGCGTCGGCTGAGGCCGGGTACCGCGTCCGCGCCGCCTATGTGGATCACGGCAACCCCGGCGAGGGCGAGGGCGAGACCCTCCATGCCGATCTGGGCAACGTCGAGTTTCTCCGTATCTCCGGCTACGGCGCCTGCGCCCAGCAGGGCCTTGCCGCCGCCTTGCGTGCAGCTGCTGACCTGCCGGACGCCGCTGGTGGCCGACGCCGGTGGACAGGGCCCCCTGGTACGCTCAGCCCGCGCCCGCTACCACCCTGCTACCATGTGGATGTGGCTACCGTGAAGAAGCAGACGCAGGTCCGGCTGGAAGAGGACGTGCTCGCCGCCGGCAAGGCCGCCGCGGCCGCCCGCCGGCTGGACTTCAACAAGTACGTGGAGCGGCTCATCATCGAGGACACCACCGGTGCCCGCGCCGCCGGCATGGCTGCGGCCCAGCGGCTCATCGATGAGCACGGTACCTTCCTCGACGATCTGGAGCGGCAGCTCGGCGTCCCGTACGCCGAGCCGCTGCCGGGCGCTGCCGCGTGATCCTGCACGTTGACGAATCCTGGATCCTCGAAGTGGCGGAACGGGCCGGCCATCGCGACCCGGCCGCCGACGATTACGGCGTCCCCATCGCCGCCGTCGCCCGCCACCGCGGCGAACTCCTCGATACACCCGTGTACGACGGCGCCTACTCCCGCGCCGCCGCCCTGGTACACAACCTGGGCCGCTGCCGCTGGCTGGAGCGCTCCAACCTCACCGTCGCCTGCGCCGTCGCCGTCATGTATCTCGAGGCCAGCAACATTCCCGTGAACCCCACCCGCGAACAGCTCACCGCACTCGCCCACGAGCTGAACAACCCGCGCTGCACCGCCGACCGGATCGCCTCCTTCCTGCGCACCTGGAAACCCTGAACGGAACCGGGCGACGATCACCTGGTAGGTTCGCTGAAGATTGAAGGGGCACCCGCCGTCCGACGGCCGATGCCCCTCTCTTCTTGCCCGAACGCCTTCGGCGGCAACTGCCGCGCGACGCTGCCCTGCCTCTCCCCTTCTTCTTCACTGCCGCGACGGCAAGGTGCTGCCTGCCAGCGCTGCACGGCCGCGAAACCGGCGCGCCCGTCGTCGGCGGCCTACCGGCGGCCAGGACGCCCGGTCACCGGCCAACGCCACTCTGTTCGATCCGGGAAGTCGTTCTCCGGCGCGCTGCAGTCACCGGGGAAGCCGACGTCCGTATTGTTATACGCGCCCGGCTCGCTGACAGGACGGCAGGGCATGCGGTCCCGCGCTCCGTTCGCACGCCGCGCGGGACCGCCCCGCACACCGCGCCTCACCGTCACCGCGTGTCCGGCGCGTGGCGCATTTTCGCCCGCGAGAGCCGTCTCTGGAGCAGTCGGCAAGACCCAGTTGGCCCGGTCTTCGGTTCACAAGTCTGGCCGCGTGACCACCCCATGCTCCCACCCGGCCTTACGTGGTTCGCGCGCTGAAAGATCGATGACTGACCAGGCCCCGGACCAAGGCCGACCCCAGCACACTGACGGTGGAGTTCCGGCATGTCCACCGCCTTATCGATCCCGCCACGATCATGCCGCCTACCAGCGTGAGGACCTCACCGGCGCATCACACCAGCCCCACTGAACTGCGGAAACGAGCTTGGCGCAGCCTCACTGGTGCTGATCCTGGCGGGGAGTGGCAAGAGTGGGCGTGTCCCCATGGTGGGTAGCCAGGGGGAGGCCGAGTTCGCGGAGGCACGCAGCGAATTCCGCCGGTGTGGTGAACAGGTGGGCCTGCAGTCCTGTGGACGTCCATTCCCAGCAGTTGCCCACCATGTCGATGACACCGAACGGGGAGCAGTTGCCCGGCCGTTCGTCGATGCGTGTCGCCCCGGCCCGCCGAACGGCGTCGCCGGCGAAGTGGCGGTACCACGCCTGATACGTCATGACCGGCCGACCGACCCAGGTGTCGGCGCAGTTGACGCGGACGCTGTCGGGTGTGTCGCCCCAGGGGGAAAGGCGCCCATCGGTGCCACGCGCGGCGGCCTCCCATTCCAGGGAGGTCGGCAGACGCTTGCCTTCGAACGCGGCAAAGGCGTACGCACTCCACCAGTTGACGCAGATCGCCGGGTGGGCGTCGTAGCGCGGATTCTCGTAGTAGTTGGGCCGCCTCAGCCGGTCGGTCCAGGGGCGGTGTGTGACGTCGGCCGGCTGGTCGGGGTGGTCCCACTGCGATCTGCCGTCCGCGTCGAGGGCGTCGAGGAAGCAGCGGTAGCGTGCGACGGTCACAGCATGGTGATCGAAGGCGGAGCGGGTAAGCAGCCTTCAATCTTCCGCCTCATTAGCCGGATGTTCATTTATTTGTGGTTTCTGCGCCTTGGTATGACAATGTGTCACCTCAAAACTGAGGCCGAGCTGATCCCGGTAACGACCCAGAGGTGCGATTGATGAGCGGTTCCCGATCAAGACGGCGGCACGGCCGGAGCTGGGCGCTGACCGGCGCGATCGCTGGCACCACGGCGCTGGCCCTCGGCGCGGGCGCGATCGCGATGCTGGACTCGAGCGCCTCGGCCACGTCAACAGTGACGGCCGGCAGCGTGGACAACGGCTACACCTTCCTCGACCACATGATGGACAAGTACGCGACCGGCTCGACCACGCGCCTGGTGCAGAGCTACGGCCCCGACTCCGTGATGGGCTCGTTCACCGACTCGGTGACCTACGACGACGCGCTGGTGGTCAATGCGCTGCTGGCCCGCGGTAGTTCCGACGACCTGGCCCGCGCGCGGATCATCGGCGACGCGCTGCTCTACGTCCAGGCGAACGACGCCGCCCACGACGGACGGGTCCGTGCGGCTTACGCACCGACCCCGCTGACCAGCCCCGGAAGCGTCAAGGCCACCAACGCGACCAGCGACGTCGGCAACATGGCCTGGGTCGGGCAGGCGCTCGTCCAGTTGTACGCGAAGACCCGCGACGCGAAGTACCTCACCGGCGCCACCAGCATCGCCAACTGGGTGCAGGGCAAGGCGTACGACACGCGGGGCGCGGGCGGCTACACCGGTGGCTACGACGGCACCAGCAAGATCCTCTGGAAGTCGACCGAACACAACCTCGACCTCTACGCATTCTTCACCATGCTGGCCCAGCAGAGCGGTGACGCCGCCTGGACCACCGCGGCGGCCCACGCCAAGTCCTTCGTCACCGCGATGTGGGACGCCTCGGGCAAGAAGTTCTGGGTCGGCACCGACGAGAGTGGCGTCAGCCTCAACAAGGACTTCCTGCCCGAGGACGTCAACACCTGGGCGTACCTCGCGCTCAAGGAGAGTGCCTATGCCGCCTCAATCGACTGGGACATCAAGAACCTCGCGGCCACCGATGGCTCGATCACCGGCGTCAGCTTCGGCGCCTGCGACCGTTCAAAGGTCTGGCTGGAGGGCACCGCCCACCTCGCCGACGCGCTGGCGATCCGCAACGCCTCGGGTGACTCGGCCAAGGCGCAGAGCTACCTGAAATCCATCCAGCTCGCGCAGACCAGCTCGCCCAACCACGACGCCTACGGCATCGTCGCGGCCTCACACGACGGGCTGAGCGACTGCGACTCGGACCACTACTACGCGGCACTGCACACGGGCGCGACGTCCTGGTACCTGATGGCGGCGGGACCGGTGAACCCGTTCGAGCTCCTCCCGAACGGCCAATCGACACCGACAACGAAGCCCACAGTCTCGGCGAACCCGACCGCCACGGCGACGCCGACGCACCGGTAGCCCCAGCACCTACGAGGCCGAAAACGCAGCCAACCCTCACAGCGGCACCGCCAGCGTCACAGCCTGCTCACTCTGCTCCGACGGTGCCCGGATCGGCCACCTCGGTAAGCAGAGCAGTGGCGCCGGCACCCTGAAGTTCAACGACGTTCAGGCAGTCGGCGGGGCGGGCACCTACCAGGTCGTCTTCGCATTCACCGACGGCTCGCCTTCCCGTCAGGCCCGGATCAGCGTGAACAATGGCCCGGCTCAGACCGTCACCTTCGGAACCACTGGCTCCTTCTCCGCCCCCGGCGAGCAGACCGTCCCGCTGACCCTGGTGGCCGACAACAACACGATCACCATCACCAACCCCTCGGCTGCTGCCCCGGATGTCGACGCCGTCACCGTTCCCGGCGCCCCGTCCTGACCCACCCAACCTCGCGATCGGCACCCTCAAGGCCGCAGGAGCCACCAACATCGCCAAGACCACCCGCAGCATCCGGGACAACCCCGAACGAGCCCTCCCATTCCTGGGGATCACCAACAACCCCAACCCTTCAGGGACTTGATCACGCCCTGACCATCTGCGGGGACGTCGGTCACCCGGTACAGCGACGCCGCCGTAAGGGTGGCCGACCAGGGCGGTGATGAGCTTGCGGGCCCTCGCCTTGGTCAGCCGCTTCGCAGCCGGCCACGCGAAGCGCGTCGCTCCCAGGCCCAGACGCCCTCGGGTTCCAGAAGGCGCTGCCCGGCTCGGTAGGGCCCGTACCGCCGCGGCCAGGTCCGGGTCTGACCAGCCCGCTGGGGGACACACGGAGAAGCGCATTCCCTGCCGCCCGGCCAGACGGCAGGGAATGGGCTTGTCGTTCACGGGCGGGGCGCCGGGGCGTCACTCCACGAAGATGTCCACGGATGGGCGCATCTGCGAGCAGACCTCCAGCACCTGGTGTAGGACGTGCCCCTCGAACGCCGTGAACGGCTCCGGGTCAACCACCTTATCGTCCACCGCGGCGTAGGCGACCTGGGTGAGCAGATAGTCGAAGCGCGGAGCCCACTTGCGGGCGCCGAGCCGCGCCGTGGTCGAGCAGTTGTCGACCATGTAGGCCACGCCGCGGGCGTGCATGTAGGGGTTGAGCGAGTCAACAGCCTCGATGACCGACTCGTTGGCGATCTCGGAGTAGGGGTGGCCCTGTTCCAGCAGCAGGTCGGCCTGCGCCGTCATGATCCCGCAGAAGACACCGGCGGTGAACGCATCGAGCGGGGCCTCGCCGTCCGCGCCGCGCCGGGCGCGCACGTCCTGGCCGACGCGCCACATGTCCGCCTGGTCGATCTTCCCCATCGGGAAACGGCCGAGGCGCTTGCCCGCCAGGATGACGCTGCGGATCTCGTTGCCGGAGCTCACCTCGTCGTAGATTTCGGCGGTCAGTTCCAGGCCGACGGGGTACGCCGCGGAGTAGGCGTCCGCGAACACGCCCTTCTCCTCCTCGCCGAGGCGCCGGTAGACGCCGATCAGGCCTTCCCTGGAGATGATCCGCGAGACCGGGCCCGTGACGCACTCCACGGAGTGGCGGAAGGCGTCGTGGTCGCTCATCCCCTCGCGGTCGCGGTAGCGCCGGTAGAGGCTCTCCACGATGCCGTGCACGCCAGCGAGCAGCATGGCCCGCTCGCCAGACAGGTCGGACAGGTACTCCGACCGCAGCGTGGTCTGGAAAGTGAAAGGCGCGCCGAGCGCCACCGACCAGCCGAGGGCGCGCTCGACGGCCCGCCCGGTGACGTCCTGCTCGACGGCGAAACTCGCGTTGATCCCGGCGCCGTTGACGGTGGCACCCTGCACGTACAGGGCTCGCACCGACGGTCCCATACCCTTGGGGCACACCGCGACCACGTCGATGTCCTGCGGGAAGGTTTCGCCGGTGTCCTGGAGGTGGCCCAGCAGGAAGCCGTGCGAGAGCCCCAGAGTGGTCCTCGGGCGCAGCGCGGCGAAGATCTCCCGGTAGTGCTCGGCGAACGCGGCGTCGGAGATCAGCAGCAGCACCATGTCGGAGGCCGCGATGACCTCGAACATCTCGCCGAGGGTGCCGTCCTGCTCGGTGAAACCCGCGGCACGGGCGCCCTCCAGTGAACGGGACCCCTCGCGCAGCCCGACGACCACCTTGACGGCGTCGCCCAGGGAGTCCCGCAGGTTCTGCGCCTGGGCCGGGCCCTGCGAGCCCCAGCCGATGACGCCGATCTGCCGCACCCCCTCGAAGGCGGTGCCCAGCCGGTCGAACAGGTGGCGGCCGCCGCGCACGATGGCCTCGCGCCGTCCGCCGAGGGTCACGTACTCCTTGTCGAAGACGGTCGTCTCGAAGTCCAGCGTTTCTAAGGTCATGGATCTACTTCTCTCTCGTGGCAGCTGCTTCGGCTGCCGCCGTTCACAGTTGGTGGAGGGCCCGGCGCTGCGGCCGGGCGTTTTGTCAGGCGTCGGACCAAGAGTGGATGAGTGCGGCCTGTCCGCGCACCGCGCCGTCGGCACCGGCCAGGTTCCAGATGGTGACGTCCTCGATCCAGAAGCGCCGGCCGGTGCCGGACTCCCGCAGCCCGCGGTAGCCCTCGGCGTAGCCCTGGCTTCTGACACCCGCCTTGACTTCTCCCCCAGCTGAAGCAGGGGGATTCTTCCCTCGCGGGTTGAGCTTTCTGCTTCTCAGACAGCAGCTGCCCCGAACTAACGGCAAGG
>LRTP01000382.1 GCA_001550305.1 Streptomyces diastatochromogenes
TCTACCGCCGGCCCCCGGCGGGACTCGGGGCCCGGCGCCCGGAGGCGCTGCACCACCGGTGGCGGACCTGGCGGAGCCTCGGGGACGCGCTGGCCGCGCGGGTCGAGGCGGGCACGATCAGGCATCTGGCGGACCATCACGTGTGGTGCGTCGAAGCCGTGGAACCTGGGGAACTCTTCGAGCCCGCCGTCCCCGAGGCACCGCCGGACACCGCGCCGCCCCCTGCCCGGCCCGGCTCGGCCCGCTTCGTCGTGCACGCGCTGCTCGGCCCCCTCCAGGAGGAGCCCGTCACCGTCCGCGCCGACGCCGTGCTTCTGGCCACCGGTGGGTACGAGAAGGTGCTGCCGTTCCCTGGCTGGACCCTCCCCGGGGTCGTCACCGCCGGTGGTGCGCAGGCCATGCTGAAGGGCGGCCTCGCCGTCCCCGGACAGCGGGCGGTCGTGGCGGGGACCGGGCCCCTGCTGCTGCCCGTGGCGACCGGACTCGCCGCGGCGGGGGTCGAGGTCGCCGCCCTCGTCGAGTCCGCCGACCCGAAGGCGTTCCTGCGGCGGGCCGTGGCACTGGCCGCACAGCCCGGGAAGGTCGCCGAAGGAGTGCGGTACGGCGCCCAACTCCTGCGGCACCACGTCAGATTGCTCCCACGGCACACCGTCGTCGCGGCACACGGCGAGCGGCGGCTCGACGCCGTGACCGTCGCCGCGCTCGACACCCACGGACGGGTCGGGCCCGGCACCCGGCGGCGCATCGCGTGCGACACGCTCGCCGTCGGTCACGGCATGCTGGCGCACATCGACCTCGCCGAGTCGCTCGGCTGCCGTATCGACGGCCTGGACGTCGCCGTGGACGAGGAGCAGCGCACCGACGTGCCGGGCGTATGGGCCGCGGGCGAGACCACCGGCATCGGCGGCGCGGCGCTGTCGCTCGCCGAGGGGCACATCGCGGGAGGCTCGGCCGCGGCCCGGCTGACGGGGACGCGGCCCGACCCGCGCACGTGGGCGCGCGCCGCCAGGTCCCGCAGGAGAGCACGGGAGTTCTTCGCCGCGCTCGACACCGTCTACGCGCCGCCCGCGCACTGGACGGAGCAGGTCACCGACGACACCGTCGTGTGCCGCTGCGAGGAGGTCACCGCCGGTGCGGTCAGGAACGCCGTCGACGAGCTCGGCGCCGGCGACGTAAGGACCGTGAAACTGCTCACCCGCGCGGGGATGGGCTGGTGCCAGGGCCGGATGTGCGAGCCCGCCGTCGCCGGACTCGCCGGCTGCGAACAGACGCCCGCGCGGCGGTTGTTGGCACGCCCGGTACCGCTCGGGGTGCTGGCGAGGGCCGGCGATCCCGAGGACGACTGACCACCTTCGTACCGCCCCGTCCCACCGCGACCGATCGTCAGTGAAATGTCACACACCACGGAGGGAACCGTTCATGACCACCACCGAGAACCGTCCCTGGCGCGGCGTCCTCGTCGCCACCGCGCTCCCGCTGAACGATGACCTCTCCGTCGACTACGACCGCTATGCGCGGCACTGCGCCTGGCTCGTCGAGAACGGCTGCGACGGGGTCGTGCCGAACGGCTCGCTCGGCGAGTACCAGGTGCTCACGCCCGAGGAGCGTGCGAAGGTCGTCGAGACGGCGGTGTCGGCGATCGGCGGCTCCCGCGTGATGCCCGGCGTCGCCGCCTACGGCTCCGCCGAGGCCCGCCGCTGGGCCGAGCAGGCCCGCGACGCCGGCTGCCGGTCCGTGATGCTGCTGCCGCCGAACGCCTACCGCGCCGACGAGCGTTCCGTCCTCGCCCACTACGAGGCGGTCGCCGAGGTGGGCGTCCCGGTCGTCGCGTACAACAACCCCATCGACACCAAGGTCGACCTGGTGCCCGAACTGCTCGCGAAGCTGCACGCGGAGGGGTACATCCACGGCGTCAAGGAGTTCTCCGGCGATGTCCGCCGCGCCTACCGGATCGCCGAACTCGCCCCCGAACTCGACCTGTTGATCGGCGCCGACGATGTCCTGCTGGAGCTGGCCGTCGCGGGCGCCAAGGGCTGGGTGGCCGGCTACCCGAACGCGCTGCCCGCCGCGAGCGTCGAGCTCTACCACGCGGCCGTCGAGGGCGACCTCGACACGGCACGGCTGCTCTACCGCCGGCTGCACCCGCTGCTGCGCTGGGACTCCCGGGTCGAGTTCGTCCAGGCCATCAAGCTGTCCATGGACATCGTGGGCCGACACGGCGGGCGGGTGCGTCCACCGCGCGTCCCGCTGCTGCCCGAGCAGGAGGCCACGGTCCGCGCCGCCACCGAGAAGGCCCTCGCCGCCGGTCTCGCCTGAGCGGCGCTCCTCGAGTGGGCCAAGTTCCCAGCGAACAGCAGGAGTTAGGGAGATCCCATGCGCAGCAAACTCGTCCTGCACGCCGTCGACTCGCACACCGAGGGCATGCCCACCCGGGTGATCACCGGCGGCATCGGGACCATCCCCGGCGCGACCATGAACGAGCGGCGGCTGTACTTCCGCGAGCACCGCGACGACATCAAGCGGCTTCTGATGAACGAGCCGCGCGGCCACTCCGCGATGAGCGGCGCCATCCTCCAGCCGCCCACCCGCCCGGACTGCGACTACGGCGTCCTCTACATCGAGGTGTCGGGCTACCTCCCGATGTGCGGGCACGGCACCATCGGCGTGGCGACCGTCCTGGTGGAGACGGGCATGGTCGAGGTCGTCGAGCCCGTCACCACGATCCGGCTCGACACCCCGGCCGGCCTCGTCGTCGCCGAGGTCGCGGTCGAGGACGGCGCCGCCCGCGCGGTCACGCTCAAGAACGTGCCGTCCTTCTCGGCGGGCCTCGACCGCAAGGCCACCCTGCCCGACGGCCGGACGGTGACGTACGACCTCGCGTACGGCGGCAACTTCTACGCCATTCTGCCGCTGGAGCGGTTCGGCCTGCCCTTCGACCGGTCGCGAAAGGAGGAGATCCTCGCCGCCGGACTGTCGCTGATGGCGGCCGTCAACGCCGAGGACGAGCCGGTCCACCCCGAGGACCCGTCCATCCGCGGCTGCCACCACGTCCACCTGTACGCGCCCGGCGCTACCGCCCGTCACTCGCGCCACGCCATGGCGATCCACCCCGGCTGGTTCGACCGCTCGCCCTGCGGTACGGGCACCAGCGCGCGCATGGCGCAACTGCACGCCCGCGGTGAACTCCCCCTGCACACGGAGTTCGTGAACGAGTCCTTCATCGGAACGCAGTTCACGGGACGACTGCTCGGTACGACCGAGGTCGCCGGAATCCCGGCGGTGCTGCCCAGCTTCACCGGCCGCGCCTGGATCACCGGCACCGCCCAGTACCTCCTGGACCCGACCGACCCCTTCCCGGCGGGCTTCGTGCTCTAGAGATACTGATGTCACGTGACATTGCACAAACCCGCCATGCCGTACGAGGAGTCGACCCATGCCCGCCACGCGCAGCAGCGCACCCTCCGCCGCTCCCGCCGCCCTGCCCGTCCTCGGCGGCAAGAAGAGCAGCTACCGCGAGCGCGTCGCCGACGCCCTGCGGGCCGCGTTGATCGCGGGCGAACTGCGGGCCGGCGAGGTGTACTCCGCGCCGACGCTCGCCGCCCGCTTCGGCGTCTCGGCGACACCGGTGCGCGAGGCCATGCTCGACCTCGCCAAGGAGGGCCTGGTCGACACGGTGCCCAACAAGGGCTTCCGGGTCACCGCGGTCTCCGAGAAGCAGCTCGACGAGTACACCCACATCCGCTCGCTGATCGAGATCCCCACCACCGTGCAGCTGGCCACCACCGCGGATCCGGTCTCCCTGGAGGCGCTGCGCCCGGCCGCCCGGGAGATCGTGACCGCGGCGGCGGCCGGTGACCTCATCGCCTACGTCGAGGCGGACATCCGCTTCCACCTCGGTCTGCTCGCCCTCGCGGGCAACGCCCATCTGGTCGAGGTCGTCGGCGACCTGCGCAAGCGCTCGCGCCTGTACGGCCTCCACGCCCTGGTCGAGGCGGGCCGCCTCCAGGACTCCGCCGAGGAGCACCTCGAACTCCTCGACGCCCTTGTGGACCGCGACCCCGAGGCCGTACGGAGGGTCATGACCCGGCACCTGGGCCATGTCCGCGGCCTGTGGGCGGCCCACTAGGTCCGACTGGGCCAAGTGAGTGTTACGCAAGCAGTTTGCATTTCTTGCGCTATTCTTGCGCTCATGACGCGACGACTTGCTCAGGTGGCGAAGAAGGTCGGGGTCAGCGAGGCCACGGTCAGCCGGGTGCTCAACGGGAAGCCCGGTGTCTCCGACTCCACCCGGCAGGCGGTGCTCTCGGCGCTGGACGTGCTCGGCTACGAGCGGCCCACCCAGCTGCGCGGTGAGCGAGCGCGGCTCGTGGGGCTCGTCCTGCCCGAGCTGCAGAACCCGATCTTCCCGGCGTTCGCCGAAGTGATCGGCGGGGCGCTCGCCCAGCTCGGGCTGACGCCGGTGCTCTGCACCCAGACCAAGGGCGGCGTCTCCGAGGCGGACTATGTGGAGCTGCTGCTCCAACAGCAGGTCTCCGGAGTGGTGTTCGCGGGCGGACTGTACGCGCAGGCCGACGCCCCGCACGAGCACTACCGGCAGCTCGCGGACCGCAACATCCCGGTGGTGCTGGTCAACGCGGCCATCGAGCACCTCGGCTTCCCGTGCGTCTCCTGCGACGACGCCGTGGCGGTCGAACAGGCCTGGCGCCACCTCGTCTCGCTCGGCCACGAGCGCATCGGTCTGGTGCTCGGACCCGCCGACCACATGCCCTCGGCGCGGAAGCTGGCGGCGGCCCGCGCGCTCGCGCCCGAGCTGCCCGACGCGCACATCGCGCGGGCCATGTTCTCGATCGAGGGCGGCCACGCGGCGGCCGCCCGGCTCATCGACCGCGGGGTCACCGGATTCATCTGCGCCAGCGACCCGCTCGCCCTCGGTGTCGTGCGCGCCGCCCGGCGCAAGGGACTCGGCGTGCCCTCACAGGTGTCCGTCGTCGGCTACGACGACTCCGCGCTGATGAACTGCACCGAGCCGCCCCTGACCACCGTCCGCCAGCCCATCGAGTCGATGGGCCGGGCGGCCGTCGAGCTGCTCAACGCGCAGATCGGCGGGAGCAGCGTCACCGCCGAAGAGCTTTTGTTCGAGCCGGAGTTGGTGGTCCGGGGGTCCACCGCGCAAGCGCCCCGCCTCTGAGATCCATTCTGCTGTCAAATAATTCCAGATTCTGCGCGACATCTTGCGAACCCTTGTCGGCGGTGCTTGAGTGTGCGGCGCCAGTACACGGCGGTGCGCCAGATCAAGGTGGCGTGCCCCCGTGGGCCTTCCTCGCTCCTGCCCAAAGGGGTCCACCGATGAGAAGTACCGGGTTCCGCCGTACCTTCGTCGTACTCACGGCGTCCGCCCTCGCGCTCACCGCCACCGCCTGCGGTGGCAGCGGCGACGGCTCCGCGGGTGGCAAGACCCGCATCACGGTCAACTGCATGCCTCCGAAGAGCGCCAAGGTCGACCGCTCGTTCTTCGAGGCCGACATCAAGGCGTTCGAGAAGCAGAACCCGGACATCGACGTCGTCGCGCACGACGCGTTCCCCTGCCAGGACCCCAAGACGTTCGACGCCAAGCTCGCCGGCGGCCAGATGGAGGACGTCTTCTACACGTACTTCACCGATTCCAAGCACGTCGTCGACATCAACCAGGCCGCCGACATCACGTCGTACGTCAAGGACCTCAAGAGCTACGGCACCATCCAGCAGCAACTGCGCGACATCTACACCGTCGACGGCAAGATCTACGGAGTGCCGCGCACCGGCTACTCGATGGGACTCATCTACAACCGCAAGCTCTTCCAGAAGGCCGGTCTCGACCCCGACAAGCCCCCGGCGACCTGGGAAGAAGTGCGCGCGGACGCCAAGAAGATAGCCGCGCTCGGCGGCGGCACCGTCGGCTACGCCGACTACAGCGCCCAGAACCAGGGCGGCTGGCACTTCACCGCCGAGATGTACTCGCAGGGCGGCGACGTCGTCACGCCGGACGGCAAGAAGGCCAGCGTAGACACCCCGGAGGGCAAGGCCGTCCTGCAGAACCTGCACGACATGCGCTGGAGCGACAACTCCATGGGCAGCAAGCAGCTCCTCGTCATCAACGACGTCCAGCAGCTGATGGGCTCCGGCAAGCTCGGCATGTACCTCTCCGCGCCCGACAACATCCCGATCCTCGTCAAGGAGAAGGGCGGCAACTACGACGACCTCGCCCTCGCGCCCATGCCCGGCGGCAAGGGCACGCTCATCGGCGGCGACGGCTACATGTTCAACAAGAAGGACAGCCCCGAGCAGATCAAGGCGGGCCTGAAGTGGCTCGACCACATGTTCCTCACCCCCGGAGCGGGCTTCCTCGGCGACTACGCCCGCGCCAAGCAGAACAACGCCCCCGTCGGCCTCCCCGAGCCCCGGCTCTTCACCGGCGCCGCCGACGCGAAGGACCAGCAGGTCAAGAAGGCCAACGCCAATGTGCCCGTGAAGAACTACCAGGCCTTCCTGGACGGCAACCAGAGCCTGCAGATGAAGATCGAGCCGCCCCAGGCCCAGCAGATCTACTCGGTCCTCGACGGAGCCGTCTCCGCGGTCCTCACCAAGAAGGACGCGAACATCGACCAGCTCCTCAAGGACGCCTCCGGGAAGATCGACTCCATCCTGGCCCGGGGCTGACCAGGCGTATGAAGACCGCATCGAAGCCCGTGGTGCTCCCTCCGGCCGCCGTCGGCGCGCCGGAGGCGCCGCGGTCGGCCGGGCGCCGGGCTGGGGGCCCATGGCGCCGGCGCCTGGCCGACCAGTCCCGCGCGTACGCCTTCCTCGTCGGCGGCCTGCTCTGCTTCGCGCTGTTCTCCTGGTACCCCGCGATCCGCGCGGTCGTGATCGCCTTCCAGAAGTACACGCCGGGCTCACCGCCCCAGTGGGTCGGCACCGCCAACTTCACCCGTGTCTTCCACGACCCGGAGTTCACCGCGGCCTGGCGCAACACGTTCACCTTCACGCTCCTCGCCCTGCTCATCGGCTTCGCCGTCCCGTTCGTGATGGCCCTGGTCCTCAACGAACTCCGGCACGCGAAGGCCTTCTTCAGGGTCGTGGTGTACCTGCCGGTGATGATCCCGCCGGTGGTCAGCGCCCTGCTGTGGAAGTGGTTCTACGATCCCGGAGCGGGCCTCGCCAACGAGGCACTGCGCTTTCTGCACCTGCCCACCTCGAACTGGTCCAACGGCGCCGACACCGCGCTCGTCTCCCTGGTCATCGTGGCGACCTGGGCCAACATGGGCGGCACGGTCCTGATCTACCTGGCCGCGCTCCAGGGCATCCCGGGGGAGCTGTACGAGGCGGCGGAACTGGACGGCGCGAACATCCTCCAGCGCATCCGGCACGTGACGATCCCGCAGACCCGGTTCATCGTGCTCATGCTGATGCTGCTTCAGATCATCGCCACCATGCAGGTCTTCACCGAGCCGTTCGTCATCACCGGCGGCGGCCCCGAGAACGCCACGGTCACCGTCCTCTACCTCATCTACAAGTACGCGTTCCTCTACAACGACTTCGGCGGCGCGTGCGCGCTGAGCGTCATGCTCCTCGTGCTGCTCGGCCTCTTCTCCGCGGTCTATCTGCGGCTGACCCGCTCGTCGGGGGAGGAGTACTCATGAGCAGCGGCACCCGCACCCTGGTCTCCCCGCTCACCCTCGCCCGCCCCCGCGGCAAGGCCCTCTACTGGACCGTCTTCACGGCCGTCGTCCTGCTCTTCGCGCTCGCCTTCCTCTTCCCGGTCTACTGGATGGTCACCGGCGCGATGAAGTCCCCGGACGAGGTGACGCGGACCCCGCCGACCCTCGTGCCCCAGGCATGGCATCTCAGCGGCTACACCGACGCCTGGGACCTGATGGACCTGCCCACCCACCTGTGGAACACGGTGGTGCAGGCGGCCGGCGCCTGGCTGCTCCAGCTCGTGTTCTGCACGGCCGCCGCGTACGCCCTCTCCAGGCTGAAGCCGGCCTTCGGCAAGGTGATCCTCGGCGGCATCCTCGCCACCCTGATGGTCCCGGCGCAGGCGCTCGTCGTACCGAAGTACCTGACCGTCGCCGACCTTCCGCTGATCCACACCAGCCTGCTCAACGACCCGCTCGGCATCTGGCTGCCCGCCGTGGCCAACGCCTTCAACCTCTATCTCCTCAAGCGCTTCTTCGACCAGATCCCGCGCGATGTCCTGGAGGCCGCCGAGATCGACGGCGCCGGACGGCTGCGCACCCTCTGGTCCATCGTGCTGCCCATGTCCCGCCCCGTCCTGGGCGTCGTGTCGATCTTCGCCCTGGTCGCCGTCTGGCAGGACTTCCTCTGGCCGTTGATGGTCTTCTCCGACACCGACAAGCAGCCGATCAGCGTGGCCCTCGTCCAGCTGTCGCAGAACATCCAGCTGACCGTGCTCATCGCCGCGATGGTGATCGCCAGCATCCCCATGGTCCTGATGTTCCTGGTGTTCCAGCGGCACATCATCGCCGGGATCAGCGCGGGCAGCACGAAGGGCTGACACCGACCCCGCAACAGAAAGGCAGGCACCGTGGGACAGCCCACCCATGCCCAGAACTGGTGGCGCTCCGCCGTCATCTACCAGGTGTACGTCCGCAGCTTCGCGGACGGCGACGGCGACGGCACCGGCGACCTCGCGGGGGTCCGCGCCAAACTCCCGTATCTCGCCGAACTCGGAGTGGACGCGCTGTGGTTCAACCCCTGGTACCTGTCCCCGATGAAGGACGGAGGCTACGACGTCGCCGACTACCGTGTCATCGATCCGGCCTTCGGGACGCTCGCCGAGGCGGAGAAACTCATCGCCGAGGCGAAGGAGCTGGGCATCCGCACACTCGTCGACATCGTGCCCAACCACGTCTCCGACCAACACCCCTGGTTCCGGGCCGCCCTGGCCCAAGGACCCGAACGCGAACTCTTCCACTTCCGTCCCGGACGCGGCGAACACGGTGAACTCCCGCCCAACGACTGGCCGTCCCAGTTCGCGGGATCCGCCGAGCCCGTCTGGACCCGGCTGCCCGACGGCACCTGGTACCTCCACCTGTTCACTCCCGAGCAGCCCGACCTCAACTGGGCGCACCCCGCCGTCCGCCAGGAACACGAGGAGATCCTGCGCTTCTGGTTCGAGCGCGGGGTGGCGGGCGTCCGCATCGACTCGGCCGCCCTGCTCGCCAAGGACCCGGACCTCCCCGACTTCGTCGAGGGCCGCGATCCGCATCCGTACGTCGACCGTGACGAGCTCCACGACATCTACCGCTCCTGGCGGACGGTCGCCGACGCCTACGACGGCATCTTCGTCGGCGAGGTCTGGCTCCCCGACACCGAGCGCTTCGCCCGCTATCTGCGCCCCGACGAGCTGCACACCGCCTTCAACTTCTCCTTCCTGTCCTGCCCCTGGGACGCAGGGCGCCTGCGGACGTCCATCGACGAGACCCTCGCCGAACACGCGCCGGTCGGCGCGCCCGCCACCTGGGTGCTGTGCAACCACGACGTGACCCGCACGGTCACCCGCTACGGCCGCGCCGACAGCGGCTTCGACTTCGCCACCAAGGCCTTCGGCACCCCGACCGACCTCGCTCTGGGCGCCCGCCGGGCCCGCGCCGGGGCCCTGCTCTCCCTCGCCCTGCCAGGCGCCGTCTACCTCTACCAGGGCGAGGAGCTGGGCCTGCCCGAGGCCGAGATACCCCGCGACCGCATCCAGGACCCGATGCACTTCCGCTCCGGCGGCACCGACCCGGGCCGGGACGGCTGCCGGGTCCCGCTCCCGTGGACGGCCGACGCGCCGTACGCGGGCTTCGGCGGCGAGCCCTGGCTGCCGCAGCCGAGCGGCTGGTCCGCGTACGCCGCCGACCTCCAGGCCGCCGACCCCGGCTCGATGCTCTCCCTCTACCGCGCGGCCCTGACGATCAGGCCGGAGTTCGGCGACGGCCCGCTCACCTGGCTGCCCACGCCCGAGGGGGTACTCGCCTTCGCCCGGCCCGGGCAGGAGGGACGGCTGCTGTGCGTCGTGAACCTCGCCGACGCCCCCGCCGACCTCCCCGCCCACTCCCGACTCCTCCTCGGCAGCGGCCCCCTGGACCCACAGGGGCGACTGCCGAAGGACACGGCGGTCTGGCTGCGCGGCTGAGACCGCGTCGACTCATTACACCCAGGGCACCCTCGCTCGACTGAGGTGGAGGCGTTAATCAGGTGAGCCTCTTCTCGGGGGGACCGGTATCGGTCCCCCCGCGCTTCGCCGCCTGGATCTGCTCGTACACATGGGTCCGCAGCTCGGCGAAGCGCGGGGCGACCCGGGTGTGCAACTGGTCCCGCTCGTCGGGGAGATCGACCTTCAACTGCTCCTGTACGACGGTGGGTGAGGCGGAGAGGATCAGGACCCGTTCGCCGAGGTACACGGCCTCGTCGATGTCGTGCGTGACGAACAGGACGGTGATGCCGCGTTCCCGCCACAGACCCCGCACCAGGTCCTCCAGATCGGCCCGGGTCTGCGCGTCGACCGCCGCGAACGGCTCGTCCATCAGCAGGACGTCGGGCTCGTACGCGAGCGCGCGGGCGATCGCGACGCGCTGCTGCATCCCGCCGGACAGCTGCCACGGATAGGCCCCGGCGGCATCCGTGAGCCCGACCGACTCCAACGCGTCGGTGACCAGCTCCCGGCGCCGCGCCTTGCTCCACGGCTTCTGTGTCAGCGGTAGTTCGACGTTCTCCCGCACCCGCATCCAGGGGAACAGGCTGCGTCCGTACTCCTGGAACACGAACGCCATGCCCGGCGGCGGACCGCTCACCGGGCGGTCGTTCAGCCGTACCTCGCCCGCCGTCGGCGTCAGCAGCCCGCCCATGCACTTCAGGAGCGTGGTCTTGCCGCATCCCGACGGACCGACCAGACAGACGAGTTCGCCCGCCTCGACGGTGAAGGTGAGGTCCCGTACCGCCTCAACCCGGCGGCCGGAACCCTCGTAGACCTTGTTCAGGCCGGATACGACAAGAGACGCGTGCATGGACCGCCCTTTCGCGAGCTTCACGGAGACCGCCGGGACACCGCGCGCAGACCGTGGTACCAGCCGAGCACCCGGCGCTCGACCAACTGGAAGACGACCGAGAGAAGGAAACCGAGCAGGCCCAGAACGAGGATTCCGGTCCACATGTCGGGGATCGCGAAGCTCCGCTGGAACTGGACGACGGTGAAGCCGAGGCCGTTGCTGGCCGCGAACATCTCGCTGATGACCATCAGGATGATCCCGATGGACAGGGCCTGGCGCAGCCCCGCGAAGATCTGCGGGCTCGCCGCGCGCAGGACCACGCTGCGCAGCCGGGCCACGCCCGTGATGCCGTACGAACGCGCCGTCTCCGCCATCACCGAGTCGACCGCCCGCACACCCTCGACCGTGTTGAGCAGGATCGGCCAGACACAGCCGCTCGCGATCACGGCGATCTTCATCGTGTCGCCGATGCCGGCGAACAGCATGATGACGGGGACCAGGACGGGAGGCGGTACCGCGCGCAGAAACTCCAGGACCGGCTCGCACACGGCCCGCACCCGCCGGTACGAGCCGATGACCGTGCCCAGCGCCACGCCCACGACGGCCGCCGCCGCGTACCCGGCGAGCAGCCGCAGCACGCTGGGCACGAGGTCGGAGCGCAGCCGCTCGCCCGTCCAGACGTCCGGGAAGGTCCTGAGGATCGTGCGCAGCGGCGGCCAGTACACGTTCGTACTGCCGTCGGACGCCAGCCACCAGACCGCGACGAGCAGCGCGGGCAACGCGAGGACGAAGAGCAGCCGCAGCAGGAAGGGCCTCACACCATCACCTCCCCGCGCACCGACTGGTGCCAGGCCAGCGCCCGGCGCTCCACCGTACGGGCGCCCACGTTGATGAGCAGCCCGAGCAGTCCGGTGACCACCACCAGCGCGTACATGTCGGGGACCGCCTGCGAGGACTCGGCGACCGCGATCCGCGCGCCCAACCCCGGCGCTCCGATGACGAGTTCGGCGGTCACGGCGAGGATGAGGGCCACCGCGGCGGCGAGCCGGACGCCCGTCATGACGTACGGGAGGGCCGTGGGCCACAGGACGTGCCGGACGCGTGCCCACGGGCCGAGTCCGTACGAGCGGGCCGTCTCCTCGGCGACCGGGTCGACGTCCTGGACGCCGTACAGGACCTGGACGAGGACCTGCCAGAACGAGGCGTACACGACGAGGAGGAGGACGGAACGCAGTTCGGTGCCGTAGAGCAGGACGGCGAGGGGGATCAGGGCGACGGAGGGGATCGGGCGCAGGAACTCGATCGTCGAGGCGGTGGCCTCGCGCAGATACGGCACGACCGAGAGGAGCAGCCCCACGACGACACCCGCGCCGATCGCGATCGCCAGGCCCAGCGCCCAGCCGGTCAGGGTGTCGCCGAGCGCCGTCCAGAAGGCGTGGTCGGTGACCTCCTGGCCGAGCGCGTGGGCGATGCGGCTGGTCGGCGGTAAGTACGCCTCCTTGACGAGACCGAGCCGCGGCACCGCCTCGCCCAGCGCGAGGAAGGCCGCGAGCCCGGCGGCGCCCAGAGCGGCGTTCGCACCCCTCACGGCAGCAGCTTGTCGAGGTCGGGCGTCGACTTGAACAGCCCGTCCTGCGCGTCCAGTTTCTCCAGCGCCTCGATCGACGCGCGGTTGGGCTCGGCCGGCCACTTCGGAAGGGTGACCTGGGCCAGTGTCGCCGCCGGGATCTTCGTGTACGTGGTGACGGCCTGACGGACCTCGTCCGGGTGGGCGTCGGCGTAGGCGAGGGACTCCGCGGTCGCCTCCTGGAACTTCCTCACCACGTCGGGGTTCTTCTGCTCGTACTGCGTCGAGGTGAAGTACATCGCCACGGTGAGGCCCTTGGCGACGTCGACCAGGGACGAGGCGATCTCCGTGGCGCCCTGGCTCTTGACGGTGGCGAGCGCCGGCTCGACCACCATCGCGGCGTCGATCTGGCCGCTGTCGAGGGCGGCGGGCATCTGGTCGAAGGCCAGCTCGACGAACTTCACCTTGGACGGGTCACCGCCCGCCTTGCGCACCGACTCGCGCACCGCCGTCTCGTTGATGTTCTTCAGCGTGTTGACCGCGACCTTCTTCCCCTCCAGTTCCTTCGCGGACTTGATCGGGCTGCCCTTCTTCACGGTGATGGCGCCGAAGTCCTTGCCCGCCACGCCCGTCGAGGCGACCCCGTTGACGACGGCCTTCACGGGCACGTTCTGGCTCTGGGCGATCATCAACGAGGTCATGTTGCTGAACCCGAACTGGAACTGGCCGCTGACCACTCCCGGCACGATCGCCGCGCCGCCCTGCGCGGTCGTCATGGACAGCTTCAGACCGCGCTTGCTGTAGAAGCCCTTCTGCTGGCCCAGGTAGAGAGGCGCGACATCGACGATGGGGATGACCCCGACCTTGACCGTGGTGGTACCGCCGGACGAGGCGTTCTTGTCCGAGGCGCCACCGCCGCCGGACGAACCGCAGGCCGACGCGGCGACCAGAAAGGATCCGACCGCGAGACCGGCGAGCAGACGACGCATGGCTCCTCCTGTGCAGACGACATTGTTGCGACAGGCTGTGCGCGCACCGCAATGGGTGCTCAGCGGGAAGGTAGAGCCCTCGTACGGCTGGGTCAATGGCTTTGGCCAACAATATTGTTGACAGTTGGTTGGGTCGGGGCCGCGCCGAGACGGGCCCGCGCCGAGGCGGGCCTCCAGGGCCCCGCGGCTCACAAGTCCAGCACGAGCCGCTTCCCGAGACACCGGGAGACACAGATCAGCATGGTCTCGCCCGCCTGCCGCTCCTCGTCCGTGAGCACCGAGTCCCGGTGGTCCGGGGTCCCATCGAGGACATCCGTCTCGCAGGTCCCGCAGGTGCCCTCGGTGCAGGAGAAGAGCACCTCGACGCCCGCGCCGCGCACGGTGTCGAGCACGGAGACATTCGCGGGGACGGTCAGCGTACGCCCGCTGCGCGCGAGCTCCACCTCGAACTCGCCGTCCCCGCCCGTGTCCTGAACCTTCGGCCGGAAACGCTCGACGCGCAGCAGCTCGGCGGGGCAGCGCGCCTCCACGGCGTCCAGCAGCGGGCCGGGACCGCAGCAGTAGACGAGCGTGCCCTCGGGGACCCCGGTCAGGACGGAGTCGAGGTCCAGCAGTCCGCACTCGTCCTGCGGAGCGACGGTCACCCGGTCCCCGTACCGCTCCAACTCCCCGGTGAACGCCATGGAGCCGCGCGTCCGCCCGCCGTACAGCAGAGTCCACTCGGTGCCCGCCGCCTGCGCCGCGGCGAGCATCGGCAGGATCGGGGTGATGCCGATGCCGCCCGCGACGAAGAGGTAGCGGGCGGCGGGCGCGAGCGCGAAGTGGTTGCGTGGGCCGCGGACCCGGACCTTGTCGCCCGCGCCCAACTGCTCGTGCACATACGAGGATCCGCCGCGCCCGTCCGGTTCCCGCAGCACCGCGATCCGCCACGCCCGACGGTCCGCGGGATCCCCGCACAGCGAGTACTGCCGCTCGAGGCCGGCCCCGAGCACGACGTCGACGTGGGCGCCGGGCTCCCATGGGGGGAGTTCCTCGCCGAGCGGGTGGCGCAGGCTGAGGGAGAGCACGCCATCGGCGACGAACCCCCGCTCCTCCACGACGAGTTCGATGTCGTAGGAACTCATGATCCAAGCCCCCGTGACTCCTGCGGCCGATGTCCTTCGGGGTGGCCGAGCATCCACTCCCACATCTCGATCGGGTCCTGGGCGCTGTGCTCGGCACCGCAGTGGCAGGTGCCGTGCAGCACGTCGGTGCCCGGGATCCAGTCGACGCGGTAGATCTCGCGGGTCCCGAGGCGGGGAGGCGTGGTCACAGGACCTTCTCCATCGGCTTGTCGCCCTCCTCGACCAGGCGGGCGAGGATGCGCCGGGCCGCGAGACCGCCGGTGTCGATGTTGATGCTCAGCTCCTGGTAGCCCGTCCGCTCGGTGCCGAGGGTCTTCTGCAGCAGGTTGAGCGCGTCGACGTCCTGCATCACCACGGTGTGGTTGAAGTCCCGCAGGAACGTGGTGACTTCCTCGTCGTCCCTCGCGAAGTCCCGGGAGACCGCCCAGAAGTCGTAGACATGGCCGTCGCTCGACGGAGTGATCGCATAGGTGATCTCGGTGTGGAAGGCGTTCGGATCGCTGCCGTCCGCCTCGGGTAGTACCCCGACCGGGGCGATCCGGCTGTGCAGCAGATACAGGCACGGCGCGTGGTACTCGATGTCCTGCCACCGGGTGATCCGGTCCTCGATGCCGGTCGAACGGGCGTAGAACGGCGGACACTCGGCGTCGTCCATGTGCCGGCTGACCCGTACGATGCCCGCGCCCTCGTCGACCTCGGTGGTGATCGGCGTCTCGGCGACCTCGGGGGTGCCGATGTAGCCGCCGTGCAGATACGTCTCGTGCGAGAGGTCGAGCAGATTGTCGACCAGCAGCCCGTAGTCGGCGTCGATCGGCTCCATGCCGCACACGGTGGTCCAGTCCGGCGAGTCCATGTGCCGGGCGCGCGGGACGTCCCCCGGGTCGGCGAGCGCCGGGTCGCCGATCCAGACCCAGACGAACGAGTCCTGCTCGACGACGGGGTACGAGGCGACCCGGGCCGTGCGCGGTATGCGCTTCTGCCCCGGCACGTACACACAGCTGCCGGTCGTGTCGTACGTGAACCCGTGGTAGCCGCACACGATCCTGTCGCCGTCGAGCCGGCTCTCCGAGAGCGGGAAACGGCGGTGCACACAGCGGTCCGCCAGCGCGACGGCCGTCCCGTCGTCCTGCGTCCGGTAGAACACGAGCGGTTCACCGAGGATCGTCCGACCGAGCAACTCCCGCCCGACCTCGTGCGAGTAGGCGGCGACGTACCACTGGTTCCTGGCGAAGGCGGTCATGTGAGGCATCTGGGTCCCGTCCCTGTCGGCGGGGCGCCGTCGCCCCGCGTGCCGTGGTTGGGAACAGGGTCGTGAGGTGCGCGGTGGCTCGGCAAGGCGGCTTCTGCCAGGCGGAAGAGCTTCCGTGACGAGGCTGAATCTCGAACTCGGCACCCGCGCTAGGGCTGTGCAACCGCAAGGCGGCGTGGGAAGGCTCTCGCTAGGCGCTCTGTGCGCCGCCGGCGGCTGCGGTGTCCGCTTGGCCGTCCTGGTCGAGGGTGGCGGCCCAGCTGGCCAGGAGCTTGAGGCTGTCGTGGGACGGGGTGCCGGGTTCGGCGCTGAGGGCGGTGAGGGTGAGGCCGGGGTCGGTCGGGATGGGCATGGCCTCGAAGGGGAGGGAGAGTTCGCCGACCGCGGGGTGGTGGAAGTGCTTGACGCCGGTCTGGTGCAGGCGCACATCGTGGGCGGCCCACAGGGTGCGGAACGTCTCGCTGCGGGTGGAGAGTTCGCCGATGAGGTCGGTGAGGTCCCGGTTGTACGGGTCGCGTCCCGCCTCGGTGCGCAGCAGCGCCACCGCTCCGGCCGCCTGGGCCTCCAGCTGGGGCAGGAAATCGGCCGCACCGGCGTTGAGGAACTCGTACCGGGCGAGGTTCACGGGCCGGGCCGGGTCGGCGAACACCGGGTCGTACAGGGCGCGGCCGAGCCGGTTGGTGGCGAGGATGTCGAGGCGGCCGTTGCGGATGAAGGCCGGTGCCTCGGTCATCGCGTCGAGCAGGTGCTGGAGGCTGGGGCGGATGGGCTGCGAGGGCCGGCGGCGCGGTGCGCGGCGGGTGGTGTTGGCGGTGCGGGCCAGGTCGTCGAGGTGGGCGCGCTCGGCCTCGTCGAGCTGAAGGGCGCGGGCGAGCGAGTCGAGGACGGTTTCCGAGACGCCGGAGAGGTTGCCGCGCTCCAGGCGGGCGTAGTACTCGGCGCTGACGCCGGCGAGCATCGCGACTTCTTCCCTGCGCAGCCCCTTGACGCGCCGGTTGCCGGTGTAGACGGGCAGCCCCGCCTGCTGTGGCGTGATCTTGGCACGGCGGCTGGTCAGGAACTCGCGTACCTCGCTTCGGTTGTCCATGGCTTCGAGGCTACGTCGGCTTCCTGGGCGGTGTCTCCGGCGGTGGGGTGTACTGCCAGTACACGTATCAACGAGTTCTTCCCCACGCGTGTGACCTGCGGTTCCATCGGTTGTGGCGCAGGCGGCGTCGGTGCCGCCCAGCCGTTCGGCGGGCCGATGAACGCCACCGAGACGCGTGGACATGTGGACATGCGGACACGTGGAAAGGACACGAACCATGACGGAGAAGACGACCCGGCCGGGTCCGCGGGAGCTGTTCGGGGACATCGCGCCCGCGCTGGCCGGCTACAGCGAGGACGTGCTGTTCGGGCAGGCCTGGAAGAGCCCGGAGCTGTCGCCGAGGGACCGCAGCCTGGTGACCGTGGCCGGCCTCATCGCCGGCGGCAGCAGCGAGCAGCTCACCTTCCACCTCCCCCTGGCCCGGCAGAACGGCGTCACCGAGGCGGAACTCATCGAGACGATCACCCACATGGCGTTCTACGCCGGCTGGCCCAAGGCGATGTCCGCCCTGACCGTGGCCCGGGAAGTGTTCCGCGTGGCCTGACCCCGGCCCACCTGCCGGACCTCGTTCTCATCACCCACTCATGGCCGCCCTGCGGCGGCCGACGCAAGGAGTACGTACCACCATGGAGATCCTCAAGAAGCCCGCGACCATGAAGCTGCCCGCCCAGTGGTTCACCGGTGACGCCTGGGCGGACGTGATCCACCGGGGCGAGGAGCCCTCCCGGGCGCGGGCCAACATGGTCCGCTTCGCCCCCGGAGCCCGCACCGCCTGGCACAGCCACGGCCTGGGCCAGACCCTGCACGTCGTGTCCGGAGTCGCCCTGATCGGCACCCGGGACGGCGTGATCATCGAGGCCCACCCGGGCGACACCATCGGCTGCCCGCCCGGCGAGGAGCACTGGCACGGCGCGACCCCGGACCACTTCATGGAGCACATCGCGCTGTGGGAGGGGGACGAGGTCGACTGGCTGGAGCACGTCACCGACGCCGAGTACGGCCGCCCGCGCACCAGCACCCGTACCTCGCGCTGATCGCAGCTGAGTGGGCCTGTCCGAACGGGCCGCCTACCACGCCTCCAAGCACGGCGTGATCGGCCTGACCAGGAGCGCCGCCGTCGAGTATGCCTCCAAGGGCATCCGGATCAACGCGGTGTGCCCGGGAGTGATCGACACTCCCATGGTCGCGGACATGCTCGAAGGGCAGGCCGAGGCCATGGCGGAGATCATGAGGCAGCAGCCGATCGGACGGCTGGGGCGGGCCGACGAATCGCCGCGGCCGTCCTGTGGCCGTGCAGCCCCGCCGCGAGCCTCGTCGTCGGCGTGGCGCTGCCCGTCGACGGCGGATACACCACGCACTGAACGCCCCGTACACCTCGATCGGCGGCGGGCGGCGGGCGGACGGCACACGGTCGCAGGCCCTTCCCGTCGGGTCGCCACCCACCGCACACGGAGAACCCACGACGGTGGCTCGGCGAGGCGGCTTCTGCCGGGCGGACGGGCTTTTGTAGATCGGTTGTTCGGGTCAGCTCGGTCGGTGGGGGAGCAGGGTGGCTCTCAGGTCGTTCTCGGTGATCTGGTCGGCGGGGCGGTGGAGTGTCCAGCGGTGGGCCTCGCCGTCCATCGGCACCACGGCGACGACGGTCTCCCGCGGTGGGCGGCCCGGTTCGCTGCGGGTGAGTTGGCGGATGATGACGGCGGTGTCGTTGTCCAGGCCGAGCAGGGCGCGCACGGCGTCCTTCAGTGCGCGGAGGTGCGGGCTCGGCCCGGCGGTTCCTGGGCGCGGTTCCAGGTACATGGGGATACTCCTTGGTTCTGGGCCATCCCGAGCGGCTTGGCCGTGATGGTTGAGGTGGTGGTTCAGTTGGTGGCCCGCTCTCGGACGGATGTCCTGACGGGTGTGCGGGCAGCGCGGTGTTGTCTCGTCACGGTCACCTGCCAGACCGAGAGGAGCAGCAGTGTGCCGATTTCGGTGAGGAGGCTGAGGAGGGCCTGTGGGGCGGGCTGCAGGCCGTGTTCGGTGAATCCGAAGACGCCGACCGTGCGTGAGGCGGTGAAACCGGCGAGGGCGCCGAGCGTGACGCCGGCCGCGGCGGCCCTCAGGAGCAGGGGTGGTGTGCCCATCAGCAGCAGGACGGCGAGGGCGAAGGAGGCGCTCGCCTGGAGCAGGAACAGAGGGCCGATGATGTGGATGAAGCGGTACTCGTCGACGTAGAGCTGGGCGTGTATGTATCCGCCGGCGGCGAGGGTGACGGCGCTCGCCGATCGCAGGGTGGGGGCGAGGAGTTTTCGGGCGTTCATGCCAGCCTCTGATCCTTGATGGCCAGCTCGCGGTCGCCCTGGCGGTAGCCGACGGTGCGGATGCCGAGTGCGTCCTTGAGCTGCCGGGCGGGGACGACCTGCGGAGTGGGGGCGGGGGCACGGCCCGGTTTGGGCAGGGGGTAGGCGGTGGTGGTGGCGGAGTGGAAGGTGATGTTGCCGTCTGTCTTGGTGAACAGCTGGTGGACGTGCCCGTTGAGACAGGTGACGGAGGAGAAGCGGCGCAGCAGGGCGATGACCTTGAGGGCGTCATCGGTGCTCCAGCCCCACTTCGGGTACATGGCGAACAGCGGGATGTGGCTGAAGACCACGATGGGGGTGTCCGACGACAGTCCGGCGATGTCCTTGCGGACGAAGTCGATCTGGTCGTTGCCGAGATGGCCGAGCTTCTCCAGGCTCAGGGTGTTGACCAGGGCGATGAAGTGCACGCCGTGGGTGTCGAAGCTGTACCAGCCATCGCCGAGCGTGCCCATGCCGAAGGTCTTCCGGTAGGCGCGGCCCGCGTCGCCGATGGAGTCGTGCTCGCCCGGTACGGTGAAGACACGGTCTGTCTGCATACCGGTCAGCATCTGCTTGACCTGGTCGAACTGGCCGGCCGTGGACAGGTGGGTCAGGTCGCCGCTGTGCATGACGAAGTCAGGCCTGAATCCGAGCGAGTTGACCTGATTGATCGCTTCGGTGAATGAGCCGACCACGTCGGTGTTCGCCGGGCCATGGAACCCGATATGGCTGTCGGAGACCTGCACGAACCGCAGCGAGCTGTTCGCCGCCGCGGTGGCGCCGGCGGCGGTCATGGAGTCGGGTTCCCGGGAGTCGGCGATGTGGCTGATCACCTCTCCACTGGCCACGGTCAGCACCACGGCGCCGCCGAACCACCCCGCGTGGCGGATGAGTTGGCGTCGGGACATGCCGTGCTCCGTGGCGGGCTGCTCGGCATCGTCGGCCGATGCGCTGTCGTGACGGTCGTAGTAGCCGGTCATCGGGTCACCTCCACGGTGGCGGTCATGAACGGATGGATGGTGCAGAGGTAGGAGTAGGTGCCGGGCTTGGTGAACGTGTAGCTGTAGGTCGCGTGGGTGTTCAGGGCTGCCGAACGCAACGGGCCGCCCGATCCCGCGCTGGTGACCGTGTGGGCGTCGGTGTCCTGATTGGTCCAGGTCACCGTCGTGCCCACCTTGACCTTGAGCGTGGCCGGGGAGAACGCGAAGTTCTTGATCGCCACGGCGTCACCGGCCACCGGCGCGGCAGCCGCGCCCGTGCTCGGGGGACTCATGGGCATGCTCATGCTGGGCATCGGCGAGGTGCCGGGAGCGGAGCCCGCCGTGTTCCCCGGTCCGGTGGCACCGGGCATCCCTGCCATCTGGTGCTGACCTGGACCGGGCTTGATGGCACCGGCTCCGGTGGACGAGGGATGCGACGACTGGCCGCATGCGCTGAGGAGCCCCAACGCGACGGCGGTGGCGACGGCCGACCCGGCCGCGACGCGTGATCGACGGCCTGGTGTACGAAGGTTCAGGTGCATGGTGTTCGTTCCTCACTGGTCAAGGCAGGGATGGGGCATGTGCCGACTGAGCCCACGCACCCGCCGTGATGTGTGGTGGATGCCGTGTCGCGGCCGCGTGCCCCTGACGGAACCCGTGAGCGCTGGAGCTGCCCCTGTGGCGGCCGGCCGCCTCGGCATGCCCCGCGCTGTGCATCCGCACGTGCGTGCCGTGAAGTCGCGGGGGGCGGGCGGCAGTTCCGCATCCGGGGCCGCGAGCGGCACGTCGTACGCGGCGAGCACTCCGTAGGACCGTTGTCGTGGTGTGCGCGGGGCGAGTGCGGCCGGCGCCCTGGGCGAGTGCGTCGCGTCGTGTCTCTCGGTCACCTCTGATCCGTCCTTGCCGTGTGGGGAATGGAGGAGGAGCGACGCGTAAGTCGGCTCTTGTATGGCTCCACGGGCGGCGAGGGCGCTCGGTTCGGTAGATATGCACTTTTTATGACGCTTCTTGGTGATCGCCGTGGAACGGTCGGCCCCTGGGTGCTCCGCTCGCGGAGCGTCACCATTGCCGCGCCGTGCGTTACACGACAAAGCGATACATATGCGCGATGATCGACTTATGCCCTGGAGTTCCCGAAAACGTGATCAAAAGACCGATCCGGATGACTCCGCGCACCGTGTCTCTGGTAAAGGGACCCTTTCGACCGCAGACGAGGAACTGCTGCGCACTCTGTACGCGGAGCACGCGGGACCCCTGTTCCACTACGTGCTGCGACTGACCTCAGGAGACTGGCAATGGGCGGAGGACGTCGTGCAGGAGACGCTGCTGCGGGCGTGGCAGCATCCCGCCGCGTTCGACCCGGCACGCGGCCCGGCCCGGGCATGGCTGTGTACGGTGGCCCGGCACCTGGTCATCGACGCCCACCGGGCCCGGCGGGCCAGACCGGCCGAGGTCGGCGGCGAGGCGCTGGAGCGAGCCGCCGAGCAGGCACCGGGCGAGGACGAGATCGAGCAGGCACTGCAGAGCTGGGCGGTGGCCGACGCCGTCCGGTCACTGTCCCCGGACCACCGCGTCGTCCTGCTGGAGACCTACTACCGGGGCCGGACCATGACGGAGGCCGCCCGGGTGCTGGGCATCCCGTTGGGCACCGTGAAGTCGCGGACGTACTACGCCCTGCACGCCCTGCGCCTGGCGCTGCTGGAACGGGGCATCGAGCCATGACCGTGGCATGCAGGAGGTGGCGACCATGAGCATGAGCGCGGAGCACGACGCCCTCCGGCAGGCGCTGGGGGGATACGTCCTGGGCACGCTGCCCCCGGCGGAAATGGAACAGGTGCGCGTCCACCTCGCGGAATGCGCCGAGTGCCAGGCGGAACACGTCCAGCTGGCGGGACTGCCCGCGCTGCTGGCGACGGTGACCGCGGCCGAAGCTGCGGGCCGGACCGCGCCGGTGGCAGACGAAGACCTGGCCGACCGGCTGGTGGCGCGGGCGGCCGAGAGCGCTCAGGGCTCCGCGCCAGTACGGTCCACCGTGTCCGCGGTGCCGCAGGCGGGTGTGCTGGAGAGGCTGCTCCAGCAGGCCGCGGCCCGGCGCCGCAGGACCTGGCGTCTGCAACTGGCCGGTGCCGCCGCCTCCCTGACGTTCATCGCGGCAGCGGCCGGCGGCACATGGCTGGCGACCACCGGATCGGTGGGCAGTCTGGCGACGCAGCCCGGGCCGACCGCGCCGACCGCCTGGCGCACCTTCTCGGGAAGCGATCCCGCCACCGGCGTCACCGCCTCGGTCAAGGTCTCGCCCTCTGCCTGGGGCAGTGTCCTCCAGGTCTCCGCCAGGGGAGCGCCTGCCGGAATCACCTGCCGGCTGCAGGCGGTCGGGCCCGGCGGGGTCAGGGCGGACGGCGCTACCTGGCGGGCGGGCGAGTACCCTCCCGGCACCACGATCCCAGGGGCGGTTGCCATGTCTCCGGGAGCCATCGAGCACTTTGAGATCGTCGCAGGCAACGGTCAGAAGCTGGTCACGATGCAGGCGTGAGGGGGTGGGGAGCCCGCCCGACGATGCGTCGGGCGGGCTCCCCGCGTATCCGGCCGACTCCTCACGGCGCGCCTGGAGGAAAGACGCGCCGGCTGCGTGTGCGGGTTGGCACGGCTGTGCGGGGGCCTGTGGCGTTCACCTCAACCACCGCGGGAGGAAGTCGAAGGTGGCGCCCCGGACCCACTCGGGACGCGCCCGACGGCCGAGGTGCTGCCCGTGCCCTCTCGTCGGGTTCGGCATCGAGCTCCTGCGGAGGCGAGTGAGCTCGGCCCGGCCAACGGCATTGACCTGAGCCGCAAGAAATTGAGCAAAAGGCGTGAACAACCCGAACCGTTCGGCATGTGCCACCCGTGGAACTGAATGAGCGCTCCCCTGCAGGATCCGGCCCACCGACCGCCCCCCGAAGTCCTTGGCGGTCCTCCACTTTCCGGTCTCCGCACATCCACGGAAGAGCCAGATGACCATGTTTGTCACCGATTCCCCCCGTCCGAGCTCGCTGCTCACCCGGCACTGCAGTCACCAGGCGCTGCTCACCCTGCCCGCGCAGGAGGCGCACGTCTCCGCCGTTCGTCACTTCGCGGCCGATCTGCTGGAGACCTGGAGTGTTCCCGCGAGCGAACGGGACTCCGCCGTTCTCATCGTCGACGAACTCGCCGCCAACGCCGCCCAGTACGGACGCGAGCGCATGACCCTGCTGCTCGCCCTCGAGCACGACACTCTGCACATTGTGGTCACTGACTCCGGCGCGGCCGTGGAACGCCATCGCCCCGACATCGCCCCCGACGAACACGGCCGTGGCACCGGCATCGTCCAGTACCTCGCCCAGTCGACCGAGATCCACCAGACACGCAGCGGCCGCGAAGTCCGCGCCTGCCTGAGGTGCTCGCCATGACCGGACCGTACGCTCCGCACGAGCTGCGACCCCCTGCCGGGGCCGGCACTACAGCACAGCGACGGGCTACCGGGGGCGGCCGCGGCGCCGGGTCACCCGACGCCCCCGCCGAGTGGGTCTTCGCGACCCACAAGCCGTGCCCCATCGACGGCCGCCCGGGCCCGGTCCACGTATCCGTGCGGTCCACGGCACACCCATCGGCCCTCGACCACGGCGGCCCCCACCGCGACACGGTGCTGTGTCAACGCTGCGGCGCCGGCCCCTGCGTACCGGCGGAGGTGTGAGCGTGGACGTCACCCCGAACAGCGGCAAGGGCATCGACGCCCCGCCCTCGCAGGAGGCATATGCGAATACGCCAGATCTGCGCCGCAAGATGCACCAAGCGCCCGCCCTCGGAGCCGAACACCAGGGCCGCCAGGCCAGGCCCCTCACACGGCCCCCAATCGATGCGACGGCCGCCGAACGCGCCTGGCTGCTGCGCCGGACCGCCCTCATGGACCGGATGGCCCTGGACGACCCCGGCCCCGGCCCGGTCGCAGAAACCGCCGAACAACTCCTCCGCCACGACCGCCGCCATCCCGACCTGGCGGCCGGCCCGCACCACTCCGACACCATCACGCTCGCGTGGCTGGCCCAGATGAGCCACGTGCATGACCGCCAGTTGCCATAGCCCACCACCAGTGACAAGGAGCCACAGAACATGGGTGGAAAGCAGAAGACACTCGCCATACTTGCCGGAACCGTGCTGGCAGCCGGACTCACCAGCCCGGCCTTCGGGTCCACCACCGCTCACTCGCCGGCCCTGCGCACCGCCGCGACTGGGTCGGGGATGTCGGTCGTGGAGTGGAACCGCGAGCTCATCACCATCCTCGGCGACCCGAAGGCGCAGCCGTCCACCGTCCAACCCACGCGCAGCTTCGCGCTTCTCCAGGCCGCCGAGTACGACGCCGTGGTATCGATCACCCGGGCCGGCCCCGCCTACGTGTTCTCGGTGTCGGCGCCAGGAGGCGCTCGTGCGGATGCCGCAGCGGACCAGGCAGCCCACGACGTGCTGGTCGCCCTGTACCCGGCCAAGCGCGCAGGCGTGGACCAGCGGCTGAGCAGCCAGTTGTCCGCAATTCCCAACGGCCCGGGCAAGCAGGCGGGCATCGATGTGGGAGCTGCGGTCGCCCGCCGACTGATCAGCCTGCGGTCCAACGACGGGTCCTCAGCCGAGCCGCCGCGGTTCCGCCCCGGCAACAAGGCCGGTGACTACCGGCCCACCCCTCCCAAGTTCCCGGCACCGGTGTTCACCAATTGGGGCTCGGTCAAGCCGTTCGTGCTGGCCAGCGGACGCCAGTTCCGCCCGGCACCGCCGCCGGCCGTGAGCGGCGCCGCCTACGCCACCGCCTTGAACGAGGTCAAGAGCCTGGGGAGCAAGACCAGTAGCACCCGCACGCCCGATCAGACGGCAGCCGCGAAGTTCTGGGCGGCGGCCCCCGTCTGGAACGTCTGGAACCAGGTCGCGCAGGGCCTTGTCACCTCCCAGAACGCGAGCCTGGAGAAGGCGGTGAAGGTCTTCGCCCGGCTCGACCTGTCCCTCGCCGACACCACAATCGCGATGTACGACGCCAAGTACGCCTACCGCGTATGGCGGCCCGTGAACGCCATCCGGCTCGGCGGTACGCACTACAACCCGAGCATCGTCGGCGATCCCAACTGGACCCCCCTGCTGCCGACCGCACCGGATCCGTCATATCCCGGCGCTCACGGCGCTCTCAGCCAAGCTGCGGCAACGACGCTCGCCGGGTTCTACGGTGCGCGGCATCATCTCGCGGTGACATCGAAGGGCGCCACCCGAACCTTCGCCGGCTTCCAGGACGCCGCCACCGAAGCGTGGCTCAGCCGGATCTGGTCCGGCCAGCACACCTACCTCGACAACCGCGCGGGCCAGCAACTCGGCACCCAGGTGGCCGATTTCGTGGCGCGTCATCTCTGACCCCCCGCCGCGCGACAACCATTCACACCATGGCAGTGACCAGAAGCCAGTGGTCCCGGCGCATCGGGTACCACTGGCTCGGACCACGCTCAGAGAGCGGCCATCCTCCGCGCCGAGGGCCCGCAGCTGCTGGCCGGCAGGCCGGATGTCCGCCCATAAGAAGTCCTGGCTTCCTACCACCGCGACGCACTGACTGAATGACTGTCGCGGTCGGACCCGCCCGGCCGCCCCACGTCGCTGAGCGCGGGCCTGCCCATGTCACTGTCGGCGGACCCGCAATCGGGGGCCTCGCTCGGAGTCCCCGCAGGTACCTCAACACCCCCGGGTCTGCAGAAGCTTCGAACCGCCGACCGCATCCCCAAGCAGCTCACATGCCGAGTGACCACTGCCGCCGCAGGTAGGGCGCGGCTACTTGCCAGCCAGGCCGAGGTTGGCGCCGTCACGGAGGTCCGGGAATCCCTGGGCGAGGACAGCCGCCGGCTCCAGGCACGCATGGCGAGTGGCAGCCTCCGCCGGGTTCGTCGCGCAGCCCAGCTCCTGATAAGTAACGGCGGCTTTCTCGATTTTCTCCGCGACCGAGCGCAGGGTGGCGAAGCCGTCCCGGCCACTGATCTGCGTCAGGGCAAACGACGCATCCTCGCTCGTCGCCTTCGCCGCGACGCCGCACTCCTGCGTGAACATCTTGGGCGACGCCGTTGAGCAGAGCGAATTGCCACCAGAGCCAAATCGCTCTTCGTACACGGAAAGCCTCGACTCCACAGCGGACTTGACCTTCTCGGCCGTTGCCACCTTCTCGGACATCGGATTCGCGGACTTGGCCGCGAAGCCACTCGCCGACGGAGACGACTCCGGACCCGCTGCATCGTCGGAACCGGTGCAAGCAGAAAGCAGCGCGACAGCTGCCGTGACGCCGCTGACCATCAACGACAGCTGTTTCCGGTTCACGCGTTCCCACCCCACATCGGACCTTGAACGCGTCACCTTAACCCGCGCCGATCAAGCCCCGCCAATGTGACCGCCGCCATAACCCTACGCGCCGGGCCCTCCGAATCGGAACGCACGCAAACCGAGCAACGGGCCTGGAATAGCGCACCTCCGGAACAACCGCACTGCCCCAGTACCACTGCGCACACTCGCAGCTGCCTGGAATGCCACGACTGCACCCCCGCGGACCCCACCACCTACATCGCCCCGACCCCCGGACATGGCCTGGCAGCCTGACCAGCACCCATCCGGCCAGGTCGGAGGCTTGACGGTCTCACGGGAACGGCCGCACTCAACCGGCATGGAGTCCACGCCCGATACGTCGTCGCTCCACAGCGCGGAGTCCCGGGCCAGCGTGCGGGTCACGTGGCGGACGAGGTCTGCGGACTTGCGCAGGCACTTGTTGTAGCCGGGCTGCTTGGGCAGGTTGGGGAAGAGGTACCGCAGGTGGGCGTGAGGGTGCCGCAGCCACCGTGCCGCGGAGGTGAAGCCGAGCATGGCCTGCATCATCGCCAGGGTCACCGGCTCGACGTCGCTCAGCTGCGGCGCAATGCCCACGGCCGGCCGCCATGGCCCCCACTGCGGCGAGCCCTTCAGCAGATCATCGGTCTTCACGTAGAGCGCGGTCGCGAGGGAGTCCAACTCTCTCTTCACGCACCGACATTGGACTCCCTCGCCTCGACTGAGCAGGGGTGATAGTGGCAATCCCGGCGTGGGTACCTTCGACTACGGTGTCAGCACGACCCTGCCAAAGACCTCGCCCGCGTCCATTTTCTGGTGCGCCAGCACGGCAGCGTCCAGTGGCAGCACCTCGTGCACCACTGTTTCGATCTCACCCCGGCTCGCTGCGGCGAACTGCTCGCTCCGCACGGCACGCCGGTCGGCTCCGGTGACGGTGGCTGCGCTGAAAGCGGCGAAGGACATCGACTTCTGGAACGCCGCCATGATCTTCGTGCCGAAGTCCGCCGGTGGCTGGCCTGCGACCGCGCCCACGGCCACCATGCGGCCGTTCGGGTTGAGCCGGTCGAAGAACGACGGCATGTCCTTGCCGGCCACCACGTCGATGATGACGTCATACCCTGCGGGAGCTGGTTCCCCTCCATCGCCGAAGCGGTCCAGCACGTGGGTCGCGCCGAGGCGTCGCAGCTGCTCGCCGCGCTCGGCCGAGGAGGTGGTGACCGCCACCGCGGCGGCGCCACCGCGAGCGGCGAGTTGCACGGCCATGATCCCGATGCTGCCGGCCGCACCACGTACCAGGACCGTCTCCCCGGGGGCGAAGTGGGCGTGGCGGAGCCCGAAGTGGGCCACCACGCCGGAACTGCCGAGTGTCACCGCATCGACTGCGGACAGGTTCACGGGCAGGGGGACGATCTCCTCGACCGGTGCGAGGGCCTGTTCGACGTAGGCTCCTCCGGTGCCGGTGAAGGCCCACACCCGCCCGCCGATCCACGAGGCGTCGACGCCGTCACCGACCGCGGTCACGGTGCCCGCCACCTCGCTGCCCGGGATGTGGCCCTCCTTGAAGCCGTAGGCGGCCAGGGCCCCGCTTCGGATCACAGTGTCGACTCCACCGACGCCCACGGCCTCGGTGGCGATCACCACCTGTCCGGCAGCAGGTGCGGGAGCCGGCAGGTCGACAACAGCCAGACCTTCAGGACCTCCGTACGTCTGGATCGCGATTGCCTTCAGTGTCGTCTCCCATGTTCTCGGACCGATCAAGTGCGGTCGTGCTCAGTACCCGCCGCCGATCGCCGCCAACGGCAAGAGGGGGTTCACGGCGCGGCAGGGGCTCGGTTCCGGTGCTGTGCGCCCCGATGATCTCGGTGAGCTGCTACGTCTTGAACGCTAACGGACGCCCCCGTCCGTTTAGGTAAAGTGAGAGCATGATCGACCGTTTGCCTCACACCCTGCGTTCCGACGCGCTGGACAACCGCGAGCGCATCCTCGACGCGGCCCGGGCACTGTTTTCCACCGACGGCCTGGACGTGCCGATGCGGGAGATCGCGCGGTGCGCGGGGGTCGGACCTGCCACCTTGTACCGTCACTTTCCGACCAAACAGGTGCTGGCCACCGAAGCCTTCGCGGACCAGTTGCGCGCATGTCGCACCATCGTCGACGACGGGTGCGCCGATCCCGATCCGTGGCGTGGCCTTTGCCTGGTGATCGAGAAGATCTGTGAGCTGCACGCGCGGGATCGGGGTTTCAGCGAAGCCTTCATGTCGACCTTCCCAGGGGCGTCGGATGTCGCGGGCCGGGAGTACACGGTGAAAGCGGTCGCGGGACTGGCCCAGCGGGCCAAGGACGCAGGGCACCTGCGGTCCGACTTCGTCCTGGACGACCTCATTCTCATCCTCATGGCCAACAAGGGGATCCACACCAGATCGACCGACACCCAGGTCATGGCCTCCCGACGCTTCGCAGCGTTGGCGATCCAGGCGTTCGAAGCCTGCCCTCAACACGCACCGCTACCACCAGCGGCACGACTGGTCTCAGCAGCACCGGACAGCGCCTGACCGTGGGCGAGCGGTATCCACGCTCGACGCACGAACCGCTGAACCCCTTGGAATAGATCATCTAGATATCGCGGCGCGCTTCAGAAGCGCCTTCGGTCGCCGAGCGACAACACCTACGGGGTGATCGCGTCGAGGAGCTGGGGGCCGTTGTTGCGGACGTTGTTGACGGCCGTGGAAACCGGCCGGGCGTCCAGGTGGCCGTCGGCGGGCTGGGTGAGCAGCGCCCGCAGTTCGTCGGGGTCCTGGTGGTGGGGGTCGAGCCAGGAGTCGTAGTGGTCCGGTGTGAGGGCGAGCGGCATGCGGGGGTGAACTCGGCCGGCCGTGTCGGTGGCCTCGGTGGTGATGATGGTGCAGGTCGTCAACCAGGCGGCGGGGTCGTCGTCCTGCGTGACCTCCGGGTTACGCCAGTACTCGTACAGGCCGGCGAGCGCCATCACCTGCTGGTCCTCTGGATGGATGAAGTACGGCTGCTTGCGGGCCTTGCCCGTGTCGGGGTCCTTGGCCTGCTCCCATTCGTAGAAGCCGTCGGCCGGCAGCAGGCAGCGGTGTTTGGCGAATGCGCGGCGGTAGGCGGGTTTCTCGTGCACGGTCTCCACGCGCGCGTTGATCATCCGCGCACCGATTTTCATGTCCTTCGCCCAGGACGGCACCAGACCCCAGCGCAGCGGACGCAACTCCCGCTCCACCGCGGTGGCATCGGTCCGGTCGCGCGGCATCCGCTCGAGGACGGCCCACACGTTGTCGGTCGGGGCGACGTTCCAGTTCGGCGCCAGCGCCTCCTCGGCACGCCAGTCGGTGACCTGGAAGAGCTGGACCAGGTCCCCGGGACTGCGGGTGGAGACGTAACGGCCGCACATGGCACCACTGTGCCACCGGTGGCGCCGACCGCAGCGCCGTTCGGTGGCCCGTGTCGGACCGTGCACCTCGGCGTTGCAAGGCAGTCCCGAGGCTGACTCCAGCGGTTGCGTGAGTAGGCCGCCGATGAGGTATCAGGCGGCCCTTCACAAGGCGGCCGTGGCAGAGCCCGCTCGGGCAATCGACTCGCCAGTGCCACTTCGAGGCCCACCCAGGTTTCGATCTGCCGAGAATCCGCAGGTCAGCACCCTCGGATGAAGGGCCAGTCAGTGGCAGTGTCCTCCCGGTCCCGCAGTTGCGCGGATAACCGTCGGCTGCCTCATCGTGCTCATGGCCTGCCAGTGGCAGCCCGCCTCCTGTTTCCTCTGCGCGTCCGCCCGCGCAGCAGATCTCCTCCGGAGTCCTCCCGTGATCCCACCCTCCCAGGGCTGCGCCCCTCAACAGCTCTGCCATCTCCCGCAGGGTGCCGGCTCCTTACGTTCTCAATGTGCGGGCCGCAGAAGGGGGTCTCGTCATAGCCCTCTCCGGTACCGGCCCGCTGCTGGTCGTAGGTCGGGGTGTCCGGGAACGCTCATGCCAAGCGGAGGGGGAACGGCATGCGGGATGCTCAGTACGTTGGCAGCACGTCACCTTCGGGCGGGGCTTTCAGCTCATCAGGGATGCTCTCATCACAGAGAGCCGTATGGCCGACCGAGCGGCGCGCTCCCCCGCGGACGACACCAGGCAGGTGTCCGCCATCGTCTTCCTCCGTATCCGAGGGGCCCTGACGTGCTCTCGCGTCCACTCAGCGTGTCCCGCGAAGGCGGCGCAGGCCGGCTCTGCAGCCGTTGCACCGCCCGGTGCGTGGCATGAACGCTTCCGCAGTCACCAGCGGCATCACGGGCGGCCTGCTCGGAGCAGTGGCGGGCGCGCCCTGGTGGGGCAGCTGTGTCGTCGTCATCATCCTTTGAATGCATCAACGCCTTCTACACTCCAGGACGGCGTGGTTCGGGCGATCGGTCCGGTGAGCACATGATGCCCAGCGTGGCGAGTGGGTGGTTTGAGTTCTGGGCGTGGCACAGGAGGCAGGCTGCGATGTTGGTGTGGCTGGCTGGGCGGAGGGCTCCGATGGTGAAGTGGCGCAGCTCAGCCATCGGCCAGGGTGCGTTGCGGGCGCGGATACGGGATGCGTCTTCCGCCCCGGTCGTGTCGCGGACACGGTGGATCTCGTTCTCGGTGCCCCAGTGGTCGTGGACACGTTGTGCGATCCCGGGGGCGTCGGCCTGACCGGCCGTCAGTACGGTGCCGGCGTAGATCCGTTCGAGCGTGCTCCTTCCAGTTGTGACGGTGCGACGCCGACGCACGATCTGCACCGTCAGTGCGGCGGGGGGCGAGAGGCGAGGCCGCGGGCGACGGTGCAGGTCTTGGCGTGCCGGGCTTTGGCGCGGCCGTGCACGGTGGCCCGGGTCCTGTCCAGCAGCACGTCCCGCCAGGACAGGTGTTTCAGGTGGCTACACAGCAGCGCCTGGTTGTCCTTGAACACCGCGATGTAGTGGGCCTTCTTGTCCGCCACCAGGAAGCAGGTATGGGCGGCCTGGGAGTGCGGGGCATTGAAGGTGACCATGGTGTCGGCCAGATCGAGTCCCGCGAGCAGAGGCCGCAAGACAGTGATTTCGTTCTTCCTCGTGCGGAGACCCTCGCACTGGGCGGTGGGTAGCGCCCGATGGTGATGAGCTGCCACTCGTAGGCAGGGGGCCGGACTGGCATCCGGTCCGGCTACCGCAGTCCAACCGACGTGGTCGCCCTGGCGACCCGTCCGGCACGGGGATGGTGTCCGTTACAGCGGAACAGCTCAGAGAGGAGATGCTCGTGGCACGGCGCCGGTACGAGGAAGTTCCGCGTTCGGACACCGGGCGGGCCGAAGCCTTCAGCGACGGCGTTCTGGCGATCGTCATCACGCTTACGGTGCTCCATCTGAAGCCTCCCCCGATCGATGCGGGCCGCCTCCTGGTCCAGTTGCTCAACCAGTGGCCGACCTATCCGGCCTGTGTCGCCTCGTACCTCTGCATCGCTGTCGTATGGCTCAACCACAAGGCGGCACTCCAGCGCATCTAGGTCATGACCCGTGGCCTGCACTGGGCCAACCTCGGCGTGCTGTTCTCCACTGCGCCGCTGCCCTGGCCCACCGCGCTCGCCTCCGAAGCCATCGCGGAGGGCAACCCCCGGACGACCGGGTCGCCGTCGAGCTCTATGCGATCATCGGCGCGATGCTACAAGTCAGCTGGATGATTTTCTTCCACGTGTCCTCGAAGACAGCGTGGACGAGACCTTCTTCCTCGGCGAACGTGTTCGAGCCTTCGTCGGGGCTCTGCTTTACGCGGCCGGCGGCCTTGTCGGCGTACTCACCATCCCTGCCCTCGCACTCGCGATCCTTGTACTTCTACCGCTCTGCTCCGGCATCACGAGCCATGGCCACGCCCAGCTGCAAGTCTCCGGACGCCGTCTTTCGCCCAGGCAGTGAGGTGCCGTCAGCGCTTACTCCGGCGCGCAGGGCGGACCGGCACCGCGTAGATGTGAGGGTGTGGCTCTGACTCCTCCCTTCCAGCTGATGCTCGCCGAAGCGCGGCGGCAGCTGCCCCCGGACGGGACACGGCCCTGGGAATGGACTGCCGAACAGAAGGCGGACGGCTTCCGGGCCATCCTCTTCGCACGCTCGGGCCAGGTCCTGCTCCAGTCCCGGCGAGGAAACGACCTGACCCCGGCGTTCCCGGACATCGCCGCGGAGGCCTTGCGCCTGGGCGAATCGCTCGTTCTGGACGGCGAGTTCGTCGTGCCGCACAGCGGACGGCTGGACTTCTCCGCGCTCCAGAGCCGCGCGCGGCGCAGGGGACCCGGCGCCGCCCGGGCCGCCGAGCACCTGCCCGCCTGCCTGATCGTCTTAGACGTCCTGGAAGCCGATCCCGTGCCGTGGCCCTACAGCGAATCCTGCTCTAGGCAGGGCGCGGGCGAGCCCTGTCGGCTGATGGGCGTCGGACGGCTGTGTCGCGGGTTGCGCGCAGGGATGCGAGGAGCTGGAGGCGCTCCGCATCTGCGGTTTCGGGTTCGGCTGTGAAGACGAGGAGGACTGGGCCTGGGCTGCCGGGCAGAGGGTAGGTGTCCCAGTCGAGCGTGATTCCGCCGACGGTGGGGTGCTGGAACAGGGTCGTTCCGTGGACGTTCTCTCGAACGTCGTGTCGGGCCCATAGCCGCCGGAAGTCGGCACTGTGGATGCTCAGTTCGCCTACGAGTGTCGTGGCGCGCGGGTGGTCGGGGTCGTCGGCGACGGCGGCGCGCAGCATGGCCACGTACTGGCGGGCCATGCTCTCCCAGCCCTGGCAGAGCATGCGGGCTTCGGGGTCCCGGAAGAGGACGGCGACCATGTTGCGTTCCGCGGGGGGCCGGGAGGCGGGATCGCCCAGCAGTGCCTCGGCGAGCGGGTTCCAGGCCAGCACGTCGAGGTGCCGGCCGAGTACCAGTCCGGGGGTGCCCATGACGTGCAGCAGGCGGCGGGTGCTCTCCGGCACGCGTTCCGCGGCGCGGCGTGGCCGGGCGTGCAGGGGGCGCCGGGCAGAGCGGGCCAGGTCGAAGAGATGCCGGCGCTCGTCATCGTCCAGGCGCAGGGCGGTGGCGAGCGCGTCGAGGGCCTCGTCGGAGGGCCGCACGTCGCGTCCCTGCTCCATCCGCTGGTAGTAGTCGGTGCTGAGCCCGGCCAGGAGCGCGATCTCCTCTCGGCGCAGACCGGTCACTTTCCGTCGGCCTCCCGGCTCCAGACCCACGTCCCTCGGACGCAACCGGGCGCGCCGGGCACGGAGGAAGTCACCGAGCTCGCGTGCGTAGGGGTGAGCTGTTGCCATGTTGCAAGTGTGCACGTCGACTGGCGTACGAAGGTAGGTCTGCCATTCCCAGGCAAACGGGAACGACGGAAGAACATCCAGGAGCTCCTATCGTTGCCGCCGACCAGTCCCCGAAACCTGTGCAGGAGCGCCGCCATGGCCGCGTGGAACACCCGTCACATCCCCCACCAGCAGGGCAGAACCGCCGTCGTGACAGGGGCGAACTCAGGCCTGGGCCTGGTCACGGCAACCGAGCTCGCCCGGCAAGGGGCCAAGGTCGTACTGGCCGTACGCGACACCGCGGCCGGCGAGCGGGCCCAGGCCGCGATCCGCGCCGCGGCACCCGGGGCTGCCGCCCCGGAGGTGCGGGAGCTGGATCTGGCCTCGCTGGAGTCGGTCCGGGCTTTCTCGAAAGGACTGACCGCCGAGTTCCCGACGATCGACCTTCTGATGAACAACGCCGGCGTGCTGATGCTCGGACCGTCGCATACGACTGCCGACGGATTCGAGCTCCACATGGGCACCAACATGCTCGGCCACTTCGCCCTCACCGGCCTGTTGCTCGACTCGCTCGCCGGTGCTCGCGCCCCGAGGGTGGTCAACATCAGCTCGATCACCCACAGGAACGCGCGCCTCGACTTCGACGACCTCATGTCGCGCAGTGCCTACCAGGCCAGCCGCGCCTACGATCGCTCCAAGCTGGCCGCGGCCGTTTTCGGCCTCGAACTCGACCGTCGCCTGCGTGCCGCCGCCTCGCCGGTTCTCAGCGTCGTCGCCCATCCCGGAATGAGCCGCAGCAACCTCAACCCGCGCGCTTATCAGGACCGGGGCCGGTTCGAGCGGCTGGTGGCCCGGACCGTCCTGTGGTTTCTCCAGTCGTCGAGCGAGCAGGGAGCATTGCCGCAGCTCCACGCCGCTACGGCGCCCGAGGTGAGCGGCGGACAGTTCTTCGGTCCCTCCGGGTTCAAAGAGGCGCGTGGCCGGGGCGTGAAGGAGGCTCGCCTCGGTGCCGAAGCCGCGGACCCCGGGACAGGCCAGCGGCTCTGGACAGCGGCAGAAGAATTGACCGGCGTCACATACCTCTGAACGGCACAAGTGCCAACCCTGCGCCCCTGCACCTGGGACTGTGCCGCGAAATCCCGGACCCTGCAGCCGGCAGCCTCGGGACCGACGCGGAGGTCAGTCATGCCCCGACCTGTCTGGCTAGAGGCGGTCAGCTTCAGCCTGGTCACGACCATGAACTGGAGCTTGGGCGGGTCTTCATGGCCAGTTGGCGAGCGGCACCAGGCTGTATGTCTGGCGGCAAGGGGCGCAGGCGGGAGGTGGTAGAACGTGCGCGGGGAATGACGGTTTGAGCAGGCTTGCTGTTCAGTTGCGGCGGGTGGGGTGCCTTGGCCGCTGAAGGGGGTGTGACGCCATCACTGGACGTCTCGGTTTCGGGGAGGTGTTACGCGCTCACCGGCGTGCGGCACGCCTGACGTTGGAGCAGTTGGCCGAGGTGTCGCTGGTGAGTGCCCGGGCTCTGTCGGACATGGAGCGCGGACGCAGCAGAGGGCCTCAGCATCGGACCGTGGTCGCCTTGGCGGATGCGCTCAAACTGGACGCAGACGCCCGCAGGCAGTTGATCGAGTTGGCGCGCGAGGGCCGGCTGCGGAATCACTGGACGCGTCCGACGGGTCTGTGTGAGCTGCCCCGGTCGGTCGACGACTTCACCGGTCGTGCGGCGGAACTGGTCTGGGTGAGTGAGCTGGTGTATGCCGAGAGTGCGCCGGGCGTCGGCGTGGTGGGGCTCGTCACCGGTTCTGCGGGTTTGGGGAAGACCACGTTCGCCGTCCGTGCCGCGCATGCGGTTCGGCCGAGCTTTCCCGACGGAGTGTTCTTCCTCGATCTGTTCGGTATGTCCCAGCGACCTCTCGCCACGGCCGACGCCTTGGAAATGCTGCTGCGTGCGCTCGGTATCGCGGACCAGGAGATCCCAGGCGACACGGGGGGACGCGCCTCCTTGTACCGGGCGCTGTTGAGGGACAGGCGCGTCCTGGTCGTCCTCGACAACGCCGCGTCGGAGGAACAGGTGCGCCCGCTGTTGCCGGGAGGCGGTGCGGCCAGGGTACTGATCACCGCGCGCCGGCTGCTGTCGGGGCTGGAGGGCGTGCGCAGGCTCGTCCTCGGGCCCTTGCCGTTGCCGGAGTCCACGCAACTGCTGGCCGGGATTCTGGGTGAACGTTCCGCGTCCGACGGGGAAGCGGCCCTCGTACGGCTGTGCGAGTTGTGCGGCGGTCTGCCTCTGGCGCTGCGGATCATCGGCAACCGCATGGTCAGCAGGCCCGGATGGGGCGCCGGCGAACTCGCCGCCCGGCTGGCGGACGAGGAGCGAAGGCTGGATCAGTTCAAGGCCGGCGATCTCCAGATCGCCAACGCGTTCGGGATGTCGTACGAGCAGCTCGCTGATTCCGCGCGGCGGATGTTCCGGCGGCTCGCCGTGGTGCCGGGACAGAATTTCGACGCCTCCCTGGCGGCCGTCGCGGGAGGGGTGCCGATCGAGGATGCCTGGGACGACCTCGACGATCTCGTCGACCTCGGCCTGCTCTACGACAGCTGTATGGGCCGCTATCGCTTCCACGATCTGGTCCGCCTGTTCGCCCGCGACCGGCTCCACGAGGAGGAGTCCCTGGCCGAACGGGAGGCGCTGACGGGGAGGGTGACGTCGTGGCTGCTACGGATGGCCACACTGGCCGGGCGGTGGTTCGAACCCGGCTACGGCCGTCCCGACCGGCCCGATCCCGATCTTGCCGTCCTGGCCTCCCCGCAGGAGGCGGAAGGGTGGCTGCGAGTGAACGTGGACAACTGGCTCACCGCGATGCAGGCCGCGGCAGCCGACGGTCGGCACTCCCTCGTCCTGGACTGTGCGGAGTCGATGCACTGGTTCTCCGATCTGTGGGTGCACAGCCCGCACTGGCACGAGGTGTTCACGCGGGGGGCGGAGGCGGCCGGCGCCCTCGGTGACCTGGCACAGCAGGCGACCCAGCTGAACTATCTCGCCTGGCTTCATTCGGTGCCGCCCAGCGACCCGGAGGCCATATTGCGGTGTACGTCGCAGGCGCTGGAGCTGGCGACCCGGGCCGGTGCCACGGCGCAGATCGCCTGGGCACACGAGTACACCGCTTCGGCGCTGCGCCTGCGCGACCGGTTCGCTGAGGCCGTCACGGCCTCGTCCCGGGCGGCGGAACTGTTCAAGACCATCGAAGACATCGACTCCCACGTCCAGTGCCGCGCCCACATCGCCCACTGCCTGTTCGACGAAGGACGCCACACCGACGCATTGGAGCAATACCTCGCACTGCTCGCTCTGCTGGAGGACACGGAGTCAGGGATGACGCCGAGCGTCGCGTCTCGCAGCCGGCCCTTCGCACTGATCCGCATCGGCCACTGCCTCGAACGCCTCGGCCGCCGCACGGAGGCGATCACCACACTCAGCGAGGGCATCGACGCCCTCGACGAACTCAAGGTGTCCGACTTCCGGCAGGCCGGCGCTCTGGAATCACTGGCCGCGCTGCTCGCCGGCGAAGGCCGGACCGACGAGAGCCGCCACGCCTACGCGCGGGCGGCGCAGGTCTTCGAAGCGATCGGCGACACCGGGGCGAGGAGCCGCTGCCACGCCCTGGCGGCCGTCACCTCCTGACCTCGACCGACCTGCTGGACACGGAGCGCGCGCCGGTACTTCTGCGTGCTGTTCTGCATGGTCGGACCGCGTCCCTTTCTACTTGGCTGGTGGGCACCGGGACAGACGTCAACGCGCTGTTCCTCCAGGCCAGGAGTGACCATGGCAACTGTCAAGAACGTCGTTCTCGTGCACGGCGGCTTCGTGGACGGATCAGGCTGGCAGGGGGTCTACGACCACCTGAGCGCCGACGGATACAAGGTGGCCGTCGTGCAGAACCCGACCCTGTCGCTGGCCGGCGACGTAGCCGCCACCCGCCAGGTCCTCGACCGCCTCGACGGGCCGGCCGTGCTGGTCGGCCACTCCTACGGCGGTGTCGTCATCACCGAGGCGGGCAGCCACCCCAACGTGGCGGCGCTCGCCTACATCGCCGCGTTCGCGCCGGACACAGGCGAGTCCGTCAGCTCCCTGATCGCCGACCCGCCGCCAGGGGCGCCGGTCCCGCCCATCCTGCCGCCCCAGGACGGATTCCTGTTCCTGGACCGGGACAGGTTCGCGGCATCCTTCGCCGCTGACGTGCCCGAGAAACTGGCGGCGTTCATGGCCGACTCGCAGGTCCCCTGGGGCGTCGAGGCCCTCGCCGGGGCCGTCTCCGAACCGGCCTGGCAGAACAAACCGTCCTGGTACCTGGTCGCCACGGACGACCACATGATCCCGCCGGCCGCCCAGCGCGCCATGTCCGAGCGGGCCAAGGCGATCGTCTCCGAGACCCCCGGCAGCCACGCCGTCTACGTGTCGCGGCCGGCTGTCGTGGCCGCCGTCATCGCCCAGGCGGCCCAGGGAATCAACGGCCACGCCTAACAGCAGACAGCCCCGCCGCACCGCGTCACCACAACCTCCCGCCCGGCCCACCGCCGGGCGGGACCCCTTCTCTTCCCGACCCAACACGTAGGAGTCCCTTATGGGCCTTGAGGTCACCCGCCGCCGCGTGCTCGCCACCGGCGCTGCCGTCGCAGGCACGACAGCACTGACGGGACCGCTCTCCTCGCCGGCCTCCGCCGCCGACCGCTCGCAGGCCAGGACCAAACCGACCATTGTGCTGGTGCACGGCGGATTCGCCGACGCCTCCTGCTGGAACGGCGTCATCGAACGGCTCCAGCACGCCGGCTACCCGACCCTGGCTCCCGCCAACCCGCTGCGCAGCCTGCCCACCGACGCCGCCTACCTCGCCAGCGTCCTTGCCTCGATCAGCGGCCCGATCGTGCTGGTCGGCCACTCCTACGGCGGCGCCGTGATCACCAACGCCGCAGCTCGCATTCCCACCGTCAAGGCGCTCGTGTACATCGCCGCCTTCGTACCCGACAAGGGCGAACAGCTCGGCGTACTGATCAACAAGTACCCCGGCAGCATCATCCAGCCGGCGACCCGGCCGGTGCCCTACCCCGGGCCCGACGGCACCACCGGTACTGACCTCTACCTGGAAGCCGGCTCCTTCCGCGCCGTGTTCGCCGCCGACCTGCCCGCCGCCACCACTCGCCTCATGCACGCCACGCAGCGCCCCTTCAGCGCAGCCTGCTTCACCGACGTCACCACCTCCGCCGCCTGGCACACCATCCCTTCCTGGGCACTGATGTCCGAGGCCGACAAGGCCATCCCGCCCGCCCTGCAACGCTTCTTCTACCAGCGCGCGGGCGCCCGCAAGGTCGCCGACGTGCCAGGTGCCTCCCACGTCGCGATGATGAGCCACCCGGGCATCACCGCCCGCCTCATCGAAGACGCCGCCAACTCCCGCAGCTGACCTCCCGCCCATCGACCCGGCCCGCGTTACGACGGGCCGGGCCACAGGCACGCTGCCACCCCGCTGCCCGGCTTCGCCCGGCTCCGTGACGGACGGGGCCAACCTTCAGTGGGCGGTCGATGGCCTGCCCAGAGCCGCGCGGACCTTGCGCTCGACGAGGACGGGAACAAAGTCACCTACGCGCCGTCCTCAAAGGACGCTTGCGCCTCGGCGACAGCAGCCTTGACCTCGGCGGGAGAGCGGGGCGCGCTGTACGCGGCGGTGAGCCGGTCGGCTGGCGCCCGGATTGCCTCTTCCTCACGCACGTCCATCACCACTGGACTCCTCCGCACCGCCTTGACAGCCAGTGTGAGCGGCGTGTTCCGGACCGCCAGGGTGGCGCCGTAGGCGATCGCGACGCGCTCAGCGGTCTTCAGGGCAGGTTGTCGGGTGCGGGCAGGCGATAGGTGTCTGCCCGCACCATCTCGTGGGAGGGCTTCACGGGACGATGGGCGGGCCAACCACGTGCACCACCAACCCTCGCCGGGATCAACCGCACCGGGTTCTACTCGAAGAAGAGCCCCAACGGCACTGTGCGGGAGGGCCCGTACCAGCATCTTGCCGAGGACTTCGTACGCCGCCTGGAGGCACTGCACGAGGCGGGCACCCTCCCGGACCCCGGGATGCCCAGATCGCCCGTCTGAAAGCCGAGATCGACGCCCTGCGGGAACGTGCGGCTCGTCAGAGCGAGGCGATCGAGAAACTGAGCGAGTTCAAGATCCTCGCGCTGTCCCGCATCGCCGCCCAGCACGAAGAGATCATCCGGCAGCGCAGTCCTCGGGCCGCTAGCGGCACGCCAACTGGGGCCCGCCTCGCTGCTGTTCCCCGCGGCGGCCAGACCATCGGCTCCTGCAGCTGACGTACCGGCGAGGCGTCACTGCACGGGAAGGAGATCGGCGAGCAGAGTGCGGACGCGCGCCTCGCTCTCGTCCCGGATCGAGCGGACCGCCTCGACGCCCTGACCAGCCGGGTCGTCGAGCTTCCAGTCCCGATACTGCTTGCCCGGGAAGACCGGGCAGGCATCCCCGCACCTCATCGTCATCACCACGACGGACGCCTGGACCGCCTCGATGGTCAGCACCTTGGGCACCTCGGCGGACAGATCGATCCCGGCCTCGGCCATCGCCTCGATGACCGCCGGGTTCACGGTCTCGGCCGGGGCGGACCCGGCCGAACGGACCTCCACCCGGCCGGCGGCCAGGTGCGTGAGGAAGGCGGCGGCCATCTGGGAGCGTCCGGCGTTGTGCACGCACACGAACAGCACGGACGGCTTGCCGGAGACGGTTTCACACACGAGCGGTTCCTTCTTCGAGGGCAGCCGACTGGCCGGTCACCGGGGCGGGTTGAGAGAAGAAGCGGCGGGCGGCAAGGGCGACATAGACGAGCCCGATCAGCACCAGCACCTCGATGAGCGGACCGAGGCCCGGGCGCACCCACGACATCACCGCCGCCCGCCACGACCACATCGTCGAGCACCTGAAAGCCGCCGGCCTCGGCGCCCTGGCCGACCTGGGCTTCCTCGGCCTCGACAAGGACTGCAACAACCAAGTCGTCGTCACCGGCTACAAAGCCACCCGCGCCCGCAAGCTCACCACCGGCCAGAAAACCGCCAACCGGATCATCGCCGCCGGCCGCGCCCCCGTCGAGCACGGCTTCGCGCACCTGAAGACCTGGCGCATCCTCACCAAACTCCGCACGAGCCCCGCCCGCGCCACCAACCTGCTCCGCGCCCTGCTCGTCCTGACGAACCTCGAACTCGACCGCTGACAGACGATCAAGACCGAAGACAGCTGCCCACGACCAGCACGAGCACCCACGAACCCCGCCACACCAGCAGGCGCACCAGCGAAAACCAAGATGGTGGATCTTCAGTGAAGATCCCACTGGACCTCGGTCAGTCGATGCCTTCGACGATGCGGAAGTCGCGCTCGACGCCGTCGGAGAGGGCGACCAGCGCCTCCTGGTAGGCCGCACTCTCGTGCGCCGCGACGGCCTGCTCGAAGCTGTCGAACTCGATCAGGACGGTGCGCTCGGCGATTCCGGCGTCATGCGCCACGACCCGACCGCCACGGACGAAGGTCCGACCGCCCCCGGCCTTGACGGCCGGAGCGGCCAGCTTGTTGTAGGCAGCCAGCTTCTCAGGGTCTGAAATGGTGCGGTAGACGCTGACCCAGTAGCCCTTGGGCATGGAACCTCCAGTGTCGGGACGAGTGCATCTGACTTACGGGTTGGTCTCGGACGAGCGTCGGCGGGCGAGCGCGAGGCTTGTCAGCGTCGTGATCGCCATGGCGCCGATGCCGACCAGCGCCGCGGTGGTGTAGGCGCTGTCGTCGGGGAAGAGGTGGCCGGGGCCGGTGCCCGCGGCGAGGATCAGGCCGCCGATGGCGCTGCCCAGGGAGTACCCGACGCTGCGGACGACGTAGTTGAAGCTCATGGCGCTCGACGTCTCGCTCTTGGGGGTGACGGCCAGGATGACGCCGGGCATCGCGGCCGAGAAGCCGCCGACGCCGAAGCCGAGCACGCCCATCGCCGCGAACAGTTCGGCCAGGTCCGACCGGGCCGCCGCGAACAGGGCGAACCCGCCGCCGACCACGACGGCGCTGCCGGCCAGGAGCAGGGGGTCGGCGATCCGTGTCCGGACCCGCGGCGTGAGCTTGCCGGCGACGAACCCCAGCACCGAGAACGGGATGAGGACCAGCCCGGCGACGAAGGTCGTCAGCCCGAAGCCGTAGCCGGCGCCGTGCGGCGTCTGCGCGTACCGGGTGACGAGCGTGAGCAGGAGGTACATGCCGATCCCGCCGACGAACATGGCGAGGTTCGCCCCGGCGACCGCCGGGTGCCGCACCGCCCGCACATCGACCAGGGGCGTCGTGCTGCGCAGCTCGATGACGGCCCAGACGCAGAGCAGCACCACCGCGACGACGGCGAGGCCCGCCGCCACGGCGAGGTGTCGGCTCCACAGATTCCGTTCGCCGGCGAGGAACAGCACCAGGAGCAGCGCAGCGGCCAGGACGACCGCGCCTGCCACGTCCACGTGGGCGGAGCGGCCTTCGGGGGCTTCAGGCATGGAGCGCCACGCGGTCAGGAGGGCGGCGGCGGTGACGACCAGGCCGAGGCCGTAGGCGGCCCGTACCCCGCCGAGCTCGGCGAGCAGTGCGGCCAGCGGGTAGCCGACGCCGGCCCCGATGATCGAGACCACCGAGATCAGGGCGATCACGGCCGCGCTGCGCTCCTCGGGGAGGTGGTCCCGGGCCACGCCCATCATCAGCGCCGTCAGCCCGAGCCCGACGCCCTGGGCCGCCCTGCCGGCCAGCAGCCACGCGAACGGCAGCGGCAGCACGGTGAGCGCGCTGCCGGCGACGACGACC
>LRTP01000383.1 GCA_001550305.1 Streptomyces diastatochromogenes
CGGCGCCCCGCAGGCCTTCACCCAGCAGCCGGCCGCTCCCACGTTCCCGCAGCAGGGCCCGCCCGGGCCCGGCGGTCCGCAGTCCGGGGGCCCGTCCTTCGGCGGCGGTGACGACGACTGGGTGATCTCCCCTCCGTCGGGCAATTCGCCCGGCGGACCGGGTGGTCCCGGCGGACGCCCCGGTGGTCCCGGTGGTCCCGGTATGGGTCAGGGCGGCGGCTACGGCTATCCGCAGCCCGGCGCGACGCAGGCCCCGCCCGGCCCCGGTCCCGACTACCAGCAGCAGCGCCAGCCGCTGTCCTGGAGCGCGACGATCGGTCCCGACCGCGAGTACTTCATGGCGATGATGCAGCGCTCCGGCCCCGAGGCCGCGGGCCTGAACCTGCCCGCGTACTCACCGGAGCAGCAGCGCCCGCTCACCGGCAACCAGATGACGATCGGCCGCCGTCGGCACTCCACCGGCGACACCCCCGACATCGACCTCTCGGTGCCCCCGGAGGACCCGGGCGTCTCGCACCAGCACGCGGTCCTGGTCCAGCAGCCGGACGGCAGCTGGGCGGTCGTCGACCAGAACTCGACCAACGGCACCACGGTCAACGGCGGCGAGGAGCCCATCCAGCCCTTCGTACCGGTCCCGCTCCAGGACGGCGACCGGGTGCACGTCGGCGCCTGGACGACGATCACCATCAGGCGAGGCTGACGGCGGAGGCCGCGCCAGAAGTCACGGCGGGAATCACGGCGGGAAACACCGCAGAAGCCACAGCAGGAGTCACGGCAGCGGCCAGGCGTACGGCCCCTCGGGGTCGTCCAGCCACGCCCAGGCGTCCGCGCCGTCGACCGTGACCCCGTACCGCTCGCGCACGGGCCGGCTCTCGCGCTCCCACAGCTCGTACGCCTCGTACGGGTCGAGGCCGCTCCCCGCCAGGGTCAGCAGGAACCGGAACAGCTCGTCGCCGCGGGCCCGGCGCGGCAGCTCGCGCAGGTCCTGCGGCTCCGCCTCCTCGGGTCGGCTCGCGCCGCGCAGGGGCACGAAGTAGGCCGGCGTGTGCAGGAAGCGCCCCTCGGCGTGTTCGGCGTCCCGGACGCGCAGCGCGATCAGGCCGGTGGCCAGCGGCGCCAGGATGCGGGCGCCGGGACGGCACTGGGCGAGCCACGGCCGCGGGATCGAGGTCAGCGTGCAGGTGGCGATGATCCGGTCGAAGGGGGCGCGCTCGGGGACCCCGCGGGCGCCGTCCCCGGTGACGACGGTCGGGTGGTATCCGGCGGTGGCCAGATGCCGGCGCGCGGACTCGGTGATCTCCGGGTCGAGGTCGACCGTGGTCACCAGGCGGTCGCCGAGACGGTGGGCGAGCAGCGCCGCGTTGTAGCCGGTGCCGGCGCCGATCTCGAGGACGGCGTCCCCCTCCCGTACCTCCAGCGCGGTCAGCATCATCGCCATCAGCGACGGCTGGCTGCTGGAGGAGACCAACTCGCCGTCGCGCACCCGGGTGGCCAGCGGAGCGTCCGCGTAGGCGCCGCGCACCCAGTGCTCCCGGCTGCGCGGGTCGGGGTCCTCGCCCCACACCCGCTCGAAGCCGCCCACGGCACCGACGTAGTAGTACGGCACGAAGAGGTGGCGCGGGACCTCCTCGAACGCCGCCCGCCACACCGGGTCGGCGGCCCAGGCCCCACTCCGGTCGATCTCGCGCACCAGGGCGGCCCGCGCCAGGGCGGCGAGGTGGTCGAGGTCGTGATCGTGGTCGTGGTCGTGATCGAGAGCGTGCGCGCTCATACCTCCACTGTGCTGCGGGACGGGCCGCGAGGCGAGTGCCGCACCCGCCGGGCCGCTGGGGGCGCTGGGCCGCTGGTCCTAAGCCTTGCGTCCTCGGTCACCCGGTCTGAGACGATGGTGAGGTGAAAGAGATTCGGCGCGGCACGCTTCAGGAGCAGACCTTCTACGAGCAGGTCGGCGGCGAGGAGACCTTCCGGCGCCTCGTGCATCGTTTCTACGAGGGAGTGGCCGAGGACCCGCTGCTGCGAGCCATGTACCCCGAGGAGGACCTGGGCCCGGCCGAGGAACGCTTCACGCTGTTCCTGATCCAGTACTGGGGCGGCCCGACGACGTACAGCGACAACCGCGGTCACCCCCGGCTGCGGATGCGGCACGCCCCGTTCGCCGTCGACCAGGCGGCACACGATGCCTGGCTGGCGCACATGCGGGTGGCCGTCGACGAACTCGGCCTCTCCGAGGAGCACGAGCACACGCTGTGGAACTACCTGACGTACGCGGCGGCGTCGATGATCAACACGGCCGGCTGACAGCGCCCCTGGGGGGATCAGCGGACGCTGACGTCCAGTGCCCCGAGTCCCGCCCTGCGGACGGCGATCGATCCGTAGGGCGTACGCAGCCGCAGCCACGCCCCGGACGAGTACAGCCCCAACGGGCTCTCGCCCGGGTCGGCCTGACGCACCGGCAGCAGGAACCCGAGCGACTGCGCCGCGTGCACGGCCCGTACCTGAAGGCCGGTGTCACCGATCGGCCGGGACCAGATCTCCCGTCCTATGCGGTCGAGTTCGGCGCGGGTACGGGCCTCGGGCGCCAACTCCACTGTACGGGACCGGAATTCGGCGACCGCGGTGGCGACCATCGCGCGTACGGCGTCCGGCCCGGGCAGTCCCGGCTCCGGCTGCCAGCCTCCGCGGGGCGGGAGGATCCCGGCCCACGGCGGCCCGGTGACGGCCCCGGGAACGCTGACGGTGGCCGCCGACTCGTCGATGGACTCCAGGAGTTCACCGGCGGAGACGGTCACGTCGAGGGTGACGTCGAGACCGTTCTCGTACGGCTTGGCGAGCCGCGCCGTACGGATCGCGAGGACCTCGAACGACGGCGGCCGGCCGAAGACCGCGAGCGCGGTGCCGGACACCTGGAGGCGTACGGCGGCGGCGCGGTCGTAGTGGATCAGCCGGGCGAGGAAGGCGGCGAGGTCCGCCGCCTCCCCGTCGTCGGTGAGGTGCAGCGCGGTCACGGTCATGCCGCGACGGCCTCCTCGGCCGGGTCGTCCCGGTACTCCGCCAGGAACTCGCGCTCCTCGGCGGTGAGGCGGCGCGGGCGCTGGGCCTCGAAGTCGAACGGCACGACCACGGTCGCGGCCCGGACGTAGAGCTGCTCCGCGTCCTTGACCTCGTACGTGATCGTGAACGACGCGGCCCTTATCTGGGTGATCCACAGCTCGATGTCCACCGGCTCGCGCCGGTGGACGAGCTGCCGCTTGTAGTCGATCTCGTGGCGCGCCACCACGGACCCCTGCTTGAACTGCTTGTCCGGGCGGGTCAGGAAGTCGATACGTGCTTCCTCCAGGTAGCGGAGGAAGACCGCGTTGTTGACGTGGCCGTACGCGTCCATGTCCGCCCAGCGCAGCGGGCAGCGGTAGATGTGCCGCAAGATCGATCAGCCCCGGGTCAGCTTCTTGTAGGTGGCACGGTGCGGGCGCGCGGCGTCCGCGCCGAGGCGCTCGATCTTGTTCTTCTCGTACGACTCGAAGTTGCCCTCGAACCAGAACCACTTCGAGTCACCCTCGTAGGCGAGGATGTGCGTCGCGACCCGGTCCAGGAACCAGCGGTCGTGGGAGACGACCACGGCCGCACCCGGGAACTCCAGCAGCGCGTTCTCGAGCGAGGACAGCGTCTCGACGTCGAGGTCGTTGGTCGGCTCGTCGAGGAGCAGCAGGTTGCCGCCCTGCTTGAGGGTGAGGGCGAGGTTGAGCCGGTTGCGCTCACCACCGGAGAGGACACCGGCCGGCTTCTGCTGGTCGGGACCCTTGAAGCCGAAGGCGGAGACGTACGCGCGCGACGGCATCTCGACCTGGCCCACGTTGATGTAGTCCAGCTCGTCCGAGACGACGGCCCACAGCGACTTCTTCGGGTCGATGTTCTCGCGGCTCTGGTCGACGTACGAGATCTTGACGGTCTCGCCGACCTTGATCGTGCCGGAGTCCGGCGTCTCGAGTCCCTGGATCATCTTGAAGAGCGTGGTCTTGCCGGCACCGTTGGGGCCGATGACGCCGACGATCCCGTTGCGCGGCAGCGTGAAGCTGAGATCGTCGATGAGGACCTTCTCGCCGAAGGCCTTGGAGAGGTTGTTGACCTCGACGACGATCGAGCCCAGACGCGGGCCCGGCGGGATCTGGATCTCCTCGAAGTCCAGCTTCCGCATCTTGTCGGCCTCGGCCGCCATCTCCTCGTAGCGAGCGAGACGGGCCTTGGACTTGGCCTGACGCCCCTTGGCGTTGGACCGCACCCACTCGAGCTCTTCCTTGAGCCGCTTGGCGCGCTTGGCGTCCTTCTGGCCCTCGACCTTGAGGCGGGAGGCCTTGCTCTCCAGGTACGTCGAGTAGTTGCCCTCGTAGCCGATCGCGCGGCCGCGGTCGAGCTCAAGGATCCAGCCGGCGACGTTGTCGAGGAAGTACCGGTCGTGGGTGACGGCGACGACGGTGCCGGGGTACTTCGCGAGGTGCTGCTCCAGCCACTGCACGGACTCGGCGTCCAAGTGGTTGGTGGGCTCGTCGAGGAGCAGCAGGTCGGGCGCCTCGATCAGCAGCTTGCACAGCGCGACGCGGCGCTTCTCACCACCGGAGAGGTTGGTGACCGGCCAGTCGCCGGGCGGGCAGCCCAGGGCGTCCATGGCCTGCTCCAGCTGGGCGTCCAGGTCCCACGCGTTGGCGTGGTCCAGGTCCTCCTGGAGCTTGCCCATCTCGTCCAGCAGCGCGTCCGAGTAGTCGGTCGCCATCAGCTCGGCGACCTCGTTGAAGCGCTTGAGCTTGCCCATGATCTCGGCGGCGCCGTCCTGGACGTTCTCCAGGACGGTCTTGGACTCGTCGAGCGGGGGCTCCTGCAGCAGCATCCCGACGCTGTAGCCGGGCGACAGGAACGCGTCACCGTTGGAGGGCTGCTCGAGCCCCGCCATGATCTTGAGAACGGTGGACTTACCAGCACCGTTCGGACCGACCACACCGATCTTCGCACCCGGCAGGAAACTCAAGGTGACGTCGTCGAGAATCACCTTGTCGCCGTGCGCCTTGCGCGTCTTGCGCATGGTGTAAATGAACTCAGCCAAGAGAAACCGTCCGGACGCTTGAAATCGGCAGTGGGCAGATACACCCCATCTTGCCTGACGGCTACCCCTGGGGGGAAACCCGTTCGGTCAGGGCCCCGTGACCTGGCCGTTCACCAACCGCGCTGGTAGCCGACCCGTCACTGGTCGTCGCCACCGGTCACCGTCGAGCGACCTCGCACGGCCCAGGAACGGCCCAGGAACGGCCCAGGAACGGCCCAGGAACGGCCCGGAGATGATCACTCATTGGTCGTCGTCCAGACGGAAACGGCGTCACCTGTCGGCACTCCGGGGCCCGTGGGCAACGTGTGGGGGCGGCATCGAATGTGCCTCCCCCGTCGATGGCGGCGACCGGCGTCGGGCTGTCCTTGGTGGTGATCGCGGTCATGACCGCGTCAGCCGCCCCCCAAACTCCGCCGTACGAGTGGATCAAGCCTCCACGCAATGGAGTCCGTGCGCTTGTTGATCATGTTCCCTTTAGCGTGACGTTGCGCATCGGCCCCCTGCCGTGCCGCCCCAACTCCCCAGGTCACCAAGCGAGGTCGCACCCATGAGAGTTCGTAGCGTCATCAGCCCCTTGATCGCCGGAGCGGCGGTGGCAGTGCTGGCATCCCCGACGCCGGCTTCGGCGGCGGACACGCCGGTGACCGTCCAGGTCTCGTCAGGGACGCTCGACATCAGTGTCCCGGCGGGTCCCGTGAACCTCGGCACCGTCGGCGTCAGCGGCAGTCCGCAATCGGTCTCCAGCCAGCTGGGCAACGTCACGGTGACCGACGGTCGAGGCGGCACCGCGGGCTGGACCGCCACGGCAAGCGCGGTCGACTTCACGGGCCCCCAGAACATCTCCGTATCCGCTGCCGGCTCCAGCAGTTACATCACACCGGCGGCCTCGGTCAGCGGCACCGCCAATGTCACCTCGAGCGACTTGACCCCGCTCTATCCCCCGGGCCCCGTCCAGGTGGCCACCGGCGTGAACGGCATCAACTCGGCCACCTGGAACCCGACGATCCATCTCACCATCCCCGCGAACGCGCTGGCGGGAACGTACAGCTCGACGATCACCCACTCCGTCTCCTGAGACCTCGTACGTCCTTACCGCAAAAAAGGAAACCGTAAAGCCCTGTGCCCAGGTTCTTCTCCCTTGCGGTGCTCTTGGCCACGGCGCTTGCCGTGGCCACCAGCACCGCTTCGGCCACATCCCTCGTGTCGGATCCGGTACAGCGGCCAAACCCCCCGGACGCCGTGGGAATTCGGCTCGTCGATGTCCCCGCCGACCTCATCAAAGACCCACGGGCAAGGCAGTACATCGTCGACAGTCTGAAACCCGGTGTCACCGTGAAGCGGCGCATCGAGGTGTCGAACAAGTCGGCCGACGCCTTGCATGTCGCGGTCTACCCCGGCGCCGCCGACATCCGCCGGGGTTCCTTCGTCGGTGCTGCCGGAAACACCGGTAACGAACTCACCACCTGGATCAAGCCCGGTCAGCTGGTCCTGGACATCCCCGCTCACTCCAGAGCCCGTGACACCGTGGCCATCGCCATTCCGAAGGACGCCGCCCCCGGCGAGCGATACGGCGTCGTGTGGGCACAGGTCAGCGGTCGCGACCTGGGCAGCGGCATCACCTTGGTCAGCCGCACCGGAATCCGGCTCTACCTCTCAGTGGGCGGCAACAATCCCCCGCGTGCCCGGTTCACGATGGACGACATGACGGCTGGGCGTGATGCCAGGGGGCGCGCCGTCGTACACGCCAAGGTCCACAACACCGGTGGCCGCGCTCTGGACCTTACCGGCGCCCTGAAGATGTCCCAGGTGTCCGGAAGCATCAGCGCCGGGCCCTACCCGATCGACTCCGGAAAGAGCTTGGCGCCCGGCCAGTCCACGTCGGTGAACGTCATCGTGACCGATCAGGTCACGGACGGCCCGTGGGACGTCTCCCTCACGTTGAAAAGCGGGTTGTTGGAGGTGACGCATGAAGCTCGGATCACCTTCCCGAAGGGGCCGGGCATGGCCGCTGCGGTCCTTTCGCATCCTGATCGGCAAAGCCCGCTGAACTGGAGAATCATCTCGGCATCGATGGCTCTGGTCCTCATGCTTGTCGCGACGCTCGCGATCATCCGTCCTTACCGGCGCAGCGCCAGAGGCGATGATTCCTGAGCCTCGCGGAGCACGACCGCGCCGACAGCCGGCCTGTCACTGGTTCAACGGGCTTGGCACAGGCGGTTCGTAGTCGTTCGATCACTCCTTGTCGCCACCGGGCGTCATCCCGTGCGGAGTCGGGGGAAGAAGCACACTCTGGTAGTAGGGGCCGAGGCCCGTATCAGGGGCCGGGGCCCGCCTCGGAGGTGATCGCAATGACACAGATGACGCAGTCACAACCGGCCGCCGCGCAGGCACGGACCGCGGTCGGCTGGCACGTCGAGATCGAGTTCGAGGAGGACGACCACCGCACCCGCGCCGCCGCTCTCCTCCGGCTCCCCGACGGGAACGAGGTACGCGCTCACGGGTACGCCAGCCGCCACCCCTCCGACTCCAACCAGCCGAGAGTCGGCGAGGAGGTCGCGGGCGCGCGGGCGCTCAACGAACTGGCGATGAAGCTGTTGACCAAGGCGCACGACGAGATCGACGAGGCGTCGGGAAGGACCTCGCATCCGCTGAGGTGAGCCACCTCTCGTAACGGCTGAGGTGAGCCTTCGCGACAGGGGCGGGGTGGGGCCGACAGGAGTGGCGTGTGACCGACCAGGGCAGGGTGGGCCTGGCGCATGCTGTTCTCAGTGATCCGGTCCGCATCCCCGTCCCACCCCGAAGGACGCCCATGCCCAAGAAGATCGTCATCGACTGCGACCCCGGGCTCGACGACGCCATCGCCATTCTGCTCGCCGCAGGGAACCCCGACGTCGAGATCGTCGCCATCACGACCGTCGCGGGCAACCAGACCATCGAGAAGGTCACCCTGAACGCCCGGCAGGTCTGCACCCTGGCGGGCCTGCGCGGCGTACCGGTCGCGGCCGGCGCCGCCGGCCCCCTCGTCCGGGACCAGACCCTCGCCGCCGAGATCCACGGGGACACCGGAATGGACGGCCCCGCCTTCATTCCTCCGGCCATGGAGACCGACCCCCGGCACGCCGTCGATCTGATCATCGAGACGGTCCTCGCCCACCCCGGTGAGATCACCCTCGTCCCCACCGCACCCCTGACCAACATCGCGCTGGCGCTGCGCCGGGAGCCCCGTATCGCCGAACTGGTCAAGGAGGTCGTCCTGATGGGCGGGTCGTACACCCGCGGCAACATCACACCGGCGGCCGAGTTCAACATCCACGCCGACCCCGAGGCGGCCGCGGTCGTCTTCTCGGCGGGCTGGCCCCTGACCATGGTCGGCCTCGATCTGACGGCTCAGGCCGCCGCCACACCTGAACTGCTGTCCCGCATCGGGGCGTTGGGCACACCCGTGTCCCGGTTCGTCGTCGACCTCCTCGACCACTACAACGCCAACGTCGGCAAGGTGCACGGCGCGATGGCCACCATCCACGACGCGTGCGCGGTCGGCCGGGCCATCGACCCGAGCCTGATGGAGGTGACGCCGGCCCATGTCGAGGTCGAGCTGCGGGGTACGGCGACCTACGGCATGACGGTCACCGACTTCCGCGGCCGCTCCGGCCCGGCGAACACCTCCGTGGCGACGAAGCTGCACACCGAGCGCCTGTGGGACCTGCTCATCGGCTCGCTGGAAACCATCGCCGCGACCACCGCGCGGACCTCCGCGTAGCGGCACGGGAAGGCACTGGGCGTCACTCCCGGGCACCCGCCAGCTCCACCGCCCGGCACCACAGGGCGAGTGCGGGACGACTCGCGCGTACCCGCTGGAACGGCTCACCCCGCGTGAGCGTGAGCAGCCGTGGGCCGGCACATCGGCAGCATCCTCGCCGATCAGAGGCTCGCTCCGCCGCCCAGCAACCGGGCGAGTGTGCTCACCGTCCCGTCGATCTCGCGGGCGCACTCGTACAGCACGGAGGGGGGCCTCCCCCACGGGTCCGAGATGTCGTCCTCGGCGGGCGGGACCGAGGCGACGGCACCCCGACGGCGGGCGGCGGCCGCGACCACGCCGTCGAAACCCTGCACGACCGGCGGGACTTGCCCATCCGGTACGTCGCCGTGCGTGGTCGCCGTACCTTCCCCGCCCCGCACCGTGTCGACTCCCCCCGCGGCGAGACGTACGAACTCCTTCAGGGTGAAGCAGCGCCGCAGCGCCGTCGGCACGAGCCGTACGGCGGCCTCCCGGTGTTCGTGCGCGAGCCCGAGGACCAGCGCTGCTTCCGCGACGAGCTGTGCGGTGAGCGGGCGGGCCGCGAAGCCGGAGCCGTCACCGCCCCGTTCCTCCAGCACCGCCCTGGTGGAGGCCTCCATGCCGGACCAGGGCCGGGCCTGCGTTCCGGCGCTCTTCGGCCGGACGGCCGAACCGGGCGGAAGCCTCGCGGCCAACAGCCGTTCGGCGAGCACCGAGCGGTGCACGTTGCCCGTGCAGACGAACAGGACCTGGGTCATTTCCCGCCCGCGTAACGTGTCGCCGCGGCGGCCTCCTTCCGGGGGTCCGACACACGAGGCGCGGGCAGCTCGCCGTACGACCCGTAGGTGCCGTAGCGACTGCCCCGGGGCGCCGGAGCCATGTTGAAGACGGTGCCGAGGATGCGGACACTCACGCGGTCCAGCGATTCCGCGGCGGTGCGGACCTGTTCCCGGCTGGTCTTGGCGGCGCGCACGACGAGCAGTGCGCCCTGGGCGAAGGAGGCGAGTCCGAGCGTGTCGGCGACCGGCAGCAGCGGCGCGGTGTCGACGATCACGACCTCGTAGGTGTCCGCCAGTTCGCGCAGTACCTCTTCCATGCGCGCCGAGGCGAGCAGCTCCGTGGGATTCGGCGGTACGGCACCGCTGGCGAGAACCGAGAGCCGGCCGCCGGCCTGCTGCATCACGTCCTCGATACGAGCCTGTCCGATGAGCACGGTGGTCAGACCGGCGTCCTGGACGAGACCGAAGGTCGAGGCCACGCACGGTCGGCGCAGGTCGCCGTCCACGAGGCAGGTGGAGAGACCTGCCTCGGCGAGCGAGAGGGCGAGGTTCACCGCGGTGTTGGTCTTGCCCTCACCAGGCACGGAACTTGTCACCGCGATGATCCGGGGCGGGTCGTCGACCTGTGAGAACTGCAGGTTGGTGCGCAGCTTGCGGAAGGCCTCGGCACGGGGGGAGTGCCCCTCGGCGCTGACGAGCGGTTGCTTGGGGACGTTCCTGTCGTACGGGATGGTGCCGAGACCCGGCAGCGTGGTGAACTCGCCCAGCGCCTCGCTGGTCTTGAGCGTGGTGTCGAGGGTCTCGCGCAGGGCCACGAGTCCGGCACCGAGCAGCAGACCGCCGAGCACTCCTGCGGCCAGGTTCAGCAACGGGCGCGGCGAGACCGGGCCGGTGGGGGCGACGGCTTCCTGGGTGACGCCCAGGGAGACGGGCGAGGTGCCGTCGCCCGTACGGGAGCTCTTTCCCGACCGCTCCGAGCCGGGCGCGCGCTTGGGCGCCTCCAGTCGCTCGACGACCGCGCTGAACCGCTGCGCCACGGCGTTGGCGATGCGCGCCGCACGCCTGGGCTCGGTGTCCCGGACGGTGATGTCGATGAGCACGGTGTTGAGCGGGGCGACGGCGGTGATCCGCGACGCCAACTCCTCCGGAGTGGTGCGCAGTCGCAGCTCCTTCACCACGTGCCGGGTCACCTGACGGGTGGTCACGATCGCGGCGTACGACTGAACGCGCGCCTGCGAGAAGCTCTGTCCCTGGTTCATCTGGGCGGTGTCGTCGCCGGTGCGGGTGGCGACGAAGAGCTGGGTCCTCGCCTCGTAGACGGGTGTGCTCAAGCTCGTCGCGGCGAGCGCCGCCCCGGTCGCGAGAAGGAGACAGACCACGACGGTCGGCCAGCGACCGGCAAGAGCCTTCAGGAATCCGCGGAGATCCAAGCTGCACCCCTCATGGGACCGAGGGAACCGCCCGAAATGGAATGCCATGTTCCCTATGTACGCGTCCGACGATAGGGACTCGCGCGCGCCAACAGGGGGAGCCACCCCTGTGTCGGCCCGCCGAACGTGGACCAATCGGGAAGCGGGCACTCCACCATCCGGTGGCTTATGCCCTGCATCACGCCAGTCGGCGGCTGTATATCCCATTTATTCCATGTATCTAGATGTTGGTACCCAGATCTTGCTCACGGCCGACGCTGCGGCTTGGCCCGGACCGAAGTCGAGGAGAGTGAAGAAGATGACGACATCGCCCAGATGGCGGGTTGCGCTGGCATCGGCAGGATCAGCTGCCGTGCTTGTCGCGGCACCGCTTTTGGGGGCGCAGACCGCCCATGCGCAGTACCCGCCACCGCCCCCGAGCCTCACCCTCAGCCGCACCGCGCTGCCCGCCGGAGGTGCACTGACCTTCGTCGGCACCGGCTTCGCCGCCAGGCAGTTGGTCACCGCGTCGGTGCTCTCGAAGGAAGTCGTCCTGGGCAGGTACAGGGCGACCAGGACAGGAGTCGTCACGGGCAAGGTGACCATCCCCAGGCGCACCGCGCTGGGGGGCCACACGTTCAAACTGACCGCCCGCCACCCCAACCTGACGCTTTCCGTCAACATCAGCGTGCAGGGCAGGCTCGGTCGGCCCGGCAGCCAACCCGGCGGCTCGGGGGACCCCCATCACCGCCCGGACCTCGCGGAAACAGGCAGCGAAAAGGCCCTGGCACTGGGCGGCACCGCGGCGGGGCTGATCGCGGCGGGCGGGGGCACGATGCTGGCCGTGCGCCGTCGCCGCAGTTCATGACGGAGCGGGACAGCGGCACGGCGGAACCAAGGCGTCCCGGCCCCGGCCGAGACGCCTTCCGCATGCGGAGGTCCGACCGCTCCCGCGAAGGGGCATCGGGCCGCCGTCGCGTACTCAGGAACACCCTGCTGGCCGCCGCGGTACTCCCCCTGGCCGGCGCCGTCTGGATCGGGGTCACCGGGCTGCTCGCCCGTTCGGAGTTGATCGCGGCCGGGCGGGACCTCGACGCGCTGCGGCATTCGGTGGCACCCGTGCCCGGCGCCCCCTCCGGTGCCGTGCCCGCGTCCGCCCAGGAACGGGAACGGGAGGTGCGTTCCGCAGCCGCCCACGCCGCTCGGGCGCATCGCCTCACCACCGGCCCGGCCTGGTACCCCGCAGCCGCGCTGCGCTTCCTCGGCGGCCCGGTCAGGACCG
>LRTP01000384.1 GCA_001550305.1 Streptomyces diastatochromogenes
GGCGCGGTCTCGGCGGGCAGCGCGGCGGCGGACGCGCCCCCGGACGGCGTACCTGACGACGCATCGGACGACGCATCGGTCGACGTGCCGAAGGGGTCGCCGGGCAGCAGCGACGGCTTGACCGCCACCAGCGCCACGGCGATCGCGACGGGCACGCCGAGGATCGCCCACAGCCGGCGCCGACGGGCCGCGCGCCCGTCCATCTCCCGCCAGGCCGGACCCGTTCGCCACCCCTCCGGCTGGGCGCCCTTGGCGTCCTTCTGCCGGAGCCGTTCGGTCACCATGCGCGCCCGGGCGGACGGCTCCTTCGGCGCCGAACTGCGGATGTCACGTTCGGTGTCGCGGGCGAACCGCTCCCACACGTCGTCGGGGACGGAGGGTTGCTTGAACTCCCCGGACTCCCCCGCCCCTTCGGGCTGCTTGTCAGACACGAGGATCAGTTCTAAGTGGATCGAAAGCCTGTACACAAGGCAGATCCATGCAGATCCGCGTGTGACACGGCCCACATAAGAATTCTGTGAGTGAAGGCACAACCGTTCACAGGTTTCGCGGGTCACACCTGCAGAACCAACGGCCACACCCGCGCCCCACACGCGGAGGCCTCACCCCATACGCGTACCGCGACACAGCGGTACACCGGACTTTCCGAGGTCTTCATGAAGCTTCGCCGTGCCATGGCCCTGGCGGCCGCAACGGCAGCAATAGCCCCTCTGGCGCTGCTTTCGGCGCCGGCCGCGTTCGCGGAGGAGACCCCCTCCCCCACCGCGACGGTGTCCGAGACCGCGAGCGAGCCCGCGTCGGCGACCCCGACCGAGACCACTCCCGCGCCCTCCGAGACCCCGTCCGCGTCGGCGACCGAGACCGCTCCGACTTCGAGCGCCTCCGCCACCACCTCGACCTCCGCGACGCCCCCCGCACCGAGCACCTCGGCGCCCGCGCCGTCCGACTCGCCGGAGCCCACGCCGTCCCAGTGCCAGGGCTCCAAGGTCGATGTCTCCATCTCCGGCCTGCCCGGCAAGATCGCGGCGGGCAGCGGTTGGCACAAGTTCTCCCTGAACGTGGTCAACAACTCCAAGTCCACGCTCGACGAGCTCGGCTACTTCGCCGCCGCCTCCGCCGACAAGGTGGGCGACGACCTCTTCCAGAGCAAGAAGGTCCAGCTCCAGGCGTACAACGAGGAGACCAAGGCCTGGGAGAGCGTCGACTCCGAGGGTTACGCGACCGGTTTCGTCGGCTACACCCCCGAGCTCAAGCCCGACTACGAGGTCGACATCCCGCTCCGTATCAACGTGAAGTCCAGCGCCCCGGTCGGCGCCGGCTTCTCGCTCGGCGCCAGCATCTACGGCGACGCCGACGGCCAGTGCACGGGCTTCGGCGAGGTCGCGTACAAGTTCCAGATCGTCTCCGCGGGCACCGACACCAACGGCACCAAGCCGCAGGAAGGCGGCAAGGTTCCGGTCTCGGACAAGCCGGCCGACAAGGGCAACACCCCTGTGGTCAACGGCAGCCTCGCCGAGACCGGCTCCAGCTCCGCCCTGCCGACCATCGCCCTCGTCGGCGGTCTCGCCGTCGTCGCCGGTGCCGGTGCGGTGTTCGTGGTGCGTCGCCGCAAGTCGGGCGACGCCACCGCGTAAGCAGCCTGTGGGCCAGTAGGTACGGATAGAGCTACAGCTACAAGAAGGACCCGCACTCGGAGGGGGGTGCGGGTCCTTCTCGTATCCGGAGACGGAGTTACGGTTTCGGCGGCACCGTAGGCATCCCCAGGAACGGCAGCCGCAGCGCGCCGAAGGCGTCCGCGGGTACCGCCGGGTCCCGGGGCTCGACCGGCTTCAGACGCTCGTACGCCGCCCCCGGCGCCGGGCGCGGGTCCGCCTCGCCCTTGTTGGGCCAGTACGACATCGCGCGTTCGGCCTGGGCGGTGATGGTGAGCGACGGGTTCACCCCGAGGTTCGCGGAGACCGCGGCACCGTCGACGACGGAGATGCCCGGGTGGCCGTACAGCCGGTGGTACGGGTCGATCACGCCGGTCTCCCGGGAGTCGCCGATCGGGCAGCCGCCCAGGAAGTGCGCGGTCAGCGGCGTTCCCATCAGTTCGCCCACGTTGCTGCCCGCGAACCCGTTGATCTCCGCGGCGACGGCGGACGCGGCCTCGGACGCGGCCCTGATCTGCTTGGGGTTGGGCGCGCCGTGCCCCTGCCGGGCCGTCAGCAGGCCCTTCCCCGCGCCCTTCGGCTTCAGGTAGGTCGTCAGGGAGTTGTCCAACGACTGCATCACCAGACCGATGATGGTCCGCTCGGACCAGCGGCGGTTGGAGAGCGAGCGGAGGACGAGGAGCGGGTGCTTCGCCGCGTTCGCCAGCCATCCCGCCACCCTCGACGAGCCCTCCGCGTACGGGACCTGGAGGATGGACAGGCCCCCCATGGCGTTCGAGCCCTTGCCGTAGCGGACGGGCTCGATGTGGGTGTTCTCGTCCGGGTGAATCGAGGAGGTGATGGCGACACCCTGGGTGAAGTCGGCCTTGGGCGTGCCGTGCGCCTTGCGGTAGCGGCGGTTGTCGGTCTGCGCGCCCACCAGCGCCTCGGAGTTGGTGCGGGTCAGCTCGCCCAGCCTCGGGGAGAGGTACGGCAGTTGGCCGCCCGCCTTCATCCGGTGCAGCAGGGTCTGCGTGCCGTAGGTACCCGCGGCGATGACGACCCTGCGCGCCTTGAGCGTCCGCCCCTCGCCCTTGCGTTTCTCGTCCGTGGGCAGGGTGGCGACGGCGTATCCGCCCTGCGAGTCGTCTGTGACGGACACGACGGTGGTCATCGGGTGCACGACCGCGCCCGCCTTCTCCGCCAGGTACAGGTAGTTCTCGTTGAGGGTGTTTTTCGCGCCGTGCCGGCAGCCGGTCATGCACTCGCCGCACTCGGTGCACGCCTTGCGGGCGGGTCCGGCGCCCCCGAAGTAGGGGTCCTCCACCTCACCGCCGGGCCCGGCCTTCGCCGTGCCGTCCGCGTCCTGCCCGTCGCCGAAGAAGACGCCGACCGGCGCCATGTGGAAGCTGTCGCCGACGCCCATCCGCTGCGCGGCCGCCTTGAGATGGACGTCGGAAGGGGTCATCGTCGGGTTGAGCCGCACGCCGAGCATGCGGCGGGCCTGGTCGTAGTACGGCTTCAGCTCCGCCTGCCAGTCGGTGATGTCCTTCCACTGCGGGTCGTCGAAGAAGGCCTTCGGCGGTACGTAGAGGGTGTTGGCGTAGTTCAGGGAGCCGCCGCCGACTCCGGCGCCCGCCAGCACCATGACGTTGCCCAGCAGATGGATGCGCTGGATGCCGTACATGCCGAGCGCCGGCGCCCACAGGTAGTTCTTGATGTCCCAGGAGTTCTTGGGCAGCGCGTCACGGGTGAAGCGACGGCCCGCTTCCAGCACTCCTACGCGGTAGCCCTTCTCGGTGAGCCTGAGGGCCGTGACCGAGCCGCCGAAGCCGGAGCCGACGACGATGACGTCGTAGTCGTAAGCGGTGTCGTCCGGGTTGTGGACGGAGTTCTCCTGTGACACGTGCTGCTCTCCTCATTGAGAACGTGGTGCGGCCTGACGGAGCCCTTGGCGGAGCCCTTACCGCAGCCGGAGCGCCTTCATCACCCTCAGGCTGCGGCTCATGAACTGCGCGTACTTCTCGTCGTCCATGCCGAGCGAGGGCGCCATCGGCAGCAGCCGCTGCTGGGCGACGGTCTGTGCCTCGGTGTACTTGAGGATGCCCTCGGAGCCGTGCCGGCGGCCGAGGCCGGAGTCCTTCATGCCGCCCATCGGCGACTGGACACTGCCGTACGCGGGCGCGTATCCCTCGTTGACGTTGACCGTGCCGGTGCGCAGCCGCGCCGCGACCGCGCGTCCGCGCCGCCCGTCCTTCGTCCAGACGGAGGAGTTGAGGCCGTACGACGTGGAGTTGGCGAGTTCGACGACCTCGTCGTCCGTCTTGAAGCGGTAAAGGGAGACGACCGGCCCGAAGGTCTCCTCGTTGCAGACGGCCATGGGGGCTTCCACGCCGTCGAGGATGGTGGGCTCGTAGAAGTAGGGGCCGATGTCGGGGCGGGCGACGCCGCCGGCGACGACCTTCGCGCCCTTCGCGACCGCCTCCTCCACGTGCCGGGTCACGGTCTCCAGTTGCCGCTCGCCCACCAGCGAGCCCATGTCGGCGCCGTAGGCGAGGGAGGTGCCGAGCCGCATGGCCTTGGTCCGGGCGGCGAAGCGCTCCGCGAACGCGTCGGCGATGGACTCGTGGACGTACAACCGCTCGATGGAGATGCAGAGCTGGCCGGCGGAGGAGAAGCAGGCGCGGACGGCGCCCGCGGCGGCCTTGTCGATGTCGGCGTCCTCCAGGACCACCATCGCGTTCTTGCCGCCGAGCTCGAGGGAGACGCCGACGAGCCGGGCGGCGGCGCCCTGGGCGACCTCGCGGCCGGTCCGGGTGGACCCGGTGAAGGAGACGTAGTCGGCGTGCTTGACGACCTCCGGCCCGACGACCGGACCGTCCCCGATGACGACCTGGAAGACCTCGGCGGGCAACCCGGCCTCGACGAGCAGGTCGCGCGCCCACAGGGCGGTGAGGCAGGTCTCGGTGTCCGGCTTCATCACCACCGCGTTGCCCGCGACGAAGGCCGGGAGCGCGTCGCCGACGGAGAGTTCGAGGGGGTAGTTCCAGGGCGCGATCTGACCCACGACACCGCGCGGGTGGCGCAGTTCGGTGACCTTGGTGAGGGTGGGCATGGCCCCGGCGTGCCGCTTGGGGCGGAGGTAGGCGGGAGCCTTCCTGCCGTAGTGGCGGGCGGCCACGACGACGGCCTGCACCTCTTCGTGCGCGTGCAGCCGGGCCTTGCCGGTCTCCAGCTGGATGAGGTCGAGCACCTCGGCCTGGCGGGCGAGCACCAGGTCGTGGAAGCGGAGCAGGACGGCGGCGCGCTGGCGTACCGGCGTGGCACCCCAGGCGACCTGCGCCTTACGGGCCCGCTCGAAGGCCTCCTGTACGTCCTCGGGGGTGGACTCGGGCAGGTCGGCCAGCTTCTCGCCGGTGAACGGGGTGTGGTTGGCGGTCCGACCGGAGCCGACGACACCCTTGGTGAGCTGTGCGACCAGCTCGGGCGTGACCACGTCGGCGGCGGTGCGGGCGCCCACGGGAGCGGGGGCGAGGGGATTGGTGCCGGTCTTTTCCGACTTGACCGTGCCGGTGTTTTCCGAGGCCTGCGAGTCCGTCATGAGGCGCAGCGTATGACGGAGCGAGGGCTTTGGGTACCCGTTGGTAACCCGCTTTCACCGACTGCACACACCGCGCCAGTGGCCACTGGCAGGGAACGCCCTGATCAGGGCGTTGTTCGGGAGCTCGGCGCCGCCTTGCCGACGCCGAGGCGTGCGCGGGCGCTCTTGAACAGCAAGGTGCCCCGGCGGCGCGCGCGGCGTCCGACGCGCCCTCTACAACTGGTCGATGTCCAGGTTCGCGATCGCCGTCCTGGCGACTTCACGGCCGCGTGCCGTGAAGTCGCCCTTGCCCGGATAGCTGATCGTGAGCTTGTACATGTCGCCCTTGGACGTCTTGTAGTAGAAGATCTTCACCTCGCGCGGGCGCGGGTTCTGGCTGTCGGTGGTCGTGTAGATGGCGATGTTCTCGGCGGCCTGCCTGCCGTGGTACTTCGTTTCCTCCGGGCGCGTCCGCGGGGACTGCGGCATGCTCAGCTCGTAGGCGCCGCTGCCCTTGAAGTCGTCGTTGTCGGCGTACATCTCGGCGGCCGAGGAGTCCTTGATCCGGTGGCTCGTGTCCTCGGACTTCTTGATCAGGGTCAGGCCGATCCAGATGCTGCCGCTCCAGTCGGTGTACGTGACCCAGTGCCCCTTGTCCGACGTCCGGTCCGGCGTCGATCTCTGGTAGCCCGCGGGTGCCGCCAGTGTCGCGGCGACGTCCGTCTCGTGGTGCTTCTTCCAGCCGTCGGGCAGCGGACCCGCGAACGGGTTCGCGAACAGCAGGTACGCCGCCACCGCCGCCGCGACGACCACCGCGCCGAGGCCGATGAACAGGGGCTTGCGGCGCACGCGCAGGCCCTTGCCGCCCGGACCCGCGATCTGCACCACCTGCGTCGGCTCCGGGGCGGGTGGCTCGGCGGCCTCCTCCAGCATCCGTCGGACCCGGTCCGCGCCGGGGCGGCGGGAGGGGTCCTTGTCCAGGAGCCCGTTGATGGCCTCCGCCAGCGGACCCCGCGCCGAAGCGGGCGGCGCCGGGGTGGAGTTGAGGACCGACTGGAGCGTCGCGGGCGTGTTGCTGCGGCGGAAGGGCGACACGCCCTCCGTGGCCGCGTACAGGACGACACCGAGCGACCACAGGTCGGAGGCCGGGCCCGGACGCTGGCCGAGCACCCGTTCCGGCGCGATGTACTCGGGCGACCCGACGAAGCCGCCCGTGGCCGTCAGATTCGTCTCGCCCTCGATCTGCGCGATGCCGAAGTCGGTCAGGACGACCCGGCCGTGCGGGCCGAGCAGCACGTTGTCGGGCTTGACGTCCCGGTGCAGGATGCCCGCCGCGTGTGCCGCCTCCAGCGCGCCGAGCACCTCAAGACCGATACGCGCCGCCTCACGCACCCCGAGGGTGCCCTCCTGGAGGGCGGCGCCCAGCGAACGGCCCCGCACCAGCTCCATGACGATCCAGGGCTGTCCGTCCACGACCGCGACGTCGTGGACGTTCACCACCGCCGGGTGGTCGAGCCGGGCCGCGGCGCGCGCCTCGCGGCGCATCCGCTCGAAGACATTGGCGCGTTCACGCTCGGGAAGGTGGTCCGGGACGCGGGGCTCCTTGACGGCGACCTCACGGTCCACCGTCTCGTCCTTGGCCCGCCACACCGTCCCCATCCCACCGTGACCGAGCTTGCCGAGCAGCCGGTAGCGGCCCGCGATGAGCCGCCCGGTGCCGGGATCGGGGTCGGGATCGAGGTCGGGACCGGTCGCGGTCACGGGATGGGGCGCGGGCACCGGACCGGGCGCGGGCGCGGGTACTGGACCGGGCGCGGACCCGACCGTCGGTTCCGGGGCGACCCGGGTCGGCGGTTGCAGAACGAAACTCGTCGGCTCGTCGGCTCCGTAAGGGACTCCCCCGTTGTTCCTCATGGGTCCATCCCTATCGCGGCACGCTCTTCGGCATCCAGACCCGTCGCGCACCGGTCACAGACCCGTGACGCGGACCGTCCCTTATCTCCCGTTTACCTCCCGCCTACGGGGCCACGAAGGTGTCCAACGCGACGTCGAAGTACTCCTTCGCCTGCGTCACCTTGCCGACCGGCGCCGACACCCACACGTCGTACATCCGGCCGCCTTCCTCCCAGCAGAGGTCGTACGTGTGCCGCGCGCCCTCCGCCGTGGTGAAGCCGTTCCACGTGAACTCCCGGAGCGCGGCGGGCTGTCCGTCGTGCGTGGTCGAGGTGACGGTGCCGTCGTGGTAGCCCGGGTTCGTGGACGGCCCGTCGGCGTCGGAGCGCCGCATCACCGCGAGCGGGCCGCCCGCCTCGGGGTCGGTCGCCTTGATGCCGAGGCGGAAGGTCTGGCCCGGGGACATGTAGAAGATCCGCTCGCCCTGCGGATCGCGGGTGAAGCCGTCCGGCACGGCGAGCGAGAACCCGTCCGGGTCATGGACCGTCCGGTAGCCCGAGGGCGCCGGGCCGGAGGCGGCGGTCGGCTTCTGCTGCCGGGTGACGGTGACCGTGGGGGCGGGGCTCGGTGAGGCCGAGGACCCCGGCGCCGCGGGCGCGCTCGGGGAGTGCGAGGCGCTCACGGACGTGCCCGGCGCCGAACTGGCGGAAGGCGTCGACGTACCGCCCCCGCCGTTGCCCCCGCCGCCCCCACCACGGTTCACCAGCAGCACCGCCGTCACGCCAGCCCCGGCCACGGCGGCGACCAGCGCCGCGGCGACGAGCATGGTCCGCGCCGACCGCTTCGGGGCACGGTCGGACCCGGCGGCAGGGGGAGGAACCGGTGGAGGGGAGGGGTGCGCGGCCTGCTGGACGGGTGACTTCCGCTTCGGTACGTCCCGTTGCGTGGGCGTGTAGCCGGCCGACGCGGCCCGCGGCGTACGGCCCGTCTCCAGGAACGCCCTGAGCAGCCGCTCCGCCTCCACCGCGTCGAGCCGCCGCTCCGGATCGCGCTCCAGCAGCCCCCGTACGACGGGCAGCAGGGGCGCGGCCTGCGCGGGCGGGCGGATCTCGTCCATGACGACGGCGTGCAGGATGCCGCCCAACGAGTCGCGGCGGAAGGGCGATTCACCGCTCAGGACCGTGCAGAGCAGCGCCCCGAGCGACCACAGATCGGACTCGGGGCCGGTTCTGACCCCGGACATCCGCTCGGGCGCGGTGTACTCGGGCGAGCCGACGAACGACCCGCTCTCGGTGAGCGTCGTGGCGCCCGCGACCTGGGCGATGCCGAAGTCGGTGAGCACGACACGGTCGGTGCCCGCCTCCATCAGGACGTTGGCGGGCTTGAGGTCACGGTGCAGGACACCCGCCTCGTGCGCGCGCCGCAGCGCGCCGAGGAGGGCGAGGCCGATCCGGGCGGCCTCGCGCGCGTCGACCGGACCGTCGGCGGAGATCCGCTCGGCGAGCGAGCCGCCGTCGATCAGCTCCATGACGATGTACGGCCGTTCGTCCTCCTCGACCACGTCGTGCACGACGATGATGTGCGGGTGGTGCAGCTGGGCGACCGCGCGGGCCTCGCGCAGGGTGCGGTCGCGCTGCGTCCGGGCCTCGTCGTCGGAGAGCGAGTCGTCGAGGGCGAGCTCCTTCACCGCGACCTGCCGGGCGAGCAGTTGGTCGGTGGCGCGCCAGACGACGCCCATGCCGCCCCGGCCGATCCTGGCCTCCAGCCGGTAACGGCCGCCGATCACACGGACGTTCTCCCCCTCGGTCCCCATACGCCCCATCATGCCGCACCGGACGGACGCGCTCCGGGCCCCGGACCGCGCGATGGCTGTTATCCGGCCTCGTCAGACCGGTTGCGACCGGTTCGTGTCCGTCCGGCCCGTCAGGTCTTGGGAAGCCAGCTGCGGAGAATCACGTCGAACTGCCGGCGCGCCGTGTCCCAGTCCGCCGCGGGCGAGGACATGTAGATCGCGTACTCGACACCCTCCCGGCTGAGGTACGTCTGCTCGATCGCCCGCCGCTCGCCGGGGAACGGCGTCTGCTTCGGCAGCGCGGTCCAGGTGAAGTCCCACAGGGAGCCCGGGCAGTCGCGGAACGTGTTGGACTGCAGTTGCACCCGGTGGTAGTCGACCAGCTTGGTCAACTGCTGTTCCAGGTCCAGCTGGTGTGCGTACGGGGTGGGGAAGTCCGGCGAGTCGTCGATGGCGATGCGGACGAAGTGCTTGCCGCCGTCGGGCGTGTAGTCGACCTGGTTGCCGTTGGCCTGCCGCTGCCAGGTCTTGTCGGGCAGGGAGATGGTGAAGCCCTCGACGTCGTCCCGCTGCACCCAGCTGTCGGGCACGGCGCCGGACGGCTCCTGGGAGCCCGAAGTCGCGGTCGGGCTGCTCCCGGGCTTGGTGGTGCCGGGATGCGTGGTGCCGGGCGAGGCACTGTTGTGGGTGTCGCCGGTCCGTGCGCCGTTCACATAGTGCATGGCCACGGCGCTGCCACCGCCGATCAGGGCGGCGAGTACGACGACGAGGGCGATCGTACGACCGCGGCGCCGTCTCCCGGATGCGCCCCCGGAGCCGGTGCCCTCGCCCAGGGGCCCGGGCACCGGCGCGTGAAGCGTCGGCGTCGCCCCGTGCGCGCCCGATCCGTGCGCCACGGACCCGTGCGACGCCGTCTCGTGCGCCCCCGGTCCGTGGGGCGCGGCGCCGTGCGATCCCGTCCCCTGGGGCGCCGTCCCGTAGGGCGCCACCCGCTGCGCGCCCACCCCCATGGTGCCCGTGTCCACGTGCTGTTGCGTCGGCACATACGCCTGCGCCGCACTCGGCCGACGCCCCTCCACGGCCTCGGCGAGCATCTGCTCGGCCTCTTCCGCACCGGGCCGCACGGCCGGGTCCTTGTTCAGCAGCGCGGTGATGACGGGCCCGAGCGGACCGGCGTGCTGCGGCGGCGCGGGCTCCTCGTCGACCACGGCCTGCATGGTGGTCAGCGGCGAGGTCCGCCGGAACGGCGAGCGCCCCTCCACCGCCGTGTACAGCGTCGCGCCGAGCGCCCACAGGTCGGCGGACGGGCCAGGGTCGTGACCGCGCACCCGCTCGGGCGCCAGATAGTCGACCGAGCCGACGATCTCGCCGGTACGCGTGATGGTCGTGTCGCCCTCGACCTGAGCGATCCCGAAGTCGGTGAGCAGCACCCGTCGGTCGGAGGACAGCAGTACGTTCCCGGGCTTCACGTCACGGTGCAGCACGCCGGCGGAGTGCGCGGCGCGCAGGGCGCGCAGCACCCACAGCCCGATCCGCGCCGCCTCGGTCGGTTCGACGCGCCCCTTCTCCTTGACCTCGTCGGCCAGTGAGTTGCCCTCGACCAGCTCCATGACGATCCAGGGCCGGTTGTCGTGATCCAGGACGTCGTGCACGGTGACGACGGCCGAGTGGTTGATCCGGGCGGCGGCCCGCGCCTCGGCGTGGGTGCGCGCCAACAGCACGGCCCGGTCGCTCTCCGTCACGTACAGCGCGGCCGTCAGCTCCTTGACCGCGACGGCACGGTGCAGCACCTCGTCGTGCGCACGCCACACGCGGCCCATGCCACCGCTGCCGATGGATTCGACAAGTCGGTAGCGGCCCGCGAGGAGCAGGCCCTGCATCTGATTCACGTTTCCCCGCAATGGTATTGACAGGGTCAGAGTAAAGATCGGTCCCCGCGCAGGGAACCGGCGGGGTCGTACGGAGACCGCACTGTGACGGTTCTCCCTTCCGTGTACGGGAGGGAACCATTCGGCGTTCAGCGGTTCATGAGTACGGGAATTGCTCAGCCGGTGACTCGGTAGGTCGCCGACGCCTGCTCGTACAGCCTCGTGACCTCGTCCCGTTCGGCCTCCGGGCCACGCACCTGCACCACGTGGTAGTGGCCGCCGACGATGATCGCGAGATTGCGGACGTACAGCGACTGCCCCGCGGAGTTCTGCCAGGTGAACTGCCCCTCGGCCATGGTCCGTCCGCCCACGTCGATCCGCCGCATCCCGCTGGACGTGGCCCACGTCGAGTCGCGGAACGGCTGCAACTCGCTCTCGGTCTCGCGCTGGTACGTCAGCGGATCGCCGCCGTACTTGCTGGTGCTGTCCCGTCCGGGTACGACGATGAGCTCGAAGTCGCCCTGGGAGTAGACGACCTGGCCGCGCCCGTTCTTGGGCGTGCGGTTCCAGCCGTTGGCCACGGCGACCTGGAAGCCCTCGGAGTCCTTGCGCAGGGTGAAGCCCTGACCGACCGCCGGGTCGTTGGACTGCGAGGTCGTCGAACTGGCGCCGCCCGAAGGGTTCGTGTCCGTGCCGGGAGAGGTCTGGTCCGGGCGCGGCCGGCTGCTGGCGCTCCCGTCGGCGCCCGTGCCCGCGGTGTTCCCGGGTGCCGGGCTCACCTGGCTCGCGGAGCCGGTCCGTTCGCCGTTCGCGTTGCTGTTCGGGTCGGTCTTCTTCGGCATGAAGACCATCGCGTACGCGACCGCCGCGACCAGCAGGAGCAGGACCAGCAGGAGCAGGTTCCGGCCCAGCTTGCGGGGCTTGGCCGTCTCCGTCGACCTGGCCGGCCTCGCCTGCCGGTCGGATTTCGCGCGCTTGTGGCGGGCGTGCGCGCTGGTCGCGGGCAGTCCGGCCCGGCGCCTGCGGACGAGCTCGCCCCTGCGCCGTACGATCGGCAGCCGGCTGGGGTCGACGGGCGGGGCCGCGACCACGTGCGCGCCCGCCTCGGGTTCCGGCGCGGACCGCACCAGCGAGCGCAGCCAGCCGCTCAGCTCCTCGAAGTCCAGCCGCTCGGTGGGGTCCTGCCGCAGCAGCGACTCCACGACGGGCCGCAGTGGCCCGCACTCCTCGGCGAACGCGGGCGGCTCCGCGCACACCAGCTGCACCAGCTCCGCGGTGTTGTCCTCCGGGTAGGGCGCGTGTCCCTGCACGGCCCGGAAGAGCAGGGCGCCCAGTGCCCACAGATCGGTCTGGGGGCCGATCGGCGCCGCCAACTGCCAGTTCTCGTGCACCGGCCCGGCCTGCTCCGGCGCCCATCGCTCGGTCACCGGACCGACGACGGCCATCCGCGCCTGCCGGGCCCGCTCCGCGGCGAGCGCGGTGG
>LRTP01000385.1 GCA_001550305.1 Streptomyces diastatochromogenes
GCTGCCCTCGCCGACCCCACCACCCGGCGCGAGCTGCGCTGGGCGCTGCGCCACGGCAGCCTCGGGTTCCTGCTGGGGCTGCTCGGGGTGTGGCTGCCGCTGGCCGCGTTCCGGGACACCCTCTTCCCGCTGGTGTGGCCGTTCACGCCGGCGGACACGAGCAGCACGTCCTTCGGCTTCGGCGTGGCGCACACCTGGCCGGAGGCGCTGGCGGTGAGCCTGGTCGGCGTCGGCTGGATCGCCGTCATCCTGGGTCTGACGCCCGGTATGGCCCGCCTCCAGGCCCGCCCCGGACGAACGCTGCTGGCGGCCGGCCCGGACACCGACCTGTCCCTGCGGGTGGCCGAGCTGACCGCGACACGGGCCGCCGCGCTCGACGCCCACGCCACCGAACTGCGGCGCATCGAGCGGTCGTTGCACGACGGGACGCAGAACCGGATCGTCACGGTGACGGTCCTGCTCGGCGCCGCCCGGCGGCTGGTCGCCCGGGATCCGGCTCGCGCCGACGAACTCCTCGAACGCGCCCAGAGCGCCGCCGAGCAGGCGCTGGCCGAACTGCGCGCGGTCTCCCGCTCGATCCTCCCGCCGGTGCTGTCCGACCGGGGGCTGGCGGGGGCGCTGTCGGGCCTCGCAGCCGAGTGCGCGGTGCCGTGCCGGACGGACGTGGAGGCACCGGAGCGGTGTGCGGCGTCCGTGGAGGCCACGGCGTACTTCGTGGTCGCGGAGGCGCTGACGAACATCGCCAAGCACAGCGGGGCGAGCGGGGCGGCGGTCGCCGTGCGGGCGCGGGGCGGGCGGCTGCATCTGCGGATCGAGGACGACGGGCGGGGCGGCGCCGACGAGGAGGGCGGCTCCGGGCTGACCGGCATTCGCCGCAGGGTGGCGGCCCATGACGGTACGCTCCGCGTGACCAGCCCGGCAGGCGGGCCGACGGTGCTCGACGCGGACCTGCCCTGCGGGACGTGACGTTCTGGAAGCCGTGGGCCGGTCCATCGAACTGCCCTGTACAACAGATGAGTTGGTTGCGACATGCGGATAGTGATGGCCGAGGACGACCCGCTGCTGCGCGAGGGGCTCGCCCTGCTGCTGGGCGCCGAGGGCCTCGACGTGGTGGCGAAGACCGGGACGGCCGAGGAGGCCCTGGACGCCATCGAGGAGCACAAGCCCGACGTCGCGATCCTCGACGTACGGATGCCGCCCACGCACACCGACGAGGGCATCCGCGCGGCGGTGGAGGCCCGGCGCCGCCGCCCCGACCTCGCCGTGCTCGTCCTGTCCGCGTACGTCGAGCAGAGCTTCGCCACCGAGCTGCTCACCGGCGGGGTCGGCGGACTCGGCTATCTGCTCAAGGAACGGGTCGGCCGGGTCGAGGAGTTCCTCGACGCGCTGCACCGGGTGGCGTCCGGCGGTACCGCCATCGACCCCGAGGTGGTCGCCCAGCTGTTCACCCGCTCCCGCCAGGACACCCGGCTGGAACGGCTCAGCCCGCGCGAACGGGACGTCCTCGCCCTGATGGCCGAGGGCCTTGGCAACAGCGCGATCGCGGAGCGGCTGGTGGTCACGGACGGCGCGGTCCACAAGCACATCCGCAGCATCTTCGCCAAGCTCGACCTTTCCCCGGCCGACCAGGTGGACCGCCGGGTGGCGGCGGTCCTGCACTACCTGGAGGACGCGAGGCGACGGGGGTAGTACGGGTGGTGGCACGTGGGTGGTACAGCCTGCTGTACCCGGGGTTGGGGTGTGCGCGGCAGTGATCGGGGAGTTCGGCGCTGGTGTGCTTGAGGCATCGCAAGGGCGGCGCTCGGAAGGCCGCTCAGCCGCCGCCGAGCCACCGCTCGGCCTCCCCGAAGGGACACCCCGGTGACGACCACCAGCCTCCCCCAGCAGGCCCCGGCACCACGCCACTCCGCCATCCGCCGCCGCCCGCTCACCTGGTTCTTCGCGCTGGCCCTGGGGCTGAGTTGGCTGGCCTGGACGCCGTACATCCTCTCCGAGAACGGTGTCGGCCTGTGGCACTGGACCTTCCCCGGCGGCGCGCTCGGCAGTCAGCTGCTCGGCGTCCTGCCCGGTGCCTACCTCGGCCCGATCGGTTCGGCGCTGCTGGTCACCGCCATCACGGAGGGACGCGGCGGACTGCGGGCGTGGCGGGGCCGGATGACGAAGCTGAGGGTGAGCTGGCGCTGGTTCCTGGTCGTGGCGCTCTCGGTGCCGGCCGCGCTGACGATCACCAGCGCCGCGCTGACTGACCAGAACCCGGTGATGCCGTCGGCCGCCGTGCTCGCCGCGTACGTCCCCGGCCTGGTCATGCAGATGATCACCACGGGTCTGGCCGAGGAGCCGGGGTGGCGCGAGTTCGCGATGCCGCACATGCAGCGCCGCTTCGGTCCGCTGGTCGCCACCCTGGTCGTGGGTGTATTGTGGGGCTTCTGGCACCTGCCGCTGTTCCTCACCGAGTGGGGCGGCGGCCCGCACGTCGACCCCTCCCGCCCGCTCGCCTTCATGGGGACGACGCTCGCGTTCAGCTTCGTGATGACCTGGGTGTTCAACCGCTCCCGCGAGAGCATGCCGCTGGTCATGCTGCTGCACACCAGCGTGAACAACTTCTTCTCCGTTGCGCGGTCGGATATGTTCCCGTCGGCGGGGATCGAGACCACGACCTACGCCTTCCTGATCGCGTCGGCGCTGGCGGCGGCGGTGATCCTGGTGGCGACGCGGGGGCGGCTCGGCCTGCGCTGACCTGGGGTCGTCGTGTCCTGGTACGCGGGCACCGCCCGGTTGCTGCCCCGCCTGCTCAGGGGCCGCACCCGCGGGCCGGCGTTCGTCACCCACCGGCCTGGCCGCCTCTCCTACGGCCAGGCCCGCGCGCTGCTCGACCAGCACACCGCCCTGGTCGGGCCGGGTGCCAGCTGGGACCTGCACGAGTACCGCCACCGGTCTGCCTCGCCTCGGAGAGCAGGGCGCGCCCGAGTCGACACTGATGGCCAAGTCCCGGCGCAAGGAGCCGGAGAACGTCCGCCGGTACTTCAAGCCCTCGGCGGAGGCCATCGCCGAGGTGACCAGCCTGCTCGTACTCCCGGGGACGCGCGGCGCTGAGCCGGCACGGCCCGCAGGCGGTTCAGCTCCGGAGGGTGGCAAGCCATTCGGTCAGCAGGTGGTTGACCTCGTCGGGGCGTTCCTGCTGGATCCAGTGGCCGCAGCCGTCCAGGAGGTGGGAGGCGGTCAGGGCGTGAGGCGACCCCGGTGGTGTGGACACTCTGGCAATGGATTTTGCAGATCCGAGGAAGGGTGTCCTGGTGGGACGGAAGTCTCCGTATCCGGCGGAGTTCAGGAACGATGCCGTCGCGTTGTATCGCGCGGCGGGTGGGAAGCGCACGTATGCGGCGGTGGCGGCGGATGTTGGGGTGACCGGTGAGATCTGCGCAGTGGGGTGCGCCAGGCCGGTGAGCAGGCGGGCGGCGGCAACCGCGACGAGCCGGTCGCCGAGGGCAGGGATGAGGAACTGGCGCGGCTGCGGGCGGAGAACGGCCGGCTACGCAGGGCGGAGAAGGAGTGGGAACTCGAGCGGGAGATCCTGCGCCGGGCGGCCCAGTATTTCGCGAAGGAGATGAGGGCATGACCCTCCGCTGGGGCTTCATCTCCGGCAACCGGGCCGACTTCGGCGTGCAGCGGATATGCCGGGTGCTTCAGGTCTCGCGCTCGGGCTTCTACCGGTGGATCGCCGGCGCGAAGGCCCGCGAGGTGCGGCAGGCCGCCGACGATGCCCTGGCCGCGGGAATCCGCGAGATCCACACCGGCCACAAGGGAACGTACGGAGTGCGGCGTGTCCATGCTGAGCTGCGGGGCTTCGGACACACGGTGAACCGCAAGCGCGTCGAGCGGCTCATGCGCAGGCACGGCCTGGAGGGCCTCCATCTGCGGCGCCGTAAACGCACCACGGTCTTGGACCGCTTCGCACCGCCTGCCCCGGACCTCGTCCAACGTGACTTCTCCGCCAGGCGGCTGGACGAGAAGTGGTGCGGCGACATCACTGCGTCAGTACTTCCCGAAGGGCACCGATCTGTCCCGGTGGTCGTCCGCAGACCTCGAAGCCGTCGCCCTGGCGATCAATAACCGGCCCCGCAAGACCCTCGGTTGGCGGACACCAGCCGAGGTCTTCGAGGAGCAACTACGCTCACTACAACAGCCCGGTGTTGCAACGACCGGTTGAACTCGCCCAGTACACCGCTGCCGCGTTCGCACAGGTCTGCGACGGTTTCGGGATCCGCAGGAGCATGGGCCGGGTCGGCTCGAGTTACGACAACGCCCTCGCCGAGTCGTTCTGGCAGGGGCTCAAGAGGGAGACGATGCACCAGAGGCTGTTCTCGACGATGCGTCAGGCGAGGCTGGAAATCTTCCAGTGGCTGACCTACTACAACGCCCGCAGACGCCACAGTGCCCTCAACTACCTCTCACCGGTGGAGTTCGAACAGCAGCATCTGCGAGCAGCTAAACTCTCAATCGCGGCATGAGCCCCTGTGTCCACACTCCAGGGGACGCCTCACCGAATTGGTCCAGCAGCCTGAGGACGGCCGGGTGCTGCATGCGCGGGCCCAGGACCCGTTCCAGATGCGGGTGGATCTGCGTGAACAGGCCCCGCAGCCGGTTGGACAGGCGGGTCGCTTCGGCGGCGAGGTCGTCGTCGAAGCCGACGATCATCGGCAGCTCGGCGATGGTCTCGTCGTCGGCGTCGACCGAACGCAGCGTGTGGGGCATCGCCCGGGCGGCGTCAGCGATGATGATCGCGTCCTTCGCGTCGATCTTGGCCTCGCCGGGGTAGAGGTTGGCGATCCTGCGCATGGTCAGGCCGGGCAGGTAGGCGATGTGGCAGCCCAGGTCGCGGGCGACGGCCAGGGGCAGGGCGCCGATGGAGGCGACTCGGGTCCCGCCGCTTGCCCCGCAAAAGATCGTAGAGTATTAATAGTGTCTTGCGGATACATTTCGCTACCCGTCCTTTGCACGCTACCGGCGGCGGCCAGGGTGCCGGGAGGAAGCGGCACTCGCGCCGCGCGCGGCCGCTCCGGCCCGCCTTGGCGGCGCTGGACGCAACGCCATCAAGGACCGCCGCCCAGTGTGGCTATCAGCTCCGTATGCGCTCAAGCAGTGAATGAGCAGGGCGCCCGTCCAGATCGGAGGCCACCCGAAGAGCCTCACTGGGCCGCGATTTCCTCCTGGCGCTTCAACATCTTCTCGAAGCTGATGGTCGCGCCTTCGCCCGGTCTGTTGTGGAACGTCACGTGGTCGGCCAGCTCCTTGATCAGGCATAGGCCGCGTCCGTGTTCAACCTGGCCCGAGGGAAGGTACTGCTCATTACGGACAGCTCTGTTTGCGGCAGGGTCCTCGAAGCGCTTTGCTCCCTGACCGACGTCGGTCACCTCGATACGGCACCTGTCGCTCTCGAGGTAGGCAGTGACGTGATACTCCAGCGAAGATGAACCCCCGCTATGCTCCACCGCGTTAGTGCAGGCTTCACTCAGCGCAAGTGCCAATTCGTAGGAGACGTCCGGGTCGACTCCGCATTCCGCCATGGCATCGAGCAGCCGCCGACGGGCAACTCGAACACTCTGGACTTCCGCACTCAGAGTTAGAGACCACCAGACGCTCATCGTTCTGACCTCCTGTCCGATACACCGTGGGTCGGTTCACTGCCGAGATTGTTGGGTGTGCGGGCTGCTGCCCGCTGGCGTCGGCCTGTCACCTCGGTTCTCACTGTAGGAGCGTCCGGCCGGTCGCATACCCTAGGTCGGATGAGGAACGTGTCTTCTCCGAGTCTAGTTGCGGCCCATTGGGCGGTGAAATTCCGCTTATGTCAAGTGAACGGGCTACTTCATCGTTAATTCTACATTTCAAGACAACGGGCTTCGGTGTGTGGCACCCCCTTCACTCACAGGAGCGGCGAAATAGGCGGCTGCCCTGCGCAGGATCTCCCGCTCGATTTCCCATTCCTTCTCCGCCTTGCGCAGCCGGCCGTTCTCCCCGCGCAGCCGGGCCAGTTCCTCGTCCCGGCTCTCCATGCTCTGCCCGCTGCGGCCGTGATCACGGCCCGCGTGCTCGTCGGCCTGGCGCACCCAGCTCCGCTGGTCTCGCCGGTCCCCCCATCCGCCGCGACCGCCGTATACGTGTGCGCTTCCCGCCCGCCGCACGGTACAGAGCGACAGCATCGTTCCTGAACTCCACTGGATACGGAGACCTACGTCTCACCAGGACACCTTCCCTCGGATCTGCAAGATCCATTGTCAGAGTGTCCACACCACAGGGGGTCACCTCACTTGCATCAGCCGTCGTACGCGCTGACCAGACCCTCCCTGACATCGTTGGGTCCGGGATGCTGTGCATGCGCCTGCCGCACGAGCGGATCGAGGGACGTCGCACCCAACGGGTGTGGAACGTCAGCGCCACCACCAACGCCATCCTGGAGCTGGGCGACCACCTGCTCTGCCAGGGTGTGACCCGCGTGGTCATGGAGGCGACCGGCAGCTACTGGAAGCCGTGGTTCTACCTCCTCGAAGCCCGTGGGCTGGAGTGCTGGCTGGTCAACGCCCGGGACGTCAAGAACGTCCCGGGCCGTCCCAAGACCGACAAACTCGACGCGGTGTGGCTGTGCAAACTCGCCGAGCGGGGCATGCTCCGGGCCTCCTTCGTCCCGCCCCAGCCGGTCCGGGAGCTGCGTGACCTCACCCGGCTCCGCACGGTCTTCATCGCAGAACGCAGCCGCAACAAGCAGCGCACCGAGAAGACCTTGGAAGACGCGCAGATCAAGCTGTCATCGGTAGCGACCGACATCTTCGGCGTCTCGGGACGGGCCATCATCGAGGCACTCATCCACGGAGAGCGCAGTCCGCAGGCACTGGCCGATCTGGCCCGGGGCCGCCTGGTCTCCAAACACGACGCGCTGATCGAGGCACTGACCGGTCAATTCAACGATCACCACGCCTACGTGTGCCGCCTGCTGCTGGAGACCGTCGACCGGATCACCGCGCAGGTGGACGACTTATCGCGGCACATCACCGCCAAACTCGCCGAGATCTCCCCGCCGGAAGCTGACGAAAGGGGCGGCCAGCCACGCGGCGCCCCAGGCGAAGCCGCCGAGACCGCCGGGGCCGGCCTGCTGTCCTTGGTTGAGCGCCTGGATGAGATCCCCGGGATCGGCCGGAGTGCCGCCGAGGTAATCGTGGCCGAACTCGACCCGGACATGCGGATCTTCCCGACCTCCGGCCACCTGGTCTCCTGGGCCAAGCTGCACCCCGCACGATCCAGTCCGGCAGCAAGAACACCTCGGGGCCCACCGGACACGGCAACCCCTGGCTCAAGGGGGTCATCGGCGAGGCCGCCATGGCCGCAGCCCGCACCGACACCTTTCTCGGAGCCCGCTACCGCAGACTCGTCAAACACCGGGGACACAAGAAGGCCATCGTCGCCGTGGCCCGTTCGATGCTGGTCATCGTCTGGCACCTCATCGACGACCCGACCGCCCATTTCGAAGACCTCGGATCCGACCACCATCAACGGCTGGTCAACCCTGCCCGCAGGACCCGGGACCTCGTCCGTCAGCTCGAAGCACTCGGACACGCCGTCACCATTGCCCCCGTCGCGACCGGCGCCTGAACCCGCCCACCGGCTTCCGGCCCTCCGCTCGGCAGACACCGAACGGACACTGCTGCCTGCCCGGCGAACCCTCTATTTTCCGTTTAGAGGGGGCCAAGGGGCCGACGGCACGGAGTCGGACCGGGAACGCCTGGGTCTTGGCAGTTGTGCCGTGTCCTGGAGCAAATCATGGGGGCCGCGTCCGTGCATGGGTGACACCCGGGGTGCCGGTCGTCGGTGCAGGGCAGCGCACTCCACAAGGGAGAGCGAGCGCCCGCGTGACGAGATTTCAGCCGAGCAGGATGGCGCGGAGGTTGGGGACGAGGTGGCGGACGAGTTCGTCGTCCGGCATGTCGGCCAGAGGGCCACTCCTGAAGACGTACCGGGAGAAGGTCACCCCGATCAGATACGCGCCCACGGAGCCGACGCGTGCTTCGAGGTCCGGGCCGGGAATGACATGCCGGTACATCTCCAGGCTCTCGTCCTGCATCGCTGCGAACAGCGACTTGGCCGCGTCCTCCTCCGAGGCCACCGCGCGGATCAGCGCGACGAACGGGTCGCTGCCCCCGCTCTCGGACATGCGGCGGACGTAGGAGCGCGCGACGCGCGTGGGCAGTGAGTTGGGATCGCCGGCCACCTCGGCCATCAGGTTCTGGGAGCTGGGAACCGCGGCGAGGAACAGCTGCTCCTTGGAGCCGAAGTGGCGGATCACGAGACCGTGGGTGACTCCGGCCCGCCGCGCGATGTCCCGGATGGTCGTCTTAGCGAAGCCTCGCTCGGCGAACGCGTCACGCGCCGCCTCCAGGATGGCCGCCCTGCGTACTTCCGGTTCCCTGGTGCGCTTCTTGATCGGGGCGGCGTCCTGGCCGCTCTCGGCAGGTGACATCTCGGCTGGTGATCCGGTCATGCAGTAAGTGTACGGGTGGTCACCTCAGAGCGGTCCGCATGGTCACTAAAGGGCGGCCCTGCTGGTGAATTTCGCAAGGGAATGGCCCCTTCACCTGCGTCTTTTCTGACTCTTTAGTGACCGGTTGGACATTAGTGGCTCTCGGTCATACTGTCGTTAGTGACCACTCGGTCACTAGCGAACGGAAGGGAAGTCCTGTCATGGCCCCCGAGCCTCTGACCCCGGCCAACACCACCATCGTTCTCGTCGACTACGCCGTCGGCTTCGCGAACCTCCTCGGCTCCCACGACCTCACGTCGCACATCCACAACGTCACCGGCCTGGCCAAGACCGCGAAGTGGTACGAGAGCGGTCTGGTCGTCACCAACGGTGAGTCCAGCAAGCCGTCCGGGCCGCTCTACCCGGAGCTGCTCGAGGTCATCGGTGACGAGCCGGTCATCGAGCGCGCCACCGACTTCAATTCCTTCCTGGACAAGCGGTTCGCCGCGGCGGTCCGTGCCGCGGGCAGGGAGAACCTGGTGATCGGCGGCATCGCCACCGACGGCTGCGTCCTGCAGACCGTGCTCGGCGGCCTGCGCGAGGGCTACCGCGTGCACGTGGCGGTGGACGCCTCCGCAAGCCTGACCACCGAGGCCCACGAGACGGCCATCCAGCGCATGGTCCAGGCCGGTGTCGTGCCGGTGACCTGGTTCTCGCTGGCGGCCGAGTTCCAGCTCGACCCCACGTTCCATGACACTCCGCACCGGATGCGGCTGATGCAGGAGAACGTGCCGGCCATGGCCATGAGCGTCCGGTCGTACCTCAACGCCCTGCAGCAGGGCAAGCGCGCCGCCGCTGCCGTCTGAGCCGCCCCCCGATTCGCCGGCCCTCGGCCGCGCCTGAAGACGCCTCAAGACAAGGAGCCTCGTCCATGAGCGACACACCCGAAATCCAGCTGCTGTCCGGCAGGACGGTGCTGGTGGCAGGCGCGACCGGGGGCATCGGCGAGGGAATGACCCTCGCGCTGCTCCAGCAGGGAGCCACCGTGGTGGCCGTCGGCCGCAGCGAAGAACGGCTGGCCAAGCTCGCCGCCTACACAGGCGACGCCGGACCCGGCACCCTGCTCACGCACCCGGCCGACGTCGGAGCCCCCGACAGCCAGGCGGTACGAGACCAGCTGTCGCGTTACGGCCCGCTGGACGGCGCCGTCGTCACGATCGGTGACTGGGGCAGCCCCGAGCGCACCGGGATCCTCGACCTCTCCGACGCCGAGTGGGAGGCGATGATCGCCTCGAACCTGACGAGTCACTTCCACGCGCTGCGCGCGCTGACTCCGCTGCTGTCGCCGTCCGGGGCGCTGGTGCACCTGAGCGGGTTCAGTGCGGAGATCCCGTACCCGTTCGCCGCGCTGGTGGGCGCCACGAACGCGGCGAAGAAGTCGCTGGTGCGATCCCTCACGGCCGAGCTGGGCGGCAACGGGCCGCGTGTCTACGAACTGATCATCGGCCCCGTCCGCACCCGCCCGCGGGCCGCGATCGGCGCGGACAGCCCTCAGTGGTACAGCGCCGACGACCTCGGGCGGCACGCGGGCCGGCTCGTCGCCGGCAGCGGGCCGTACGCCGAAGCCCCGCTCCAGTACCTGGTCACGCCCGCCCACGGCATACGGACGACCCCGCCGCTGTAGCGGACAGCGGCCCCTCGAACAGCACTCGCACCCTGCGGAGGCAGCGATGCGCACCACCGACACACCGTCCCGGTCCCCTTCCCTCGACCTGCCCGAGCGCCTCGGCGCGGTCGCCGTACGTCCCGGAGACCGCCGCTACGACGCCGTACGGCACACCTACACCCGTCTCGGCTCACCGGGCGCGGTCCTCCTAGTCCGCGATGCCCGGGACATCGCGGCAGCTCTGGCCCATGTCCGCGGCGCCCAAGTGCCGTTGACCGCGCGCAGCGGTGGGCACGGCATCAGCGGGTGGTCCACCAACGACGGCGGGATCGTCGTCGACCTCTCCCGGCTCAACGCCGTAGAGGTCCTCGACAGCCGGTCCGGGCTCGTGCGCGTGGAGGCGGGGGCCCGCTGGGGCGAGGTCGCCGCGGCACTCGCGCCGTACGGCCTGGCCCTGTCCTCCGGTGACACCGGGGATGTCGGGGTCGGCGGGCTGGCCACCGCCGGCGGTATCGGTCTGATGTCCCGCCTGCACGGCCTGACCATCGACCACATGCGCGCCGCCGAACTCGTCCTGGCCGACGGATCCGTGGTGCGCACCGACGGCGAACATGACCCGGACCTGTTCTGGGCCGTGCGCGGGGCGGGAGCCAACTTCGGGGTGGCGACGGCCTTCGAGTTCCAGGCCGAACCGGTGCGCGACGTGACCGTCGCCGTGACCGTCTACGACGCCACGGACACGGCCGCGTTCCTCACCCGATGGAGCGCTGCCGTAGAGGCAGCCCCCCGCGCGGTCACCAGCTTCCTGACGCTCGTCACCGGTGCCGGCGGGAGAGCCGTCGCCCAGGCGACGACGGTGTACGCCGGCACGGACGCCGAGGCGGTCCGCACGGCGCTTGCTCCCTTGCTGTCGGCCGGACGGGTGCTGCGCAACCAGGCCTTCGCCACCCCGTACCACCAGCTGCTGCCCGCCGGGCACGAGCCGCAGCACGCGCAGCAACCGCTGTCGGTGTCGCGCTCCGGGCTCGTGAACCACATCACCCCGCCCGCCGCCGAGCACATCACCGCGCTGCTGGAAACGGCCGGCATGGTGCAGCTGCGCTCGGTCGGCGGAGCGGTCAACGACGCACCGCCCGAGGCCATGGCCTACTCCCACCGTACCCAGAACTTCTCCCTGATGGCCGCCACCGTGCCCGCACTGCGCGACGACCTCGACCAGCGGTGGGAACGGCTCCACCCGCACCTGAACGGGCTCTACCTGAGCTTCGAGACGCGCACCGGACCGCAACAACTCGAGGACGCCTTTCCCGGCGCGGTCCTTGACCGGCTCATCGCGCTCAAGTCGCACTACGACCCCGACCACCTCTTCGACAACAACTTCGCTCTGCCGTCGGTGCGGTTCCCGCACTGAATCCGAGGAGATGACCATCCGATGCCCACTCCACGCCTGACCGAATTCCAGTCCGTCCCCACGTCCGGTGCGCGCGGCGTCGAGCCCTTCGACCTGGACGGCATGCATCTGCTCGCCATCCCCCAGCTCGCCTACGACATCCCCGGTGAGCCGGTCGACATGAACGGCGGGGACAGCGACACTGAGCTGCTGCTGCTCCGGCGTGGCGAGACGGGGTACGAGTCGTTCCAGCGGCTGCCGCTGCCGGGCGGCGAGGACGCGGAGTTCTTCCGCATCGGCGACCGCGCCTTCCTCGCGGTGGCCAGCATCCGTACCGGTAGCGGCCCTTATCAGTTCGCTGCCACGGCTCGTGTCCTCGAATGGGACGGCGCCTCCTTCGTCGAGTTCCAGTCCTTCGACAGCTTCGCCGCCAAGCAGTGGAAGCATTTCACGATCAGGGACCGGCACTTCCTGGCCCTCGCTCAAGGGGTGGTCCTGCCGGGCAGGGAGGCCGACAACCGGCCGTCACAGATCTTCGTCTGGGACGGTGAACGCTTCGTCCCCTTCCAGGACATCGACTCACGGTGGGCGTACAACTGGCACGCCTTCACCGTCGACGGTCACCATTTCCTGGCGCACGCCGAGCACGTCGGCCCGTCACTGCTCTACCGCTTCGACGG
>LRTP01000386.1 GCA_001550305.1 Streptomyces diastatochromogenes
GCCGGGCGAACACGGCCCACAACGGCAGCCCGGCCGCGCCCAGCAGGCTGCTCGCCGGCGCGAAGAACTGGGCACCGGCCGAATAGCCGGCCACCGCGGCCGCGTCGGCCGTGTGACTGAGGACCAGCCGATCGGTGGCGTAGGCGACGGCCGTGGCCGCGGTGACGACGGTCATGGGGAGGGCGAGGTGTGCGACGGGCGCCCGGTCCTTCCACGCCGACGCGCCGACGCTGCCCAGGGTCGTGCGCAGCAGCGGCATACCGAGGATGCGGCCGGCGAGCACCCCGCCTGCCGCGTTCACGAGGCACTGCGAGAGGAAGACGGCGGAGACGAACGCGCCCGTGGGGGCGCCCAGGCTTGCGGCGAGCAGCACGAGTGCGAGCAACAGGACGCTGCCGGCGCCCTGCAGCAGGAACGCGATGTCGTTGCGGTTCACGGCCAGCAGCACGGACCTGCTCAGCCCGAGCGGCATGCTGCATCCGAACAGGACCGACGCGACCGCCACGGTGAGGTCGGAGCTCGGCTGCGCCGCCTCCCCCAGCAACTCGTCCCACATTCCGAACAGGGCCAGGGCCACACCGGTGACGGCGATGACCGCTCCCGCGCACATCAGGTTGCGCGCCGACGAAAGGACCGTCCCGCGCACCAGCCGCTGTTCGTGCGAGGTGTCGCGGGCCACGGCCTCCGTGATGGCGGCTCCCGCGCCCAGATCCGTGAGGGGCAGCACTGCAGGCAAGGTGGCCACCAGGGCGAACTGCGCATAGCCGGGCACCCCTACCGCGCCGACCACGGTGTGCGCCAGGGCCAGGTTGGTCACGGCAGTGACGGGGAGCGTCATCGCCCGCGCGCCGACCGACCGGGTGAGGGCACCGAGGAAGCGCGGCCCCGGTCCGCCGCCTGTCCCGCTGGGAGCGCGCGCCGGGAGAACCGTCGCCGCCGCCGGGGACGGCTGCCCGGCGGGGCTCAGGTCGTGCGAGGGGCGCGGTACTGCCACCTTCCGTCCCGCCTAACGCCCGTGCGCGGGCAGGGCCTGGGCCGGCGCGGGCACCGTCGCCGCCATGACCCCGTCGCCGCGCAGCAGCACGTCGAGTTCGGCGTCCGTCATCAGCCGTGCCAGCTCGGGTGCCCGGACGGTGGGCCGCCAGCCGAGGTCATGCACCGCCTTCGACGCGTCGCCGACCAGGTCGTCGACCTCGGAGGGACGCAGATACCGCTCGTCGAAGCGCACGTGCTCGCGCCAGTCGAGGCCGACGTGGGTGAAGGAGCACTCCACGAAGTCGCGCACGCTGTAACTGCTGCCCGTGGCGATCACGTAGTCGACGGGCTCTTTCTGTTGCAGCATCAGCCACATCGCCTCGACGTACTCCGCGGCATAGCCCCAGTCACGTCGCGCGTCGAGGTTGCCCAGGTACAGCGTGTCCTGCAGGCCGGCCTTGATGCGCGCGGCGGCCATGGCGACTTTGCGGGTGACGAACGTGGGACCCCGGCGCGGCGACTCATGGTTGAAGAGGATGCCGTTGACCGCGTAGAGCCCGTACGCCTCACGGTAGTTGCGGGTGATCCAGTACGCGTAGACCTTCGCCACCCCGTACGGGGAGCGCGGATGGAACGGGGTTCCCTCGTGCTGCGGCGGGGGTGACGCACCGAACATCTCCGAACTGGACGCCTGGTAGAAGCGGCAGGGCAGACCGGTGGTCCGGATGGCCTCCAGCAGCCGGGTGGTGCCCAGCGCCGTCGTGTCCGCGGTGTACAGGGGCTCGTCGAAGGAGACCCGCACATGCGACTGGGCGGCCAGGTGGTACACCTCGTCGGGCTGTACGCGTTCGAGGAGACCGGTGACCCTGCTGCCGTCCGTCAGATCGCCGTAGTGCAGGAACAGCCGGGCCTCCGGATCGTGCGGATCCTGGTAGAGGTGCTCGATACGGCTGGTGGTGAACGTGGAGGCACGCCGGACGATTCCGTGGACGGTGTACCCCTTGTCCAGGAGCAACTCGGCGAGATAGGAGCCGTCCTGGCCGGTGATTCCGGTGATGAGCGCCGTTCTGGCTGTCACATGCACTCCCTGTAGTAAGGCGGGTAATTCGCCGACGGGTCGCGTTCGCCTTTTCCGCGCGGCCGGTTTGCGTCTCCCCCGAGCACAGCGTAGGAAAAGCCCTCTTCATCACCCACGGTCGTGGCCGCGCGTCCCCCCATGCGGCTGTATTACTCAGGGGATTCGGTACAGGCGGCCACCGATTTTATGAAGAATTCCGGGGGCCGACCCCCGGGGGTGTTCGCCGATCAGGAACGGGCGGCCACCGCCGGAGAGATGTGCTGCGGTCGTCCGGTGCCGGCGACGGAGCGGCCTGCTGGGACGCGCCGGCCGGTGGCGGCCGTGGGCGGGGACCCGTCGGCGGCCTCCCGTCCCTCCGGGACGCCGACCAACGCGTAGGCGCAGGCCAGCACCAGCCATGACGGCAGTCCGATGTAGGTGGTCTCGAAAGCGACGTTCGTGCAGGCGGTGACGGCGACGCCCACCGTCGCTCCGAACCAGGAAGCGGCTGCCAGGTGTTGCCGGGCCCGCCAGGTCCGGCGCAGGGTCGCGACGACCAGCAGTGCCATGGCGGTCCCCGCGGGCCAGCCCAGGTAGTAGATGTATCCGATGAACGAGTTGTGCGGGCCGGCCCGGGGCGCGTTCAGGTGTTCTCCGTGTCCGATCACGTCGATGGGATGCCCCGCACCCGCACCCAGGAGCGGCTCTTCCCGCACCACCCTCAGGGCCTCCTGCCACATTTCCATCCGGAGTTCGACGTTCGCGCCCGCTTCGCTGTTCGGGTCGTGGGAACGTGACACCCGTGCCGCGAGCCCGCCGACCACGGGCATGTCGGAGACGGATTCGCCGGAGAGCGAGAAACCCAGCACGGCGATCACCCCGAAGGTGGCCAGACTCCAGGACAGCACCGGCCAGCGGGCGGTGCGCCGGCGGCTCGACCGACTGGCGAGGGCGGTCGCGGCCATGGCCGCGACGACGGCCAGGAGCGGGCCCCGCTTGCTCGCAATGGCGGTCATCAGGGCGGCTCCGACCAGCGTCCACAGGAGCAGTCGACTGTTTCCCAGATGCCTTGTCTGCACACTGAACGCGCCGGCGATCGCCAGATAGAGACCCCGGGCGGCGGCGGGCAGCGGGCTGCCCAGGACCAGTTCCACGACGACCCCGACGGTCGGCACGTACAACACCCATCGCAGGCGGACGGCTTCCTCGACGGGCCGGGTGAGGACCCAGGTCGCGGCGAACCATCCGAGGAGCGGGTAAAGGCCCAGGATCACGCCCTTGAAGGCGTCGGGGTAGCCCGCGGCGACCCCGCGGTACACCGCTTGGCCCGTCATGACCGCCAGGCCCACCGCGACGGCGCGAAACCAGCGCAACCGCCTCTCCGAGAACGCCTGGGGCCCCCACATACGCAGGGTCGCGAGCAGCGCGAAGACGGCGACGACGTCCATGACGTAGAACGGGGGGACGCCCACCTTGGCGTAACCCCTGCTGAGCAGGAACAGCGGTACGAGGCAGATTCCCCAGAGCAGCCAGCCCGCGCCTCGCATACAGACGGCCAGCAGGAGAACCGCTGCGGCACATACTGCGGCGAAGACGGAATAGAACTGTGGAGTATCGCGGAAAACGCTCACACCTTTCCTTTCACCGCCTTAGTCGATTCATATCACGCGGACTCGACCGAACGATCTTCCGGCGCCGCACGCCCATAATGTTCGGTTGTGAATATCGTATGAAGAGAGCGGTCGGACGTGTTGTATTGGACCTCCCAGTGAACCGAATGTTTCGATGGCTCGTCACAATTTCCTCCCGAATCTTTCAATTCCGCGTCCCACAGCTGAAGGAATGGGGAATGTCTTCCAACCGCCCACGTTTTCTGCGGCAGGCCGCCCCGCCGGCCGTCCTTGTTTTCAGGCACAGTCCGCGTCTGGGTGGAATGGGGCGCGCAGCCGAGTTCTTCACGCCTGTGCTGACCCGTCGCTGCCACGTGCCGGCGGTCATCTCCCTCTCCGCGAGCCGGGTCGGCTCCGACCGGTTCGCGGCGTCCTGGCCCGCCAAGGCCTGGGCCACCCTCGCGGCCCTGAGCAAAGGCGCGTATCTGCTGATCGGGACAGCCCCGAGGGCCGTCTACCTACCGGTCTCGCAGTGGGGGCTGCCCCTGCTCCGCGACGTCTTCCTGATCGTCCTCGCCAAAGTAGTCAACTGCACCGCGGTGCTGCATCTGCACGGCGCGCAGTTGCCCGCCCGACTCGCCGGGAACCGCGCGCTGCGGACCTTGCTGGGCGGGGCCCACTGGATTGTGCTGAGCGAGGCGGTCGCGCACGAGCTGCGCGTCAGTGGCTGCCGTACGGCGTCGGTCACCGTGCTCAGGAATCCGGCGCCCCGAGCGGTCCCGTCCTCGAAGGGGCCCGTCTCCTCCCGTGTGTTGCGCGTCGGCTGGATCGGCACGATGAGCCGGGCCAAGGGATTCGACCTCGTCTGCGGTGCGGTCGAGACGCTGAAGCGGCAGGGCGTCGGTGTCGAGTTCCGTGTCGCCGGGATGCGCCACGACGTACCGCTCACCCGGATGGCGTGCGTGGACGAGGACCTCGGGGTCCTCGACCTGTCGGACGTCCTGGCGTTCTGGTCGGGGGTCGACGCGTTCGTCCTTCCGGCCCGCTGGGTCGAGGGGCTTCCCTTCGTCCTGCTGGAAGGGCTCCAGGCGGGCTGCGCCGTGGCGGCGACGCCGTCGCCGGGGAGCGCCGAGGTCTTCGGTGAGGGGTGCGTGGAGCCCGTCGAGGCTTCCGTCGCCTCGGTGGCCGGATTCCTTGCGGCGTGCGGAGACGATCTGGAGGGAATTCGGCGGCGTCAGCAGAAGGCCTGGGATGCACTGCGACCGCGGTACGAATCCGACCGCATCGAGGAGGAGTTCGTGCGGTTCTGGCAGAACCTGGGTCTGGAACGGCAGCAATGACGGAACGGAGGCGTGACGTGCGGACGACCTCGTCGCGGAACGGGAACGCGCCGGCCGGACCGGTAGGACCGGGTCGGCCGGTCACGGTGTGCGGACTCCCCGTCCACCCGCTCACCCTGGAGGAGTCGGTGGCGGCCGCCGAGGCGCTGATCTCGGACGGCGGCCCCCACCAGCACGTCGTGCTGAACGCCGCCAAGGTCGTCCAGGCGCACGACGACCCGGAACTGGCGCGCATCATCCGCTCGTGCTCGCTCGTCAACCCGGACGGGCAGTCGGTCGTGTGGGCAGGCCGCCTCCTCGGAAGCCCCCTGCCCGAGCGCGTGGCGGGCATCGACTTCATGCTGGCGCTGTGGCGCAGCGCCGCGCGCAACGCATACCGCGTGTACCTCCTGGGTGCTGAGGCGAAGGTGGTCGAGGAGACCGCGCGCATCGCCGCCGGGCAGGGCGTCGAGATCGTCGGATACCGGGACGGCTACTGGGCCGAGAGCGAGGAGGCACGGGTGGTGGCGGCCGTCCGTGAGACCCGCCCGGACATCCTGTTCCTCGCCGTGCCGAGTCCACGCAAGGAGTACTTCCTCGCCCGCCGGCAGAAGGACCTGGGCTGTGCCCTGGTGGTCGGTGTCGGCGGATCCTTCGACGTGGTGGCGGGACTCCGCAGCAGGGCACCACGATGGATGCGGCGCTCCGGCCTTGAATGGTTCCACCGGCTGGTCCAGGAGCCGCGCCGCATGTTCCTGCGCTACGCGGTGGGCAACACCCGATTCGTCGCCCTCACCGCCACGTACTGGGCGCGGCTGTCGACCAGCCGTGGGGGCGACGCGTAGAGCCGACGGCCCGCACCGGCATCGGTCGGCCGTGGCGTGGCGTGGCGTGGCGTGCAAGCCAGTGGGGCCCGGAGCGCGACTGCGGAATATTTCTCGAAGGGTTGCTGCGGAATGCTTGCGGCCGGATGCGTGAATCACGCCTCCCGACCTCCGTGGATCCGGCCGTGAAGACAGCCTCCGGAATAGTGTCCTCGCATGACGGAAACCTTGACCAGGCCCACAATTGGGCATCTTCAAGAACGCGCCCACGGCGATGGTCATGATTATGTGAAAGGTTCTCCGCATATCCGGCATCACCGCATCCGCGAGCGAGTGATCTCAGGCGTGCACGACCTGGTGGGTAAGGTCATCGAGCGAAATGGCCAGTGCCGGGTCCTCGAGGTCGGCGCCGGACATGGAACCTTCACCGACCATCTGGTGGCGGCCGGGGCGAAGGTCGAGGTGACGGAGATGAGCGCCCCCAGCGCGGCGGTTCTCCGGCACCGTTTCCGGAACAATCCGCACGTCACCGTCATTCACGACTCCGAAGGAAAGGAAATCTTCCGCCCGGAGCCGCTCGACGCCGTGGTGTGCATCTCTGTACTTCACCACATCCCTGACTACCTGGGCGCCGTCGAACATCTCATTCAGCGCATCAAGCCCGGCGGTGTTTTCTTCAGCATTCAGGACCCCTTGTGGTACCCGCGCCGTTCGGGACTTTCCATGAATTTGGATCACGGTGCTTATCTTCTTTGGAGGCTCGGTCAGGGCGAACTGCGCCGCGGCCTGGCCACCCGGGTGCGCCGCCTGCGCGGCCGCTACGACGAGACGAACGAGGCGGACATGTCGGAGTACCACGTCGTCCGCCAGGGAGTGGACGAGGTGGCCCTACAGGGACTCCTGGCACCGGTGTTTCACGACGTGGAGCTGCAGCGTTACTGGTCGACGCAGTCAGGAGTGCTGCAGGCGCTGGGGGAACGATTCGCTCCTGCCACCACGTTCGGGCTCTTCGCACGGAACCGCTGCTGATCAGCGTTCCGTCCAGGTCGGACCCGCGTGGAACGGCTCCGAGGCCGTAGCTTGAGCCGAAGGTACTCCGGCCGAGATCGCCCGCCTCTACCTGGTGCGCTTCGGTGGCCGGTCGCCGCTGATCCGGAAGTCAATCCCGAGAGGCACCGAGAGCCGGGACGGCGAGGGCGGCATGGCGAGGGCGGCACGGACTTGCCCCGGCGAGTCGAAGAACGGGTCACGACGAGCGGCCGAGGAGGCTTGCGAGGCCTGCGCCGCCGCGAGCGCTTCCGGCCCGTTCCGGCGCCGGTGGGCGAGCATCGAGAGGGGTTGGCCGAGAGGTTGACCCGTACCCGCGTTTCGGTCGGGCCGTCCTGGGAGAGGCCGACGTACGTGGCGGATTCGTTCAGGTGCCGCTGCGCCTGGTCGAGGTTGCGGGCGTCGATGCAGGACCAGGCCGCGATGGTGGAGTACTCGGCGGCCAGTGCGTACAGGGCCCGGAGAAGGCGTTCGCCGACGTTGCGCTGCTGCAATTCCAGAACGCTGTCGTGCCCCTTGATGGCTGCCTTCTCCAACTTCACATGCCCGCCGTGACGGTCGTCGGCTTCGACTGGTGCGTTCATCCCGGCGGCGGCGCGGGCCACATCGGACATATGTGCATGTACGTCCAACCAATTCGTCCTGCGTGGCCCCGAGTTCCTCCATCCGGCTCTCGAGGACGGCGTTCGCTCCCGTGCCATCGCCTGCCCCGGGTGCGCATGGAAGGACCCCGTACGACACGAGGACGATGCCAGGCCTGCGATGCTGCCGGACGCCGCGCTCACCGCGGTCGCGTACGCGATGGACTGGCACCGCACCCGTCAGCACCCGCAACAGGAGGCAGCAGCCGAACAGACCGATCTCCTGGACGCTGCGGCGCACGGCGACGGCGCGGGCGCGGGCGGCGGCCATGCGGGGGCGAGTGGCGTGCTCGAAGACGACGGCGGCTCGGTCGAGTTGGCCCGCGCCGCGGCCGGGACGGTGAACGGGAGCAGGTCGAGTACTACGCCATGTGCGGCCAACTGCCCTTTCACCAGGCCGTGCAGGATCTGGGCCGCCGCCTGGCCTCAATTACCGGAGCCCGTAGTCGATTTCGATCATCCGGGCGCTCGTTGGACGGCTCGGATGTCGTGGAGGGGTGAAGTCGCCCCAGAACGCCACCAGTTGCGGATCGACGTGTTCGGCGGCGGTGCCCTTGTCGTAGAGGCAGCCAGTCAGGCGGCGCGTGGCACGAGGCCCTCTACCAGGAATGATCTTCGGTATCACCGGCTCACCGCCCCGTGGTTGCTTGGGCGACGGCGGCGTCCACTTCGGCAATCGATACCGCGAACCGCCCCAGCAGCCGCTGCACGAGGTCCGGTTGTGGCCGGGGACGACTCGGCGACGTAGCCACCGATCGGCATCCGGCCGACGTCGGCGGCACGCTTCAGATCGGCGAACTCGCTGTCGCTGCAACGCTGATGGACGCGACGCTCACGCGGACGCTGCCGACGCAGAGGGCGACGGGGGGAAGGACGGCTGCACAGTGCGTGACGACTTGGCATCGCCCCAGCCTTGGGCCCCGCGCTCGTCGCCGCCCTCCACGATCTGATCAAGCGGGACGGTCTCCAGTCCGGCGACGTCCTGTCTCCTGGTGAGAAGGTCGGCCTGCCGGCCGGGCCTGTCTTCCGACATCCCACCCGCCCGGGCCCCCGAATGGGTCGGCGACAGCGCCCCGAGAGACCGCTTCCCGGATTTCGGAAGGTTTTCGGGAAGGTCACCCGCCAGAGACCGGACAAAAGCGGCTCCAGCCGGACTGTCCCCGACTCCGCCAGGGGGTCCGGCCGCTCCCGCGCAACCACTCCGCCGGGCTCGATAAACCGCCCCTGACCAGCAAAAAAGCCCTCCCGATGGGAGGGCTCTCAGTGGCGCCCCCGGCAGGACTCGAACCTGCGGCCAAGCGCTTAGAAGGCGCCTGCTCTATCCACTGAGCTACGGGGGCCAGGTGTGGTGGCCGGTTTCGTGGTGCCCGGGTGTGGGCCGATCCGTGACCTTGCCGGGGACAAGGATAGGGCTCCCGGGTCCTTGTCCCTGGCGCTTCGCCTCCGTGGCTCAATGTGGAGGTTCAGTGAAGCGGTCCTGATAATCGCAGGCAGGTACGAATCGTGCACCGCTTTTGGCGTCTCGCGCATCGGGTGTTGTGCACTCGTTATGCCTGCGCCCCAGTCGTCCCTTCCGCCCCGTGTGTCCTGTCGGCGCGCAGACATAGCCATATGCTTCAGAAAGCCTCCAAAATTGGGCATTCTTCGCATGTGGTGACCTTGGACGTACGGCCTCAGCTGCTCGACGCACTCTCCGCCCTGCGCGACCGTGTCGCCGCCGCACGCTTCCCGCTGCCCCTGGCGGGGGCTCCACGCGCGCGTGCCAATCGCGACGAACTGCTCGCACAACTAGACGACTATTTGGTGCCCCGGTTGAGGGAACCCGAAGCACCACTTCTCGCCGTGATCGGCGGGTCGACGGGAGCGGGGAAGTCCACTCTCGTCAACTCCCTCGTCGGACGCCGGGTCAGCGAGGCCGGCGTCTTGCGGCCGACGACCCGGACGCCGGTACTGGTGTGCCATCCGGAGGACCATCACTGGTTCAGTGGAATGCGGGTGCTGCCCGACCTCACGCGCGCGTGGGTGCCCCACCAGGAACCCGGCGACGACCTTCAGGCCCTCATGGAGCGCGGGGAACGGGTGCTGCGTATCGAAACCGCCGACACCCTCCCCCGGGGCCTCGCCCTGCTCGACGCGCCCGACATCGACTCCCTGGTCGCCGACAACCGCGTACTCGCCGCCGAACTGATCTGCGCTGCCGACATCTGGGTCATGGTGACCACGGCCGCGCGGTACGCCGACGCCGTGCCGTGGCACCTGCTGCGTACGGCCAAGGAGCACAAGGCGACCCTGGTGACCGTTCTCGACCGGGTGCCCCACCAGGTGGTGTCCGAGGTCTCGCGGCAGTACGGCGCCCTGCTCACCAAGGCGGGGCTCGGCGAGGTGCCCCGCTTCACCGTGCCGGAACTGCCCGAGTCCGCGTGGGGCGGCGGCCTGCTGCCCGCCACGGCCGTCGCGCCGCTGCGCACGTGGCTCGTCCACCAGACGCAGGACCCCGGAGCCCGGCACGCGACGATGGCCCGTACGGCCCACGGGCTCCTCGACTCGCTCAAGGCCCGGATGCCTGAGCTCGCCGGTGCGGCCGCCGCGCAGTACGCGGCCGCGCTGCGGCTCACCGCCGCCGTCGACGGGGCGTACGACAGCGAGCACGCGCGCGTGAAGGGGCGTCTGCAAACCGGTGCCGTGCTCTCCGGGGACGCGCTCAAGCGGTGGCGCGCCTACCCGCTCGACTGCACCGCGGGTGAACTGCTCGACTCGCTCGTCGAGAGCCTGGCCGCACTCCTGCTGTGCGCCGTCACGGCCGCCGACGAGCGCGTGGACGACGCCTGGCGGCGCGAACCGGCCTCGGATGCTCCGGGGCTGACGGACCGTGATCCGACGCTGGAGAGCGCCGAGCACCGGATCGGGATGTCCGTACGGCGTTGGCGGCGGGTCCTGGAGGAGTACGCCGAGGACGAGGTCGGCCGCCTCGACAAGAGCGTGGCACCGGACGCCGAGGTCGTCGCCGCGCTGGTGGCCACCGCGCTCCTGGGCGGCCACAGGGCACGCAACGCGGGCGAGGGGCTCGCCGAGCGACTCGGCGCGCACGGCGCCCTGCGGCTGCGCGAGAGGGGCGGGCGCCTCCTTGCCGAGTACCTCGACAGGGCCCTGCACACCGAGCGCGAGCGCCGTCTCGCTCCGCTCGACGCCCTCGACGTGCACCCAGAGCCCCAGGCCGAACTCATCGCCGCGCTGTCCGTACTGCAGAAGGAGAGGTGACCGCGGTGACTGCCGTCACAGACCACACGGATCACGCCGACCACACCGGAGACGATTCCCCCGAAGACGGCACGTCCGATCACGGAATGTCCGGTCACGACGCGTCCGACCACGGAGGCGCGTCCGACCAGGGAAGTTCCGAAAACGGCCGCCCTGAAGCCGCTCGTTCCGAGGCCGACTCCCCGGAGGCCTTCGCCACGGAGGCCGCGGACGGCGAGCCCGCCGCCGGGGAGGCCGCGAGGCAGGCTCCCCTGGAGTCCGTGACGAAGGCGCAGCCGGAGGGGAAGGCCGGGGCGGAGACGGAAGCGAAGGCGGGGAAGGAGGCAGCGACGGAGGACGCCGAACGGGCCCAGGAGGTCGCCTTCGATGCCCCCCGTGGCGGCGCGCACACACGCGTGAAGGACGACGCCGGGCACACACGGGTGAAGACCGACGACGGCGGTACCCGTGCCGAGTCGGAGACCGCCTGGGACGACGGGCTGATCGCCCGCCGCGTGTCCGAGACGGCCCCCGGCCAGGAGACACACGCCCCGTCCCTGGTCCTGGAGACCAAGACCGCCGTACAGGCCCCGCCGCTCCCGCTCGCGTACGACGGACCCCTGAGGTCGCGCCTTGACGCGCTCCGCGAGCTGGTGGGGTCGTCGCGCACCCGGCTGGACAGCAGGACGCTCGCCGAGGCGAGCCGGGTCCTCGACGAGGCGACGGCGCGCCGCAAACTGTCCGGTGAGCACACTGTGGTCGCCATCGCCGGAGCCACCGGCAGCGGCAAGTCGCAGCTCTTCAACGCGCTCGCCGGGGTGGCCATCTCGGAGACGGGCGTGCGCAGGCCCACCACCGCGGCGCCCATCGCGTGCAGCTGGAGCGACGGCGCGGCGACCCTCATCGACCGGCTCGGCATCCCGGGACGACTGCGCAGACGTCCCCTGCAGAGCCCGGAGGCGGAGGCGCAACTGCGCGGCCTCGTCCTGGTCGACCTGCCCGACCACGACTCCGCGGCCGTCCAGCACCGGGAGCAGGTGGACCGCATCCTGGCGCTCGTCGACGCGGTCATCTGGGTCGTCGACCCCGAGAAGTACGCGGACGCCATGCTCCATGAGCGGTATCTGCGGCCCATGGCGGGCCACGGGGAGGTCACCTTCGTGGTCCTCAACCAGGTGGACCGGCTGCCCGGCGAGGCCGCCGACCAGGTCCTCGACGATCTGCGACGACTGCTCGACGAGGACGGGATCGCACTGGGCGAGTACGGCGAACCGGGCGCGACCGTCATGGCGCTGTCCGCGCTCACCGGGGACGGCATCGGCGAACTGCGCGAGTCGCTCGGCCAGTTCCTGGCCGAGCGGGGCGCCCCCGCCCGTCGAATTTCGGCCGATCTCGACGCGGCCGCCGCGCGACTGCGTCCCGTCTACTCGACCGGACGGCGTACGGGGCTCAGCGAGGAGGCGCGCGACGAGTTCGCGGACCGGCTCGCGGACGCGGTGGGCGCCACGGCGGCCGGCCAGGCGGC
>LRTP01000387.1 GCA_001550305.1 Streptomyces diastatochromogenes
CTCGCCGGTGGAGGCCGCCCGGGCCGCCGCGTTCGCCCACGCCCCGGCCACCGGTGTCGGCCCGGGTGACACCCTGCGGGCCACGGACGTCATGACGGACCCGGACGGCAAGCAGCACGTCCGCTTCGTCCGCAGCCACCAAGGGCTCCCGGTGCTCGGCGGCGACCTCGTCGTCCACCTCGGCAAGCAGTCCGCCTACCTGGGCGTGACCCGGGCCGCCGACCACGCCGTCAAGCCGGCCACGACCGAGGCGAAGCTGACGCCCCAGCAGGCCGAACAGAAGGCCGCCGCGGTCGCCCAGGGCGACGCGGGCAGCGCCGAACTCGTCGTCGACGCCCGCGACGGCGCCGCCGCCCTCGCCTACCAGGTGCGCGTGACCGACAGCGACACCACCGAGGCCGGTGGCTCCCGCACGGTCGTCGTGGACGCGCAGAGCGGCCGGATCCGCAGCAACACCCCCGACAGCGACGAGTTCATCTCGCCGCACCTGGAGGAGACGCTGCGCGAGAAGGGCGAGACGGCGAGCCCGGTGACGGGCGTGGCCACCCAGCCGGCCGGTCTCCTCGGCGCGACGACGGCCGCCCGCTACCCGGTCACGGCCACCGGCAGCGGCACCTCCCTCTTCGCGGGCAAGGTGACGCTGACCACGACCCGGACCGCGCGCACCAGCTTCCTCCTCAAGGACCCCACCCGGTGGAACACCGAGACCCGGGACGCCAAGGGCGCGGAACTGGAGGCCTTCTCGCGCGGCACGAAGTTCACCAGCACCACCAACAAGTGGGGCACGGGCACCACCGCCAACCGGACCACCACCGCGGTCGACGCCCAGTACGGCATCACCCAGACGCTGGACTTCTACAAGAAGACCTTCGGCCGCAAGGGCATCAAGAACAACAGCACCGGCGCCCGCGCGATGGTCCACTTCGGCCGCAAGGTCGGCAACGCCTTCTGGGACTCGACGTGCGGCTGCATGCTCTACGGCGACGGTGACGGCGCCATGTTCAAGAAGCCGCTGGTCGTCCTGGACGTCACCGGCCACGAGCTGACCCACGGCGTCGTCGACGCCACCGCAGCCCTCGAACCCACCCGGGTGGACGCGCGCGGCAACCAGTACGGCGAGCCGGGCGCGCTCAACGAGTCCCTCGCCGACATCTTCGGGTCCAACGTCGAGTTCTCCGCCAACAACCCGAAGAACCCGCCCAACTACCTCATGGGCGAGAAGCTGGGCCTCGCCCAGAAGTTCCTGCGCCGCCTCGACCACCCCTCCCTGGACAAGCTGGAGGGCACCATCGACTACTGGTCGCCCGCGGCGTACGACACCGAGGTGCACGCCGGCTCCGGCGTCTCCTCGCACGCGTACTACCTGCTCGCCGAGGGCAGTGGCCGCAAGACGATCGGCGGTGTGAAGTACGACTCGCCGACGTACGACGGCTCGCGGGTGACCGGCATCGGACGCGCCAAGGCGACCGCGATCTTCTACCGCGCGCTGACCCGCTACATGGTCTCCACGACCGACTTCCACGACGCGCGGACCGCGACCCTCGAGGCCGCCGCCGACATGTACGGGGCGACCAGCGCCGAGTACCAGGCGGTGGACGCGGCGTGGGCCGCCGTCAATGTGACCACCGCCAACACCCCGGCCGTCGGCCGCTGACGGACGGCACGAGAAGGACGGCACGAGAAGGACGGCACGAGAAGGACGGCACGAGAAGAAGGGGCCCCGCCAAGTGGCGGGGCCCCTTGCGCCGTCTCCCCTCGGCGTCAGTGCTGCTGTGCCTTCTGCGGAGTCGCCTCACTCGGCCGTACGACGACCAGTCCGTCCCCCTCCAGCTTCAGCTGCACGGCCTCGCCCGAGCCGCCGCGGATCATCGAACCGATCGACTGCGAGCGGTGCAGCGAGGTGTGGAGCTGCGCGGTCCAGCCCACGACCGCGTCCGTGTCGACGTACACCGGCTGCTGCGGCGAGACGGGTATCACCAGCGGGTTGCCCTCGCAGATCAGCCCCAGACTGCCGTGACCGCTGAAGACGCTGTTGAAGATGCCGCCGCCGGTGACGCCCGCGCCCTTCACGGTCTTTATCTCGTACGACAGCGTGGAGTCGAAGCACAGGACGTTGCGCCCGTTCACGGTGAACAGGTCGCCCGGCTCGATGCCGATGATGAAACAGTTCTGCGCCTCGTGCGCGAACCAGGCCTCGCCCTGCCCGCGCACCGTCATCAGCGGCAGTCCCTCACCGGTGACCGCCCGCTTGAGCATGCCGCCCACGCCCTGGCCCTTGCGCTCGAACTGCAGATTCCCCCGGTAGGCGATCATCGCCCCCTGGCGCGCGAGCATGTCGCCGTTGACGGCGTACTTGATCGACTTGGCGTTCTGGATGGTCATGCCCGGCGTGACGGCGGGCTGCACCATGTGGTCACTGGAAAAGAGATCACCCTTCATGCGGGCATCTTGGCCCGGAGGGTTTGGTTCCGCCAAGATCGCCGACATCCGGGGACGGATGGGGGCGGTCGGCGGCTGCCGGGAACGCGCGAAGGGCCGGTCCGGTGGCACCGGACCGGCCCTGGGGGGAGTCGTCAGGAGGCGCTGGCGGTGCCGACCTGGCTGTGCAGGCGGGCGACGACCTCGGTGAGCTGGGTGGCGACCTCGGCGTCGTCGACCGGGTGGGTCTCGGCGAAGCGGGTCACGGAGCCGGGAACGGAGAGCTTGACGTCCTCGAGGACGGTGGCACCCGCGATGCCCAGGGCCTTGCGGGCCTCGTCCTGGGCCCAGACGCCACCGAACTGACCGAACGCGGTGCCGACCACGGCGGCGGCCTTGCCGGTGAAGGCGCTGGCGCCGTACGGACGCGACAGCCAGTCGATGGCGTTCTTCAGGACGGCCGTGATCGTGCCGTTGTACTCCGGCGAGAAGAGCAGGAAGGCGTCGGCACGGCCCGCGGCCTCACGCAGGGCGGTGGCGGCGGCCGGGACCTTGCCCTCGACGTCGAGGTCCTCGTTGTAGAAGGGGACCTCGGCGAGTCCCTCGAACAGCTCGATCTCCGCGCCCTCGGGGGCGAGCTTGATGGCCGCCTCCGCGAGCTGGCGGTTGTGGGAACCGGCGCGAAGGCTGCCGACGAGCGCGAGGATGCGTACGGACATGGGAACTCCCGGGGACGAAACATTGCGGCAATAAAACGGACCGAGGTCCGCTTGCTGGTCTGTTTAATGTTGTAGCACCTAAACGGACCAGGGTCCAGTTGTCCCCTTCTGCCGTTACGCTGTGTTCATGTCCACCCCACTTCCGCCCTTCCCGAGAGGGCAGGAACCCTCGGGAGCCCCGGTCCCGCTGGAGCTGACCGTCGGGCCCGCCGCGCCGCAGCTCCGCGCCGATGCCGCGCGCAACCGCGCCCGGCTGCTGGAGGCCGCCACCCGGCTGGTGGAGGAGCACGGGGTCGCCAATGTGACGATGGAGGCCGTCGCCGCCGCGGCCTCGGTGGGCAAGGGAACCGTCTTCCGGCGCTTCGGTGACCGCACCGGCCTGCTGATGGCCCTGCTCGACCACACCGAGCAGCAGTTCCAGGCCGCCTTCCTCAGCGGCCCGCCACCTCTCGGCCCCGGCGCGGCCCCGGCGGACCGCCTGCACGCCTTCGGCTGCCGGGTCCTGCGCGAGATCCACGACCGGCTCGACCTGTACCTCGCCGCCGAGCCGGACGCCTCCCGCCGCTTCAGCTCCGCCCCGTACCGGGTCCGCTTCACCCACGTCGTCATGCTGCTGCGCGAGGCCGTGCCCGGCGCGGACGGCGTTCTCCTCGCCCAGACCCTCATGGGCTACCTGGAACCCGCCCTGATCCACCACCTGACGCGACAGTGCGGGATGCCGCTCGAACGCCTGGAGTCCGGCTGGCACGACCTCGTGAAGCGGACCACCTGCCCGGTGCCGGACAGGCCCTAGCCCTTCGGTGTCCGTCAGTTGAACGGGTCCAGCGTGACGTACGCCTGCTGGGGATTGCCGTCGTGGACGAGGGACTCGTAGTTGCCCACGTCGTCGAAGGCGAACGCGTAGGCCTTGCCGTCAGCCATCTGCGCGTGGATCTTGCGGGCGTACTGGTTGGTCACCGTGTCCTGGTAGAAGTTCGCCGAGCTCGTGTCCGGCTGGTTGGGGTTGGTGAGAAGGGTCGAGCGGTTGAAGCCCGCGCACAGGGTCCGTGAAATGGGGCCGCGTACCAGGTCGTTGGGGGCGTCCAGCCGCTTGTAGCAACCGAAGATGCTGTCCGAGTCGGGCTTCTGGAAGCTGGTGACGACGGCTCCGGCACTGTTGGTGAAGTTCATGACGTCACCGGAGACCCGCCCGAAGTACTTCGTGTTCGGCTGATCGGTGAACGGTGTCACGGTCAGCGTCGACGAACTGTACTTCTGCCACACACGGTTGACGTAGTCGTCCATGACGGTGCCCGGCAGCGCGCCCGCCTCGATGCCGTGGCCGGGAGCCAGCGCCCGCAGGACGGTGCCGTCGGACCGGGTCTGGATCAGATTGGCCCAGCCGCCGGGCTGGCCGCGCAGGGCGTTGAAGAACCCGGTGTAGCCGCCCGTCTTGAGGTGGCCGGTGTTCTTGGTGCTCCCGTCGGCGAGCTGGACCCCGACGGCGTACGGGGCCGAGAACATGTCGACCTGGGTGCTGTTGATCCACAGCCCGGAGTCGTTGAGCGTGTACTCGGACCAGTTGAAGAGGATGTTGTGGTTGGGGTCGCTCGGGTTCTGCACGGCCGGCTGCACCAGGCCGCCGGTGGTCAGGCGGAAGTCGAGCTTCTGGCCGTAGGAGAAGTAGATCCGGCCGGAGAACTTGGGCATCCGGATCGTCATCGACTGGCCGTTGGCCGGTCCCGTGATCGAGGCGTCGGGCGCGGGCGTCGGCGGATTGCCGCCGGCGGGCCAGGCGTGGAACGTGCCGTTCGCGTCGGCCCAGCCCTGCTGGCCCGTCGAGAGGAGTGTTCCGAGGTCGTAGATGTACACGGGTTCGCTGCGGCCGGAGTTGTTGGTGAACTTGAGTGGGATCGTCGCCGGGACGGCCGCGTTCGCGTCGGAGGGGGCGCCGAACGTGAGAAGCGCCGTGGTGGCGGTGGCCGCAGCCACCGCCAGGGCACGCCATTTGAGACTCCTGAGCCTTCTGGGCACTCGCTCTCTCCTTGAGTGGGGGGATTCCAACGAGGTGGATTCCGGCGGAGTGGAGCCGTCCGGTTCTCGTTGAGAGCGCTCTCAGAATTGCGGCGGGTGCCGTACATGTCAACGATTCCGACAGGATTGGTCTGGTCCAACTTGGCCTGGGGTGGCGGCACATGGTGATGTCCACGGCGGATCCGACGGGTGGTCGGCGGAAGCGGTCACGAATGCCGGTGGGGCGCGGCTGAGGTGCTCCTCGACGGCCGCGCGGCTCTCGTCGCGAACCGCATCGGGCGTTCCCGGCAGGGCATCGGAGACGGCCGGAAGGGCTGGATGGAGGGGAACCGCCGCGGGGAGGTGGATGGGGGCCATGACGGCGCTCCGGCGCATATCGCTGGAGCGTTGCGGGTCACTGATCTGGGTGAATGGCCTTTCGGCTGTTGCCTGCTCGTACCTGTTGATGCAGCCGGAAATGTAAGGGGGCCGCGGCGTCGCACCGAGTCGGCGTCCAGCAGGTCGGCAACCACGAAGTCCGCCGTGCCACCGTGTTGCCGGATGGCCCCGCCGCGCCCTCGGCCCCGGCTCGCCACCAGTACGTGCGTGCCGCACTCGGCGAGCGTTTCCGCGGCGGCTGCCCCGATGCCGCTGGTCGCCCCGTCACCTCACCAGCGCGACTTTCCCTGTCAACGACGCGGTAGTTACGGAGCCTGTGCCCAGGCTCGCGCCAGTCACGCTCAGTGATGTACGGTCCATCTGCCCGCTTCCGCGCCGACCGAGTGGGCGACCCACGGGTCTCGGGGAGGCAGTCGGAGGGCGCCGGCGGCGACCTCGTTCGGTTTCGACGCGACGTACCAGTCCCGTGGAGCCAGCAGGACGCTGAGGGTCACGCCGAGAACCAGCCAGAGTCGGAGGTCGCCCAGGACCTGCGCGTCGTTGGTCAGCCTCGGGGCGAGGTACAGGGCGCCGAAGGAGACCAGCGACCAGACGGGCACGGGCCGACGCAGCCCCAGGGTCTCCCAGAGCAAGGTGCCGAGCAGGAATCCCGCCGAGTAGTAGTCGTAGACGCCGGGATCCAGCAGGAGTCGCGCGCCGATGCCCAGCAGCGGCACCGCCACCCAGCGCCCCCGGAGGATCGCGGCCGCCCCAAGCACGCAGCCGAGCACGAGTTGCGCCGGCCGGTCCCACGACGGCGTCCCCGCCGTCGACACCCCGAGCGCGCGCAGCGCCGAGGACGGCTCATTGACGATGTGGTACTGAGTCGCGCCCAGCGTCGCGGGGTCGGCGACGACGAAGGGCAGCCAGGCCAGCAGCACGACGGCGACGGCGTAGAACGCGACATGCCGTCGTCGGTCGCGGGCCACGGCGAGAGCCAGCGGCAGGAAGACCAGAGCCCACGGCTTGGCGTCCACGGCCAGGCCCAGGCTCAGTCCCGCCAGTGCCGGGACGTCAGCGAGGACCGCCCGGATCGCCAGCGCCGCGAAGAGCAGCGCCAGCACGTCGTCGAGGTGGCTGTAGTGCACCGCCAGCGATGCCCACACGATCAGGAACACCGCACCGGCGGCCGCGAGGGTCATCCGCAGGGCCTGCGGGCGCGACCGCAGATCCGGCTGCCGGGCCAGTGCCGTCTGCTCGATCAGCCGCAGCACCAGAAGGCCGACGCTCATCATCGTCAGCTGGGCGGCGACGACCCCGCCGAGGTTCCCCAGAACCCAGGCGCAGAGAAAGGCCAGCGGTCCTATCTGCAGGTTCGGGTAGTTCGCATAGAGGTGCAGGCCCCCCGCCGGCGAGGCGCCGGAGCCGGAGAACAGCAAGGTGCTGCCGTTCGCGAAGTAGTGCCACGAGTAGCCACCGCCGTGCAGGTCCGCCAGGAACCAGACCGTCGCCCAGAGTCCGAGGAACCACCAGTGCCAGGTGGCCCCGCTCCGCGCGGGGCGGCTGCTCTGATCAGCCATCCTCATGCCTCTCTGGTGGTCGACCCCCTGCCTGGAAAGAGTCCCCTGACCGCTCCCAGGTTCCTCCACAACCATGAGATTCAGGTGCGAAGCGTCTGAAACACCTCTGCGGCCGGCCCGGCGTGGTCTCTCACCATGTCCAGCCGTGGCCGCCGCTGTTGTGGGACAGGGCCAGGACGGCGGTGGCCACGGTGAGGTACTGGGTCGGGCGGCCCTGGCTGAACAGGGCCGTCAGGGCCCAGGCGAGAGCCGTGTACCACGGCATCGACCACGGGGCCGCGAGGACCCAGGCGAAGGCCAGCGCGAACGGCACGGCGATGACGGCCGGGGCGTCCGGAGCGGCGCGGCGGCGTAGCACCCACGCCAGCGCGAGCATCACCACCGGCCACAGCACGCTGACGATCGCCGCGGTCGAACCAGGGCCCAGGACCGCGGTGGCGCACTGGTCGAAGACCGCCCACAAGGAGGGTGCGGAGACCAGTCGGGAGGCCGCGGAGAGCGGCACCAGCGCGTGCGCGCCGTAGGCTCCGTAGAGCGCGGCCAGGGTCAGCGCGGCCGCGCATGCCTGCCGGGCGGCCGGTCGCCAGCGGCCCGAACGCAGCAGCGGCCAGGCCAGCCCGACACCGAACAGGCAGGCACTGATCTTCACACCGCAGGCAAGGCCGACCAGCCCTCCCACGATCAGGTCGTGGTGCCACCGGGTCGTCCTGCGGGCGAGGTGAACCGCGCAGACGGCCAGGCCCGCGACGAGGGTGTCCAGGTGCCCACCCTCGACCAGCACACCGATCAGCAGCGGATTGACGCTCCACACCAGGCCCGCACGGACCGGATCGTCGGCGGTCCGCAGCAACAGGTACCCGGTACCCACGAAGACGGCGGCGTTCGCGAGCATCAGCGCCCAAATGGTCAGCCACGGCCGCTCCTGACCGATGAACGCCGCGGCGCCCTGCCACCACGTCGCCACCGGCCCGTACACGGAAGGGGTGTTCCGCCACGCCTCGCTCACCAGGTGGGCGTACGCGCCGCCCAGCCGGGCGGGAGTCGTCACGTACGGGTCACCGCCGAGCGCGGCGATACGGCCGTACGCGGCGTAGCTGGCCGTGTCGGAGGAGCCGACCGGGGTGAGGTTGGCGACGGCGAGCGCGGTCATGGCGCCGAGCCGGAACAGGAGCCGGGCATCGGGTCTCCAGCCCCGCTCATGGGCCTTGAGCATGCCCAGCGTGCCCCAGCACGACAGCACGATGGCCGCGATCGTGGCCGTCTGGGAGACGGTGCCGGCCATGGCAGGCAGCCGGAGCCAGGGGATCGGTGCCCTGAGCGTGTTGTGGTTGGGCGCGCTCGCGCCGACCAGAGCGAACAGTGCGATCCCGGCCCCGGCCATCCATACCGCTGGGCGCGGTGTCGGCCGGTCGACGACCATCGGCTTGCGCGGGGGGAGTCTCCGCATCGGGGCCGCGAGACGCAAAGTCCACCCATCGTGGTTGGTCGTCAAAGTCACTCTCCGGGGTGTTGCTTCAGTTCGCGGCAAGGGCTGCCATGACGATCTTGCCCGCGAACTTGTGGGTGCTCTCGCCGCTGTCGAGCACCACGGCCGCCCCCGCATCGCCGCTCACCGCTCCTCCGGCAGATTGCCCAGTGGTTGCCGCAGCAACTCTTCGTCCGTGGCGGGCAGCCTGTCAATGATCCGGACGAGCACGGCCTCGGGGTCCGGGTCGGACTCCAACGCGTGGCGCATCCGGCGAGCGGTCATGCCCTGACGTCGGTGAGCGCACAGGAATGAACGACTTCGGCAGAGCCTATCGTCTACACAGCTGTAGACGATAGGCGGCCGCAGGGGGTTCCCGCAGCTCGTGTCCGGCACCGGCTGTCCGTGGTCGCAGAGCGGGGCGACCTCCTAGTCTCGCTGCGTGCAGGTGTCGAGGATGCGGGGGAGCGCGCCGAGCGCCAGGCGCCGGGGGTCGAGGTGCGGTCCGAGTCGTGCAGCAGGATAGTGCCGCCGCCGCCGTCGAGGTCCGCGGTCACCGTGCGGTGGACCCACTCGGGTGTGGCCCGCGCGGTCGTAGGGGGCGCGCGGGCCGCGCAGCAGCAGCTGCTGGTGCTGCCGGCCGTGGACGCCGATCTCGTGGCCCGCCGCGGCGATCCCGCACACCACGCCGGGGGAGCGGCGTGCCACGCTGCCCAGCAGGAAGAAGGTGACGCGCACCCCGCGCTCGTCGAGCAGTCGCGGGAAGAACGGGGTGGACAGCGGGTCGGGTCCGGCGTCGAAGGTGAGGGCGACGTGGTCCGCGTGGGCCCGGCCGGACAGGCGCGGCATGGTGCGGTCGCGCAGCGGCCCGAACGTGGAGACGACGGGGGCGCAGTGGACCGCTGCGAGGGCGGCGGGCAGGGCGGCCGGCGCGGTCGTGCGCGGCGGGCGGGAGGTCGTCACGAGTGGTGCCCTTCCTGGTCGCGGGCGAGCGCGAGACCGGTGCCCGTTCCCGGCCCTGCGGCACCGTAGACTGCGCTGTCGGCCGTCGGGGCCAGTCAGGTTGGGGACCCGCGCACCCCATCGGCCCGTGCGGCAGCTTCTTGAGGCGGAAAACGTGACGTCGAGTGCGGCATCTCTTGTACCGGTCAACCCAACCCTCGGCGTCCTGCTCGCCGTTCTGCTGTTGGTGGCGGCGGCGGTCGCGGGCTGGTTCCGTCTCGATCCGCACCCGTACAAGAGCCGGGCCCGGGAGATCCTCCTCGCCGGCTTCCGCGCGGCCGTCCAACTCGCCCTGGTCTCGGTGGTCATCACCTGGGCGGTCAAGTCAGTGCTGGGGCTCCTGGCGTTCCTCGCGGTCATGTTCGCAGTGGCCGTGCGCACGGCCGGGCGGAGACTCACCGGCAACCACACCTGGTGGCTGGCGGCCGCCCCGATCTCCGCAGGCGTGATACCGGTCGTTGTGACGCTCCTTGCCACCGGCCTCGTCCCTTTGACAGGCGTCGCCCTGATTCCGATCACGGGCATCCTCATCGGTGGGGCACTCACCGTGACCGTACTTGCCGGACGGCGTGCCCTGGACGAACTGTCCCAGCGTCGCGGAGAGGTGGAAGCCGCGATGGCGCTGGGGTTCCTGGACCGGGACGCGCGGATGGAGATCGCACGTCCCGCGGCCTCCGAGGCTCTCCTGCCCGGTCTGGACCAGACTCGTACGGTCGGGCTGGTCACGCTCCCCGGTGCGTTCGTCGGCATGCTCCTCGGAGGGGCCAGCCCCTTGCTGGCCGGAGTGGTGCAGCTGTTCGTCCTCATCGCGCTCATGGCTGTGCAGACCATCGCGGTGGCGGTGACCCTTGAGCTCGTCGCCCGGCACCGCCTGTATCGCCCGGGACCGGACATTCGCGCAGGTTCGCCGCGCACGGCCAGAAGGTTTCGCAGGGTCCCGGCGCCGAGCCGTCCATCCGAGTAGAGGCCAGGCCGGCCATCCGCGCTCAGCACGAGCGCGATCACGAACTTGGCCATGCGGCCCGGGCGCAGCGGGCGCCCCCAGGGCCGTCAGGGTAGACACGTCGGTTGTCGCGCGCCGGCTCACAGGTCGCGCAGTTCCTCGATGGCGGGGCGCCGGGCGCGGCGGATCCCGTTCAGGGCTGCGGCCGGTACGGCGATCAGGGCGGCCCGTGCTGTCGGGCCCAGGTAGGCGCCGGGCACGGCCGGTCTGGCGGGCGGGGGGCCGAAGACGCCGGTGAGGACCTTGACCAGCATGTCCGACAGAGCCCAGCCGATGAGAATGCCTCCGGCCGGCCCGGTGGCGGCCAGGGGCAGGGCTTCGGTAAGCCGGTAGTCAGGATGCGTTCAGGTGCCCGGTGGCACGGTCGGACAACGTGACCTATGAAACGCGTGAGAGTCAGGTGGTTCCGCAGGCCGGTCAGCCCTCCGGTTCTCGGGGCCGGCTGCGTTCGAACAAGGTGCCCGAGGTCACCGTCTACTTCTGGATCATCAAGGTGCTGTGCACGACGGTCGGCGAGACCGCGGCGGACCTGCTGAACGAGAAGGCGGGTCTCGGGCTGACCGGTGTGTCGGTGCTGATGAGTGCCCTGCTGGGCGTCGTCCTGGTGGTCCAGTTCCGCTCCAGCGTCTACCGGCCGGGCGTGTACTGGTCGGCGGTGGCGCTGATCAGCGTCGTCGGCACGCTGATCAGCGACAACCTCACCGACAACATGGGCGTGCCGCTGGAAGCGAGCACCACGGTCTTCGCGATCGTCCTCGCGGTCGTGTTCGCCGTCTGGCACCGGCGCGAGCGGACCCTGTCCATCCACCACATCGACACCACCAGCCGTGAGTCCTTCTACTGGCTGGCGGTCCTGTTCACCTTCGCACTCGGCACCGCAGCCGGTGACCTGGTGTCCGAGCGCATAGACCTCGGCTACTGGCTGTCCGCCGTGCTCTTCGCGATGGCCATCGCCGCGGTGGCCATCGCGCACTTCGCGCTGGATCTGGACGCGGTGTGGAGTTTCTGGATCGCCTACATCCTGACCCGCCCGCTGGGCGCCTCGATCGGCGACTACCTCTCCCAGCCCACCAGCAACGGCGGCCTCGACCTGGGCGCCGTCGTGACCAGCGCTCTGTTCCTGGCGGTCATCCTCGGACTGGTCACCTATCTCTCCGTCACCCGCAGGGATGTCGCCGAACCGGAGCACCCGTCGGGGTACGCCGCCTGAGCCACGAGCCGGTCCGGTACTTCCTGCCGTCAGCTGCGGCCGCGCTCACTGGTTCATCCCACCCGGGGCCCTTTCGCGATCACGATGTACTGCGCGCCTCGGCCGAGCAGGTGGCCGGCGTGCTCGCGCTGGGTGTGCATGGCGTCGCTGGTCACGACCACGCCCGCCAGGTCGGCGAGGGTCTCCAGCAGAGGCTGGAAGCAGGTGATCTCGTTGGTCTTCTCGCCAACGTCGAGTGGGGCCAGGACCAGGCCGGAGAGGTGGTCGCAGACGGCGAGTGGATGAATCGTGCGGCCCGTGGCCCTGGCCGCTCCGCGCAGGGTCTTGCCGTCGACCGCCACTGCGGCCGGCCGGCCGTCGGCCCCAG
>LRTP01000388.1 GCA_001550305.1 Streptomyces diastatochromogenes
GAGGCGCCGGACGCCGCGGACACCGGCTTCGCCGGGGCCGCCCCGCGGACGCCGCGTACGAACAGCGTCATCACGATCGCCAGGTACGAGCCGTAGACACCGACCTGAAGCCAGGTCATCTGCGGGGTGAGGTTGAGCGTGCCCTGGACGACGGTGACGTACCAGGAGGCCGGGTCGAGATGCGCCGACAGATCGAAGGCGTACGACGTGCCGCCCGGGATCACCGTGGCTTCCTGGAGGTCGCGCATTCCGTAGCCGAGGACGCCCGCGGCGATGACGATGAGCACGGCACCGGTGATGCTGAAGAACCGCGTGAGGTTGATGTGAAGGACGCGCCGGTACAGGCCCCAGCACAGCGCCGCGGCGAGCAGCAGTCCGACCGCCGCTCCGGCCAGCGGACCCGACGAACTCCCCGCGGCCTGCGCGGTGGTCCACAGGAACAGCGCGGTCTCCAGGCCCTCACGGCCGACGGCGAGGAACGACGTGGCGATCAGTACGCCCGCGCCCATGCCCAGCGCGGCGGTGACCTTCTGCTTGATCTCGCCGGAGAACGTACGGGCCGAGCGCCGCATCCAGAACACCATGGCGGTGACGAACACGACCGCGACCAGACTCAGCGTGCCCCCGAACGCCTCCTGCGACTTCCCGGGCAGGTTCGCCGCCGTGAACGTGAGGACCGCGCCGAAGCTCATCGACAACCCGATGGCGGCGGCAACTCCCGTCCACACATGGGGCAGTCGGCCGCGCTGGTCGGACCGTACGAGCGTGGCGACCAGAACCGAGACGATCAGTCCCGCCTCCAACCCCTCACGCAGACCGATCAGAAAGCTGGGAAACGCGTCGTCCCACACCTCGGGCCTCTCTCCGATGCAGCAGATACCAGGCCGGACGGCCAAGGGCGGGGCTTAGTGTAGGCATGCCTAACTAGCGGTCAAGAGAGCGTGCAAATCGCGACACAGCGGACGCGGATCGCCCGCCGGGCCCGGATCGGCCGCATCGAGAGCGGATCGGCCGATATGTCGTCGCGGGGGCCGCGCAGGGCGGGCATCACGCCCCTGAGCTGCGACAACACGAGAGCGGCAGGCACGCGGCCCGGCGTCCGCACCCATACGCGCGGCGCACGGCGGCAGCCCGGCGGCGCGGTCGCACCCCCGCCACGGACGTTCCGTCCGTGCTTCGATTCTTACCAGTTACTTACCCCGCCGCACCGCCCGGACCAGGCAGTCTTTCCCCGCAACACCCCTGACCGCCACTCGTTAAGACCCTCGGCGGCAATCCTCACCGCGACCACAACTCACCTTTTCCTTACAGCATGTAGGGTTTCCCCGCTCTGCCCCACTCAGGGAACACACAGAGTTCGCCGCCCCCGCTCCCGCAGCTTTCCCCCACCGCCCTCTCCCCAAGGTGATGCTCCACGGTGTCTGCACAACAGCCAGTACTCGTCCCGGAACAGAGGAACTCGAAGTCGCGCCGGACGGCCCCGACCGGACGGCCGGCCATAGGCGACCGGCTACGACCACGGGCGGCCGCGGCCACGGTCTGGTACCTGCGGCTGCTCGCGCTGCTCAACCTGGTGGCGGTCACGTCGCTGCCGTTCCGGGAAGAGGTCCACGAGCACAACGGAGGTGAGTTCTTCACCCCGTACCTGGCCACCGCCGGGCTGGTCTCGGCCGCGCTGGCGCTGTTCCTGGCCCTCGTGATGCGGCGCCGCAAACGGGCCGCGTGGATCTTCAACATGCTGCTGGCGGGACCGCTCTTCGGGCTGTACGTCCTGGCCCTCACGCAGGAGCAGTACCGACAGCACGGCTTCAACTGGTTCTCGACCGTGTTCACCGGGCTCTTCGTCGTCGCGCTGCTGGTGGGGCGCAAGGAGTTCCAGGCCGTCGGGGACCGCTCCAACCCCCGGCTGGCGCTGGCCGTCGGTGCCGGTGGCTTCCTGGTCAGCGGCACCCTCGGAACGCTGCTGGTGAGCGCCACCAACAAGGTGTCCGGGGCGCCGCTGACCGACCGGATCGCGTACACGCTGCTGCGCGGGGTCAGCGTCGGCCCGCTCGCCGACCGCCTCGACTCGGTGGTCGCGCCCCGCTGGGTGGACGTGATCGTCAACATCCTGATCGCGGCCTCCTTCCTGCTCGTGCTCTACGCCTGCTTCCGCGCCCCGCGCGGGCGGGAACTCCTCGGCGAGGACGACGAGCGACGTCTGCGCGACCTTCTCGCCAAGCACGGTGAGCGGGACTCGCTGGGCTACTTCGCGCTGCGCCGCGACAAGGCCGTCATGTGGTCCCCTAGCGGGAAGGCGGCGATCGCCTACCGGGTGGTCGGCGGTGTGACCCTTGCCTCCGGCGACCCGATCGGCGACCCCGAGGCCTGGCCCGGCGCGATCGAGGCATGGCTGCACGAGGCGCGGCGGCACGCCTGGACGCCGGCCGTGATGGGCGCCGGCGAGGAGGCCGGCACGATCTACGCCCGGCACGGTCTCGACGCCCTCGAACTCGGCGACGAAGCCATCGTGGACCGTGCCGACTTCACGCTCGAAGGACGCGCGATGCGCGGAGTGCGCCAGGCGCACAACCGCATCCGCCGGGCCGGTTACACCGTCGGCATCCACCGCCACGAGGACATCCCCGAGGCCGACATGGCCACCCTCATCGACAAGGCGGACCACTGGCGGGACGGCGAGACCGAGCGCGGGTTCTCCATGGCGCTCGGCCGGCTCGGCGACCCGGGCGACGGCCGGTGCGTGATGCTGGAGTGCCGCGACAGCCAGGACGAACCGCGGGCCGTGCTGAGCTTCGTACCGTGGGGCGACAAGGGGCTGTCGCTCGACCTGATGCGCCGGGACCGTGACTCCGAGAACGGCCTCATGGAGTTCATGGTCATCGAACTCCTGCTGCGCGCCGCGGAGATCGGGGTGCAGCGGGTCTCGCTGAACTTCGCCATGTTCCGTTCCGTCTTCGAGCGCGGCTCCCGGCTGGGCGCCGGACCGGTGCTGCGTCTGTGGTGCTCGGTGCTGACGTTCCTCTCCCGCTGGTGGCAACTCGAGTCCCTCTACCGGGCCAACGCCAAGTACCGGCCCATCTGGGAGCCCCGTTACCTCCTGTTCGAGAAGAGCAGCGACCTCCCCCGCATCGGGATCGCCGCCGCCCGCGCGGAGGGCTTCCTCACCCCGCCCGCGCTGCCCGCGTTCGGCCGCCGGCCCCTCCTGCGGGCGCCGCGGGGACGGTCACAGCCCCCGCACGGCAGCGGGCAGGTCCCCGGACAGCAGCGCGGTTCCTCGACCGACACCTCGTCAGCCAGGTAACTCCTCGGGCCTGTTCGAGGTACGGGCGCCGGGGCACGCGCACCCGGCGCCCGCCATGTCACAGTCGTCCGACGTTCACGTCGTCCGGAAACGATGCGGCCGATCACCGCGCCCGCTCCCGGACGAGCTGGAGCGCTGCTTCGGGCGCACCAAGTCGTGAAAGATGCCTCCGTCCAGGTGACTTGGGAACTTCTTTACCGATGCCGTCAGTTCTGATCACACCGGCTCGGGGCACGCTCCGAGCCGGTTCGGAACGATGAGTGCGATCAGTGAAGGAGCCACACCGACATGGTGTTCAAACGGCTGCTCGGGGCGATGGGCGCAGGCGGCCCCTCGGTGGACACGGTTCTCGACGGCGGCGCGGTGGCGCCCGGCGGGATCCTGTCCGGGCAGGTCCATCTCCAGGGTGGCAGCGCGGACGTGGAGATCGAGCACATCGGGCTCGAACTGATCGCCCGGGTGGAGGCCGAGCACGAGGACGGGGAGAGCGAGGGCGCCGTCGTCTTCGAGCGGTTCACGGTCGGCGGCGGTTTCCGCCTCGCCGAGCAGGAGCGCCACAGCGTTCCGTTCAGCGTGTCCCTGCCGTGGGAGACACCGGTCAGCGAGCTGTACGGGCAGCCGCTGGGCATCGTCCTCGGTGTGCGCACCGAGCTCGCGGTGGCCGGTGCGAGGGACAAGGGCGACCTGGATCCGCTCGCGGTGCGTCCGCTGCCGGTCCAGGAAGCGGTCCTGGAGGCGCTGGGGCAACTGGGCTTCGGCTTCAAGTCCGCCGACCTCGAACACGGCCACATCGGGGGTACGGGGCAGCAGTTGCCCTTCTACCAGGAGATCGAGCTGACGCCCGCGCCGCAGTACGCGCACGTGGTGAACGAGATCGAGCTGACCTTCCTCGCCACCCCGGCCGGCCTGGAGATCGTCCTGGAGGCCGACAAGCGCGGCGGGCTCTTCGAGTCCGGGCAGGACGCCCTCACCCGCTTCACGGTGAGCCATCACGATGTCGGGGCGCGCGACTGGAACAGCGAAGTCGACGGCTGGATCAGGCAGTTGGTCGAACACCGGGCGTCGTACGGCTCGCACGCCACGTACGGCCACGCCGATCCGTATGCCGCCGGAAACGGGTACGGGCATCACTCGGCCCATGGGTCCGGCCATGGGTCCGGTCATGAGGGCCACCGCTCCGGGCCCGGCCTCGGTACCGCGGTCGCGGCCGGCGCGGCGGGGCTCGCGGTGGGAGTGGTCGGCGGCCTGGTCGCGGCCGAAGTCGTCGACGAGGTGGGCGACTTCTTCGAGGGCGACGACGACGAAGACGGCGAAGAGGACTGAGTCCTCAGACGTGTCCGTGTCCGGGGGCGGTGTGCGCCGTCCCCGGACACGGACCACACGGGCTCAGTGCGCGACGCTCGGAGCCTCGGTCGTCACCCGCGGGGCGGCCTGCTCGGCGGAGTTCTTGATGACCGCCGTGGGGGTCACCGGAGCCGTGCCCTGTTCGGCGGTGGCGGCGGACGCGGGGTTCTCGTCCTTCATCGCCTTGGTCTCACTCTTGAGGATGCGCATCGACTTGCCCAGCGCACGGGCGGTGTCCGGCAGCTTCTTCGAGCCGAACAGCACGATGAGCACGATCGCCACGATCAGCAGGTGCCAGGGTTCCAGTCCGTTGCGGAGCATCGCGCGCCCGCCTTTCTTCGCCTCGGTCGAGGGCACGCCCCACTGGCCGCCACCCACTTGATGATTGCTGCTTTGCGCAACAGTACAACCATGGGTGCGGATCGGACGGCTCCCGGCTCCCCCTTCCGCCTCCCTTCCGTTCCCGTTCCGCTCCTGTTCCGCTGCTATTCCGTGGGCAGGGCGACGGCACTACGGGTCCGGGCGGCCCAGCCCGCGGGCAGCGGCGCACCCAGGGCGGCGAAGCCGTCGGGTGCGATCTGGCCGCGTGCCGGGTGGTGCAGGAGGCGTTGACGAACACGGTGAAGCACACATTCGGCGCCAAGGCGACAGTGGCGGTCGAGTACGGCATCGACGTGGTCGCGGAGGCGGCCGACGGCGCCGAAGCCGTGGAGGCGGTCCGCCGCACCCGCCCCGACGTGGTGCTGATGGACATCCTGACGACCTTCGATCTCGACGACCTGGTGTACGCGGCGCTGTCCGCCGGGGCCAACGGGTTCCTCCTCAAGGACGTCACCCCCGAACACTGCCGCATGTGCGCTGCCGCGGTCGCCCAGCTGGACACGGGCCAGCGACAGGCCGTCCCTGTCGCACAGCTCGACGATCGTGCGGTTCCAGCCCGCCGACGGGTTCCGGCCGGCAACTCCCGCTTTGTTTCTACAGTGATGTAGTTTTTTGATGTCGATCCATCCAGTGCCGGGCGTCCACTCGCCCGGCCGACGGCAGCACGGAGGAGAGCAGCGTGGGAGTTTCCCTGTCCAAAGGCGGCAATGTCTCGCTCAGCAAGGAGGCACCGGGCCTGACCGCGGTCCTGGTCGGCCTGGGCTGGGACGTGCGGACCACGACGGGCACCGACTACGACCTCGACGCGTCCGCGCTGCTGGTCGACGAGTCGGGCAAGGTCCTCTCGGACCAGCACTTCGTCTTCTACAACAACCTGAAGAGCCCGGACGGTTCGGTCGAGCACACCGGCGACAACCTGACCGGTGAGGGCGAGGGCGACGACGAGTCGATCAAGGTGAACCTGGCCGGCGTACCGGCCGAGGTCGCCAAGATCGTGTTCCCGGTCTCGATCCACGACGCCGACGCGCGCGGACAGAGCTTCGGCCAGGTCCGCAACGCGTTCATCCGTGTCGTCAACCAGGCCGGCGGCACCGAACTCGCGCGCTACGACCTGTCGGAGGACGCCGCGTCCGAAACCGCGATGATCTTCGGCGAGTTGTACCGCAACGGCACGGAGTGGAAGTTCCGCGCGGTGGGCCAGGGGTACGCCTCGGGTCTGTCCGGGATCGCCTCCGACTTCGGCGTCGGAGTCTGACGCGTCCCACCGGTTCCCCGCCGTCCCCGCCGCCCCTCGCCTCGAGGCGAATCCCCTGGGCGCGGGCGGCGGGTCCCCGCCACCCCTGTCGCCGGAACACGCCCCAAAAGGCACACGTGACTGTCAGTGCCTTGGTGCACACTCACGATGAGTTGTCGTACGCCTGGGGAGGATGCCGTGTTCACGGGGATGGACGAGGTCGGCTGGGCCTCGATGAAACATGCCTATGGAAGCGCCGAGGACGTCCCGGAGTTGCTCCGGGGACTGGCCTCCGCGTGCCCTCAGGAGCGTGAGAGAGCGCTCGACGGGATGTACGGAGCCGTGCACCACCAGGGCGATGTCTATGACTCGACGCTCGCCTGCATCCCGTTCCTGTTCGAACTCGTCGGGCATACGGAACTCCACGACCGGGGCGGCGTCGTGGAGCTGCTCGTCAGCATCGGCGGTGGGGACGCCTTCGACGACGGTCCGCTCGAGGACGGGGACGGCGCCGAGGGCAACTACGCCATGGCCCGCACGGCGGTACGGTCGGGCGCCGCGGCCTTCATCGGCCTGCTCGCGGACCGGGACCCGGAGGTGCGCCGGGCGGCACCGACGGCGCTCGTGCGGTTCCTCGGCCAACCGGAGCACGTCCTCGGGCTGTTGACGGGACGACTCGAGGAGGAAGAGGAGGAACAGGTCCGGCCGACCCTGGCCGAGGGCCTGGGGCTCTTCGCGCGCCTGCACCCCGCGTCCTCCGCTCCTGCGGTGGAGTACCTGGTCGAACTCGGTGCCGCTCCGCACGACCCCGGGCTGCGGCTCGCCGCCCTCGGCCAACTCGCCGGCTGCGCACCCGATCGCCTTCCAGCCGACCTCGTGCCCACGGTCATCGCACTGCTCCGGGCCAGATCACGACGCCCCCGGGTGCCGGACCAGCCCGAGCGGCCCGACACCGACACCCTCATCGGCCACCTGCGACGCCTGCGTCCCGCCGACGAGGAGGGGGGTCATCTCCTGCGGACCCTGCACACCGCGCTCGGCGGCCGGACCGCCGACCGGATCGCCCTGCTCAAGGGGCAGTTGAGCAGCGACGAGTCGGCGGACCGGTGCAACGGCGTGTGGATGGCGGCGGGGCTGTTGCGTGAATGGCGGGGCTCGTACGAAGAGCTGGTCGCGTCGATCGGCGAACAGGTCGTCATCGAGGAGCAGCGGCTGCGCGATGCCGCGGCCTCCGTCCTGGAGACACTCTTCGGTCTGGCCGCCCCGGCCGCCGACCACCTGGCCGCCCTGGTGGCGACGGGCCCCGAGCATCGAATACGCCAGTGGGAGCGCGGGGCACCGACCCTCGGTGCCCCGCTCAAGGCGCTGGCCAGAGCCGGCGATCCGCGCGCCGTGGCGGCGCTCGCCGAGGTGCTGGACGGGCCGGTCGTGCCCCCCGAAACCGGGTACGAAGTCCAGCACTTGGGCCCGGCGGCGGCCACCCTCGCTCCACTGCTGCGCGAGCGGCTCCGCGAGGTCCCGCTCGACGCACTCGACACCTACGACCGTGCGGTGCCGCTGCTGTTCGCGCTCGGCAGGCTGGGACACGCGCCTGCGGTACCGGAGATGCTGCGGCTGCTGCACGGGGCGCCGGAGGGGCTGCGGAGCCGGGAGTGGCTCGTGCGGGCGATCGCCGACGCGCTCGGCACGTGCGGCCCGGACGCGCGGGAGGCGATACCGGCCCTGCGCGAACTGCTGGACGGGGGGTGCGCGGTGGCGGCTGCCGGTGCGCTCTGGTCGCTGGAGGGCGACGCGGACGCCGTACTGCCGACGCTGCGAAGAGAATTGGTGGAGGAACCGCTCCACGCACGCAACGCGGCCGAGGCACTGGGCCGACTGGGGCCCGCGGCCCGGCCCGCCCTGCCGGCACTGCGCGGCATGGCCGACTCCGGGAAGGTGTGGCTGCGTGCGAGCGCCGCGAGCGCCCTGTGGGACATCGCCGGGGATCCAGGACCGGTCCTCCCCGCGCTCCGCTCCGCCTGGGAACAGAACGCGCACACCCGCACCCTCCTCGCCGGCTGTCTGACCCGGATGGGGCCGGCGGGCGCGCCCGCCCACGATCTGCTCCGTACGGAACTCGCCACGCCGCGGCGGCACCAGGCACGCGCCGGCGGATACGGCAGCCATGACATCGCCGAGGACGAACAGCTGCTGCGTGCCTGCCGCGCCGCCCTGGACGCCGCGTAGAAACCGCAGCTCAAGGCCGCTTGAGCACAGCCCTTCGGGGCGTTGTCAGACCCCTCCCCTACTGTGATCACCATCGCCGACAGGTGGGTTCGGGAGGGGTCCTGTCATGGGTTGGATCGAGACATCCAGTGGGTACGCCGTCACATTGGACGGTGCACAGGTGCGGTGCCGCAACGCGGCCGGACGCATGCTGAAGCAGGTGCCCGCGAAGCTGCGGGACGACGTGGAGGTCGTCCGGCTGCGGCAGCTGACCGAGTGGCTGGAGCGGCATGAGCGGGAGTGCCGCTCCCAGGTGGACACCTGGATCGTCCGCTCCCTGCCCGTGCCGACGGACCTGCTGGCCCGGGTGTGGCCCGACGCCGCCTGGCAGGCGGCGCTGCGGGACCTGGTGGTGGCGCCGGTGGACACGGACGGCACGGTCGCACTGGAGCGCGCCGGATTCCTGCGGGACGCGGATCCGGAGCAGGGCCTCGGCGTGGTCGACCTGGACGGCGACTCGGTCCGGCTCACCGCGCGGACGGTGGTGATACCGCATCCGGTGCTCCTCGAAGACCTGGAGGAGCTGCGGGAGTTCGCGGCGGAGCTCGGTGTCGAGCAGGGCGCGGGCCAGTTGTTCCGGGAGGTCTGGCCCCGGCCGGACGAGAGGGACGGCGCCGCCTTCGAGTGGAGTGCCTACGCGGGCGGGAAGTTCGAGGAACTGCGGCACGCGACCGCGCGGGCGGGTTCGTACGGCTATCGGGTGCGCGGTGGGTACGCGGTGTGTCCGCTGATCGAGAACGGGGTCGCGGTGGAGGCGGCCTACTGGATCGGCGCCGACTACCCGGAGTCCGAGACCCGCACCGGCGGCCTGGAGTGGCGGGCCGCGGGCGGCCGCCGGCTGCCGTTGCGGGAGGTGGGGCCGGTCGCCTGGTCGGAGGGGGTTCGGATGGCGGCTTTGGTGTACGCGGGGCGTGTGGTGAACGGCGAGGACGAGGAGGGGGAGCTGTGAGCGGGGATCAGCTGCTGGAGTCGGGAGCGGTACTGCCGCTGGGCGAGGGTGCCGGCGATGTGCTGACGGCGCGGACGTACGGGCATCCCGTACTGGAGGGGCGCACGGTGGTGCGGCTGGTGCCCGAGGCGATCGGGCCCGCCGAGGACCTCGCCCTGGAGTACCTGGGCTTCGGTACCGCCGACGCGGCGCCGGTGGGCCGGGTGAGGCGGCAGTCGCTGGGCTTCCCCGCCTGGGCGCTGGTCAACGACCCGGTGAACGGGCACCATGCGCTCGCCGTGGTCAAGGAGATGGAGCGGCTCACCCGGATGGTGTCGAGCAAGCCGGGCCACGCCAAGGACGGCTTCGACGAGATCGGCGCCCGGCTGGACCGCTCGGTGCCGCACTTCCTGCCGACGTACTGCGAGCAGGTGGCCCGGTTGTTCCTGGCGGCGGAGTCGCGCCAGCACGCCGCGTCGTTCTTCGGCAAGGCCCGGGCAGCCGAGCAGCGGCACGCCCTCGACGTGGACGAGGACCGGCTGCGGGAGGTGTTCCTGGAGTTCGCCGGAGCGGGCGCGCTGAGCGGGAAGGCACTGCGCGAGCACGCCAAGGGGCTGGCGGCACGACTGTCCGGCACGGATGCGTACGAGCAGTTCAGGACGCTGTCGTCGCAGCGCTGCGCGGCCGGGATCGCTCCCTACGCGGGCATGCTGGAGGATCTGCGGCGGCTGGCGAAGGCGGCGGGACTCGACCCGCGCGCCGAGGAGCGTGCGCTGCTCGCCGAGATCCTCCCCTCGGGGGCCATGAACCGCGCGGCCGGGAGCTTCTGGAAGTCCGCGCTGCCCGCTCTGGCGGAGCTGGCGCAGGAGGATCCGGCGGTACGGGAGCGGTTGTTGACGCTGATGCCGTCCACGGGCGGTGATCAGCGCGAGGAGTTCGACGCGGCGTGGCTGACGCTGCTCGACGCCTGCGGGGCGATCGGTCTACTGGTCGACGGCACGGTCGACGCCGCCGACTGGCTGAGCTCCTGGGACCGGCACCGTCAGCGTGGCTGGCGGCAGCGCAAGCGGCTCGTCGAGGAACTCGCCCTGGTGGAGCGGCTGGCGCCCCGGCTGATCGCCGACGGCAAGCCGGTGCGGCTGCTGCGCGAGCAGGGCTGGAACTCCTACGTGGATCTCGACCTGCTGGACACCGCCCTCGCGGCGGGTGTGCCGGTCGCCGACCCGTCCCCGGAGACCGAGGGCCTGGAGCTGCGCTACTGGACGGACGACGAGCGCCCGGGCCGCCGGGACCTGGCCGCGGTCGCCACCGACCCGCGCTTCGCTCCCCTGTTGCGCAGGGCGGTGGAAAGCCTCTCACTCGTGGACGCACCCGCGTCCGGACCTTCGGCCCGCGTGCGACGGCTCGCGGACCATCCGGCGCTGCGCACGGCCGTGGCGGGCTGGCTGCGGGACCGTGCCGACGCACTGGCCGAGCCGGTCGGCCTGCCGGGGCTCGACGAGCTGCTGGCCAAGGTCTCCCGCTTCTCGGCACCCGCCGTACTGGCGACGGCACCGGAGGCCGTCCGGCGGATCGTCGGCTTCGATCCCGCGCCGGTCCTGGGCCGCACCCTGCGTGCGGGCATCCTCGACGAACTGGGCTGGCCCGCCCTCGAGGAGGCCCTGGACACCCTTGGCAAGGTCGCCCCGCCGACGAGCGGACCACACCCGTGGCCGCACCAGCACGGCCGGTCGTACCAGTACGCGGACGCCTGGCCCGCGCTGATCGTCCGTGTCGAGACCCAGGTCGCGCTGGCCGGCCCCGACGCGCTGCTCGACGCGCGGACGCTCACCCTGCCGTCCCAGGGACGCCAGTACGGCGAGCCGACAGTGCGTCACGTGGACGGCCAGTGGCTCATCGCGTCGGGGTACGGGAACGAGCAGCGGGCCGTCTGGTCCGGGCGCCCCGCCGACGTGTTCAAGCCGACGGGCCTGCCGGGCGGCTGGTACGGCGGCCACCCGGTGTCGCTCGCGCTGCCCGACGGCGGTCGCTGTTTCGGCGGCCGGCCCGTGCACGCCGGGGACACCACGTTCGCCGAGCAGCACCGCGAGATCGCCTCGGACGGCATCTCGTACTGGGTGCTGCACGAGAACCGCTGGCATGAGTACGACCCCGCCTCCGCCAAGCGCGGCCGGATGTCGGTGCCCGCGTTCTTCGACTCGGCACTCGCCGACGCCCGCCCGGGCATCGTCCTCACGCAGACGGACTGCCGGCTGCTGCCGGTCCAGCCGGGTCTGGAGGGCTCGCCGTTCGGCAGCAAGGACGGGCTGCTCGGCTGGTGGGTGACGCACGACCAGAACTCCGGTGCCTGGACGGCCTGTTCGGTCGACGGGAACCGCAGTCCGGCGACCACCAAGGGGGTTCCGGCCCCGCCCCTGCGCCTGCCGGGCGGCGCCGTCCTGCACCCCGTGCAGACGGGCTGGAACCGCACGATCGTCGAGCTGTGCGACAGGGACGGCCTGTCGCTGGCCCGCGTCCAGCTGGGCGACCGCGGCAGCGCACATGCGGCGGGCACCCGCTTCCTGCCGCCGCTGTGGTACTGGCACGCGCTGCGCCCGCGCGACGAGCACGGCTCAGCCGCGCTGCGGGCCGTGACCGACGCGGAC
>LRTP01000389.1 GCA_001550305.1 Streptomyces diastatochromogenes
CCCTTGCCGTTAGTTCGGGGCAGCTGCTGTCTGAGAAGCAGAAAGCTCAACCCGCGAGGGAAGAATCCCCCTGCTTCAGCTGGGGGAGAAGTCAACGTGAGTTCCTGGCCCTCGCGAAACGCGTAAGGCGCCGTAGACCCAGGTTTTCTCCGGTCCGCGGGAGTAGTCGATCTCGTTCTTGATGCGGTGTACGTCCGGTGACCAGCCCGGTGTCGGCGGGAAGGTGCGTGGGATCACCGGGCCGAGCTCGTCGGTGCAGACGACCGTCGCACCGGTGGGCGGGCTGGTGCAGAGCTCTACCATCCGGGTCCTTTTCTCTCGAAGTCCGCATCTCTCGAGCGCGTCCACGAGCGCGTGCGCCGCCAGCGCGCGCCCTCGGCCAGCAGGATGCGGCGCACCTGGGAGCGGCTGACCTCGATTCCCAGGTCCCGGGCCGCGGCAGACAGTGCGTCCAAGGTCCACTCCGAGGATTTCGACTCGTCCTCGGCCCACATCTCGTTCGACGGCTGCACCTCGAGCCGCCGGGCGGGGTCTGCTTGACCATCGCAATGATCCGGGATCGTTCGTGGAGGGTGTGGGGTTGCTGATCAGGTGTTCGACTTTGTCGCGACGGTGAAGCGGCTCGGGGAGCAGCCTCGTGGCTAGCCAATCCCGGCATGTCACGGCACCGCGTGTCCGGCTGGCGTGCGTGCCCCGTGAGGGACCGTCGGGGCCGGTGCTTGCGGGGGCACATATGTGACGGGGATCACGCCGGGCGGAAAACCTGCCGTTCGGGCCGGGCGTCTAGCAGGTGTGAGATCAGTCAGGGTGACAGCGCTGCACAAGCTGGACGAGGAACGTCTCGTCCGGTTGGTGGCCAGGGGCGACCGTGCCGCGTTCGAGGAGCTGTACCGGCGTACGTCGCCGTGGTTGGCGGTGCGGCTGCGCCGCCGCTGTGCGGACGAGCAGATCGTCGCCGAGGTCATGCAGGAGACGTATCTGGCGGTGTGGCGCGCGGCGGGCTCGTTCGCCGGAGCCGCCGCCGGAGGGACGGCTGTCGGATGGCTGTGGACGATCGCAGCGCGTCGCTTGGTCGACGCGTTCCGGCGCAGGGCTCACCACGCGGAGCCGCCGCCCGCGGCCGCCTTGCAGCCCGTGGCGCCCGCCGCCGAGGAGGAGGTGCTCGCGGCGACCGTCGGCGGGGACGTCGGGGACGCGCTGCGGCGCCTCGCGCCGGAACTCAGGCATGTACTGCAGGCCATGGTGCTCGACGGGATGTCCGTCCGGGAGACCGCCGTCCTGCTCGGGCTGCCCGAGGGCACGGTCAAGACCCGTGCCCGCCGGGCACGGATCGCTATGCGAAAGGCGCTGGCATGAGCGTGGAACACGCCTCGATGCGGATCATCGACGGTTACGCGCGCGGCGACACGGAACTCGCCGCCGACCAGGTATGGGCACTGGAGGCCCATTTGGAGGCGTGCGAGGTGTGCCGTGACCGGCTGTCGGCCGCCGTCACGGCCGAGGCGCCCGCCGTGGCGGCGCTGGTCGAGACCGTGTGGTCCGGCCTCCAGGCCCAGCTGACTGCCGGCCCTTTGCGGCGCCGGCGGCGCTGGTCGGCGTGGCTGGCGAGGTGGCTGACGCCCACGATGGTGCCGTGGCTGGCCATGGTCGGGAGCGTGACACTGCTCGCGCTCCTGCTCGACCTGGTCGACACCGCCTCCGGCGAGGTGTCGTTGGTGCTGCTGCTCGCCCCGATCCTGCCCGTGCTCGGCGTCGCGGCGTCGTGGTCGGAGGGTCTGGACCCGTCATACGAGCTGACGGCCTCCGTACCGAGGGCCGGGCTCTATCTGGTGCTGCGACGCACCGCGTCCGCACTCGCCGTGGTCATTCCCGCGCTGCTGGTGGGCGGATGGGCGACGGGGCTGATGGCGGCCCAGTGGCTGCTGCCCTGTCTGGCCTTCACGGCGACGACGCTGGCGCTCGGCAGTGTCGTCGGTGTGACCCGCGCCGCCATCGTGCTGGCCGCCGTGTGGGCCGCCGTGGTCGTGGCGCCGACCCTGGCCACCAGCCGTACGAGCTTCGCCCTGCAGACGGACGGTCTGCCCGTATGGGGGCTGATCCTCGTGCTCAGCATTGGTGTCGTGATCGCCCGCAGAGGCGCGTACTCCGTGCTGGGAGCCCATCAATGACCATCAGAAAGGGACACCACATGACATCCGCGGTGAACGCGGCCGACATCGCACCGACGGCCTACGCCTGGGAGATCCAGGCCACCGGGCTGAAGGTCAGGGTCGGCAGGAACCGGATGGCAGTCGACGGCCTCGACCTGTCGCTGGGCACCGGCGTACACGGTCTCCTCGGCCCCAACGGGGCAGGCAAGACCACCCTCATCCGGGCGCTGGCCACCGTACTGCGCCCCACCGAGGGCACCCTGCAGCTGCTCGGCGAGTCCGTGGGCGGCCTGGGCGAGCACCGTGCGCTGCGCCGCCGGATCGGTTACCTGCCGCAGGAGTTCGGCTACTACAAGCGCTTCACGGTGCGCGAGTTCGTCGAGTACATGGCGTGGCTGAAGGAGGTACCGAAAGCGGACATCCCCGGGGCTGTCCAGCGGGCCGTGGAGCGGGTCGGTCTGGCCGACCGCGCCGACGAGCGGATGAAGGCCCTCTCGGGCGGCATGGTGCGGCGGGTCGGCATCGCCCAGGCCATCGTCAACGACCCGGCGATCCTGCTGCTGGACGAGCCGACGGTCGGCCTGGACCCGGCGCAGCGGCTGCGTTTTCGCGAGTTGTTGCAGGAGTTGGGAATGGACACCTGCGTGCTCGTCTCGACCCATCTGGTGGAGGACGTCGCCGCCGCCTGCACCGACGTTGTGGTCTTCGCCGAGGGGCGACTGGTCTTCCAGGGCCCTCCGGACGAGCTGGCCTCGGTGGGCGGCTCGGAGCACGTGGGTGACAGTCCGCTGGAGCGCGGCTACTCGGCGCTGCTGCTCAACCCCGAGCAGGGAAGGGGAACTTGGTGAACATCCGTGTCCTGGGCATCGAGCTGAGGCGCTCTGTCGCCCCGTGGGCGGGCCCCGTGATCCTGGCGCCGGCGCTGGCGTTCCTGTACCTGCTCCCCGGAGAGTGGGGGACGAGCACCACGGCGTGGACGGCCCAGTGGACGTCGATGGCCCTGTGGACCCGCTCCCTGCTGTTCTACCTGTGGCCGCTTGCCGTGGGGCTCGGGGCGCTGCAGGGCCTGCGCGACCACCGCTCGAAGATGTCCGAGCTGCTGACGACCACGCCGCGGCCCGCCCGGCACCGCGCTGCCATGCTGGCGGGCACGACGGCGATCACACTGGCCTCGGCCTTTGCGCTTCTCGTCCTCGTGGGTGGGGTCCAGGTGCTCGCCAACACCGAGTACATGCACCTCGGGTGGTTGCCGATCTCGCTGGTGGGGGCGTTCTCTCTCGTCGCGGGGGCCGTGCTGGGCATGGGGGCCGGGCGGGCTCTGCCGTCCGTGCTCACCCCGCCCGCGCTGGCCATGGGCGCCTTCGTGTTCACAGCCCTCATGTACATGTCGCTGGGCCGGACGGAGACGACCACGGCGGCGGGGGTCACGGTCACGGAGCCGAACCGGCTCTCGCTGCTGTCACCGACGGTGGAAGACGCACGCGAGGCGTTCGTCACGCTCTCCGCCTCCGTGCACGTCGGGCAGACGATCTGGCTGCTCGCCATGGCCGCGACCGGCTTCGCCCTGCTGGTCGCCGCGACCCCGCGCGCCCGGCTGCTCGCCCTGACGCCCGTCCTGGCGGGCGCGGTGATCGCCCTGCTCATCCTCCCTTCCGATCCGCGCCGGATCTATGTCGTCGACAAGGCCGCCGCGGAGCTGGTGTGCGACGGCCCGGTGTGCGTGACGAAGACGCAGCAGGCACGACTCGCCGACCTGGCCGGTCCCGGTAAGGAGGCACTGCGGCTGCTGCACGGCGCCCTGGGCAGCCAGGCGCCGGTCTCGGTCCGGGAGAACACCGCCATACTGCCGGAGGGCTCCACGCCGCGGTGGTCCCGTAAGACCGTGCTCTTCGACTTCGACGACGACATCATCGCCGCCGCGAAGGGCAAGGAGCTGACCTGGGCCCTGATCGCCAAAGGCATGGTGCCAGGATGCACCCCCACCGGCTGGAGCAGCTTTGGACCAGATGAATTCGCGCAGACCGTCGCCATAGGCTGGGTCCTCGGGGACCTCAAGCCGCTTCCCGGCACGTTGTCAGCAGGTTTGCGCCGCGAGATCGACGCCGAGACCCGCCCAGTGTGGAAGGAACTCGAGGCGCTTCCGCGGGCCGAGCAGCTCTCGCGGATCAACGCGATGCGCGCCGCAGCGCTCTCCTGCAAGGGCGACACGTTCGACGCGCTGAAAGGCGGTGCGTCCCGGTGAGATGGCTGACGCTGTACGCGCGCTCGCGTCAGGTACCCGCGTCGCTCGCCGCGGTGGTGATCGGCGCGGTGGCGGTGTGGGCACTCGCCCGGGACGGGAGCTCGGGGCCCGGTGATCCGAAGCTGCCCGCGCTCATCCTCACCACGGGGGCGATGGCGGTCTCGGTCGGGCTCGGCGGGCAGGACCTCGCACTGGACCGGACGGCCGCGATCCGCTGGATACCTCGCAGGGCGGCGCATGTGCTGCTCGCCGGCGCGGCCGTCGCCGGGGTGCTGCTGACAGTGCAGACCATGGGCGTGTCCATGGCCACCACCGCGTTCGTCGTCCGGAACAGCGCGGGCCTGATGGGACTGGTCGCCCTCGGCGCGGCGCTCTCAGGCAGCCAGTACGCCTGGACGCTGCCGTTCGCCTGGCTCTCGTTCGTGTTCTTCGCCCCGCCCCCGACGAGTGTGCCGATGCAGGCGGTGATGTGGATGCTGCTGCCACCCGGCACGACAGCGGCCACCTGGACGGCCCTCGTCCTCGCGGTCGCCGGCACCACGGCCTACGCCGTCGCGGGTCCCAGGCGGTAGCCGGGCCGGGGCACGCCGCGCAGCTCGGCCAGCAGCTCGCCCAACCACCGCTCGGCGACCCGACGACGCTACTCGGCTCCATCCACGCCACCTTGAACCTGGCCACCATCCCTGATCTTGCGTGGGTATCCCCGGCTTCAGCCGGGGAGGGAAACGCATCCTCGGACCGGAGGCGCGCAGCGCCGGAGTTCGCTGCGCCTCTTCGGTGACGGTCAGGTGGGCCGCTTCTGGCCCTCGATGTACTGACGGACGATGCTGAGCGGTGCGCCGCCGCACGAACCGGCGAAGTAGGAGCGCGACCAGAACACGGAGCCCAGCCCGATGCGGTTGATGCGGCCGGTGTACTCGGCGCGCAGGTAACGGGAGCTGACGCCCTTCAGGCTGTTGATCAGCTTGGACAGGGCGACCTTCGGCGGATAGTGCACGAGCAGGTGTACGTGATCGGCTTCGCCGTTGAACTCCTTCAGCTCCGTCTCGAAGCTGCCGCACACCTCCCGCATGATCTCCTCGCACCGCTTCAGCATGGCGACTCTGCTGCTTAATTCCGTGTCCGGGCTGCGAGTTGGTGGCTGAGGCGGGTGAGTCTGCTGGTCCGGGGCGTGAAGGACGGTTGGCCGGGGTTCCAGTGGGCGTCGAGGCGGATGACGTTCACGGCGGTGGCGGAGAAGGCGTGCTGGAGGCGGACCTTGGGCAGGCCGCGGTAGCGGGCCCGGCGGAGCCCGGTGACGTCGAGGGCCTGGTTGATCGTGCCCTCGATCCCGGCGCGGAGGGCGTATTTGGTCTTCCAGGTCTTGGTGGCCTGCTCGGCCCGGGCATCGGTCAGGGTCTCGTGGAGTTCCTTCGGGCGGAGGCTGAGGGTGCGAGTGCCCCGTGCGGAGATGGTGCACTTGTCCTGGACAGGGAGCACCTGCCCAGCATGCGGGCCGCAGTGCGTCGAGTCAGACGACACCCGGCCAGAGGGGCCAGGGGCCGGCTCCGGCATCGCAATGTGCTGAGGGTGGTAACAGCGTCCCCTCCCTTGGCGTGGCAAGTCGGTTCAGAATGGTCGGTATGGACCTGGCTGAATTCGGTGAGTTTCTGAAGTCGCGGCGCGACCGCATCCGCCCCGGCGAGGTGGGGCTTCCTGGGTCGACGCGACGCCGGGTGCCTGGGCTGCGCCGCGACGAGGTGGCCATTTTGGCCGGCGCGTCGGTCGACTACTACAACCAGTTGGAGCAGGGCCGGGGTGCGCAGCCGTCGGAGCAGATGGTGGCCGCGCTCGCGCGGGCTCTGCGGCTGACGGAGGATGAGCGTGCGCATCTGTACTTTCTGGCCGGTCGTCCGTTGCCGCCACGGCACGGAGTGTCGGCGCACGTCCACCCGGGTATGCTCGACCTGCTCGAACGCCTGCCGAACACCCCGGCGGCAGTGATCACCGACTTGCACGCGACGTTGGTACAGAACCGTCTCGCCACTGCGCTGCTCGGACCGATCCCGAGGAAGAAGGGCGTCGAGGCGAGCTTCGTGTACCGGTGGTTCACCGAGCCTGAGGCCCGGCTGCGGTACCACCCCGACGAGCACGATCACCAGTCGCGGGTTTTCGTGGCCGACCTGCGAGCGGTCTCCGCCCGCCGCGGCGGCGACAGCGAGGTGCGCGGATTGATCCGGCGGCTCGTCTCGACGAGCAGCGAGTTCGCGGACCTGTGGCCGCATCAGGAGGTCGCCGTACGTCGGGCCGACCGGAAGAGGCTGATGCACCCGGATCTCGGCGCGATCGAGCTCGATTGCCTCAGCCTGCTCAGTGAGGATGGTTCGCAGCGGCTGCTGTGGTTCACCGCCCCGGTGGGCGGCGACTCGGCGGAGAAGCTGGAACTGCTCGCCGTCCTGGGCAGCCAGGACATCGGGGTTGCGAAGCGGGGCGGATCGACTCTTCGCTGATGCGGGGTTCCGGCTGTCCGGTCTGCCGGGCACGGATCGCCTGTCAGCGTGGCTTGGAGATCGGCAACGGTGTATCGATCACGAGCGGTGTTGACAGCCACGGGGCTTGATCATGGGGAAGACCTCCAATGTGGTGGAGCTGTCCAGGACCGCACCGCACGGGGGTTCTTCGTTTCCCACGATAATGCCCGGCTGACCGTTCACGGCAGGCGGCTGCTCATCGAGCGTGTCCGGTCGAGTCGTCCCGTCGCCTGTGTCGCTGCCGAGATGGGTGTTTCCCGGGCCACGGCCCACAAGTGGCTGCGCCGGCGGACAGAGCGCGAGGGGGGATAGTGCGAACGTCCCAGCCGTCCCGCACGACATCCCACCGGACCGCGCCAGGGCTGGAGAAGCAGGTCTGCCACCTGCGACAACAGTGCAAGCTGCACCCGGCTCGCATCGGGCCGATCCTTGGCTTCCGCCGGGCCCCAGCCAGCTGTATCACGAGGGCCGACAACGGCTGCGCAAAGCCGTCGGAACGAGGGAGTCCCTCGTCCCGACGGCTGCGGTGCATCACGGCTGGACGATGACCTTGCCCTTGGCGTGGCCCTGGGCGAGATAGTCGAACGCGTCCGCAGCGCCACTGAGCCGCACCGTGCGGTCGATGACGATGTCGAGGCCTTCGTTCGCTACTTCGACGACTCGCGCCAGTCGATCGGCGTCGGAGGTGTGGAAGACGAACTCGGCGCGGAGCCCGCGAGCGGCAGCACGCTCGAAGTCCGGCGGGACCGGGAGGCTGACCAGCAGACCACCCGGCTTGAGAACATCGAGCGACCGAGCCTCGGTCTCACCACCGACCGAGTCGACGACAACATCCACATCCGATACCGCGGCCCGGAAGTCGACGCTGGTGTAGTCGATGACTTCATCGGCCCCGAGCTTGCGGACGATCTCGGCAGCAGCGCTCGAAGCGGTGGTCACCACGTGTGCGCCGGCGCGATGGGCCAGCTGGACAACGAAGCTGCCGACGCCGCCGGCACCTGCGTGCACGAGCACCTTCTGGCCGGACTTCAGCGCCGCGATCTCGCTGACTGCCTGCCAGGCGGTCGCCGCGGCGGTGGCCAGACCGGCGGCGGCTTCGAGCGGAATCGTGGTAGGCGCCGGCACCAGGCTTGTGGCTGGGACCACAGCGTATTCCGCTACAGCTCCGCCGACCGTCGGATCAGTACGCGTGATCACCGCGTCGCCGACGTTCCAGCCCCTCACACCGGATCCGAGCTGCTCCACCGTGCCAGCGAGATCAGTACCCACGGTCGAGGGGAAGGTGATCGGAAAATACGCCTGGACATATCCCGCGCCGATCTTGACGTCGAGCGGGTTCAGAGCCGCCCCTGCGACCCGGACCAGGACCTCGCCCGGCCCAGGGACCGGCTTGGGAATATCGTTGACGACCGGGCTGTGGCCATATGCGGTGTACTGCAATGCCTTCATGGATACGTTCTCTCCTGTCGTTGCTTCAGTGAGCAGGCGAGGCGTCGACCTGCCGGAACCAGTCGAGCCAGTCCTCCAAATGCCAGGTGCGGACGATGCGTCCGTCGACCAGTTCGTGGAACTCGTGGATCCGGACCTGGAACTCCCGCCCGGTCGCTGGAACGCCGAAGGTCTCGCCGCTGTGCACGCCGCGCATTTCGCCGCGCACGCCGACGAACCCGTTGCCGTCGCGGCCCCGGCCGTCGATGATCTGGTGGACCACGATGCGGAAGTCGCTGAAAGCCTCTCCGACGCCCTTGATCAGCGAAGCGGCGCCAGCTCGGCCGGGCGCCTGGCCCGGTCCCAGCGGGATGTCGTCCCAGTCGTCGGCGACGATGTCGTCGAGCAGCTCGGGCTTGCCGCTGAACGCCGCGTAGAAGGTTCCGATCAGGTTCTCGATGGTGCGGGTCATCGCTTCTCCTCAGTGGTGGTGGGCTCGGCGACCGTGAGGAGGTCATCGATCCCCAGTTGGCGGAAGAATTCGAGTTGCTTGGCTGCTCGCACGGCGTCGAACTCCTCGACGCCCTTGCGCTGCGCGTCGACCACGACCCGGCGGGGGCGCTTGCCTTGGGGCTCCTCGAACACCTCGACCAGAGCCCGGCCGACGGACTCGACCTGCGCCGCTGAGCCGTCGTATGCGAGGTCGATGGCGCGCAGACGCTCGGGGAGCTGCGCGACCCGATCCGGCAGACTGCCGTACTGGGCGACGACGGCCGCGTCCGCAGGCGGGTTGCTGTGCGCAAAATGCTCGGTACCTTCGGTGAAGGCGCCCGGTACGACAATCACGGTGTCGATGCCCAGGGGTGCCACTTCCAGGCCCATCGACTCGGCGAGGAACTCGCCCGCGGCCTTGCTGGCGATGTAGGCCGCCATGAACGGCTCGGCGATGTGCGCAGTCGTGCTGCTTACGTAGGCGAGCGTCCCCGAGCCCTGGCGGCGCATCACCGGAAGCACGGCTCTGTTCACCCGCAGCCATGACACGGCGTTGGTATCCAGGATCCGCAGGAACTGCTCGGGGGTAAAGCCCTCGGCGACACCGGCCATCAGCATTCCGGCGTTGTTGACCACGGCGTCGATCCGCCCGTACTCGCCAAGGACGACGTCGACGGCGCTGCGGCAGCCGGGTTCGGACAGCACATCCATTTCGAGCGCCATCAGGCGTACGTTCTCGGCGGATGCGAGCTCGCGCAGGTCCTCGGCCCGCCGACGATTACGTCCGTTCAGGTCGCGCATTCCGGCGTACACGATGTGACCTGCGCGAGCGAGCTCCACCGCGACAGCGCGGCCGATGCCGCTTCCGGCCCCGGTGACGATAACGACGAGACTGTCGGATTTCTCGGGGGTGGGCATCAGGCGATTCCTCCGCTGGTGCTGATGGCCTGGCCGTTGGCCCGTCCAGAGGCGGAAAAGGCCAGGACGGCGACGAGGGCCACGGGATCTACGGTGCCGAGCCGCCCCACCGGCGCCGCGGCGGCCGTTTGAGTGATCCGCTTCTCCGACTGACCGGAGCCGAACATCTCGGTATCGACGGGACCGGGAGCGACCCCCAGGACCTCCGCGATCGGCCGCTCGATGCCCCGTGATGCGCCAGTGACGATCGCCACCTGATTGGGCTCCACGGCTGTTGCGCCTTTCTGTCGGTCTCGAACTTGCGAAATCAACAGTCGGCTGCGGGGGGCCCTGCGAGAAGGCGGGGCTTACGCTGGTGACGGCATCACCACTCTGAAGACCGTTCTCTTTCCGAGCCTCGTTTGACGTATCCGCTGGTCAGACGTGAAGTAGCCGCTGCCGCGGGAGCCTCGGCAGTTGCTGGGCGAGATGTCGTGGGGGTGGCGAATGCCGTCGATGGGAACGGTTGTGGAAGCCCCAGCAGGGCGCAGCTGCACAGGTGGAGCGACGAAACCACTGGCAACGGGTGCGCGCGGCTCTGGCGGACCCCGAGAACCTGCACCAGCACCGGGTGATCGGCATTGAGCACTACCGGATTCGCCCTGCCAAAGGCGCCCGTTTGTGGTGCGGATCTGGAATGCGGGGCCACCCTTGTTGTCTTTGAGGCCGTTCTCGACTCTGCTGCTTAATTCGGCTGGGTGTGTCGCGGGTGCGGCATGATCGTCTCTGTGGCCCTGGTCGTGTCACGGGCCGCAGGGGGTGGAGTACATGTCGTTGCAGCCGAAGGGGCTGTCAGAGATCCCGGCACAGACCGTGGCGGTCGCTCGGGCGGCGTTCCCTGACGGGACGCTGGCGATGCGGGTGCGGGACCGGCTGGGCGAGGTGTTCGCGGACAAGCCGTTCACCGAGGCGTTCGGACGCCGTGGGGCGCCGGGCCTGCCACCGGCGGTGTTGTCGCTGGTCACGGTGCTTCAATTCAGGGAGAACCTGACCGACCGGCAGGCCGCCGTGATGGCGGTCCGCGCGATCGACTGGAAGTACGCGATCGGCGCGGAGCTGACCGATACCGGTTTCGACGCGACGGTGCTGTCCCGGTTCAGGACCCGGCTGGCCGAGCACGGTCTGGAGCGGGTGGTGTTCGACCGGCTCTTGGAGGTCTGCCGGGAGCAGGGCCTGGTCGGGGCCGGCGGGAAGCAGCGCACCGACTCCACCCATGTGATCAGCGCGGTCCGTGACCTGAATCGGACCGAAGTCGCAGGTGAGAGCGTACGGGCGGCGTTGGAGGCCCTTGCGGTGGCGGCTGGGGGCTGGCTGGCCGACGCGGTGGACGTTCCCGAGCTCGCGCACCGCTACGAGGAACGCGTCAACGGGTGGGCGATGCCGTCATCGAAGACGAAACGTGACCGGCTGGCCGTGGTGTTCGGGCAGGATGCGCTGGCGCTCTGCCGGGCGGTCTGGGCTCCCGGGGCGCCCAGGTGGCTGCGGGAGATCGAGCCGGTCGCGTTCTTGCGCCGGATGCTCGTGCAGACCTACTACGTGTTCACCGACGCGCGGGGACGGGAGGTGATCGTGAAGCGGGATGCCGACAAGGAGGGCGTCCCGCCCGGCCATCTCCGCCTGGCCTCCCCCTACGACCCTGATGCGCGGTGGGCGGCCAAGGGCGACGACCTATTCTGGCTCGGCTACAAGGTCCACCTCACCGAAACCTGCGACACCCCAGCCGAAGCCGAAGCCGAAGTCCTGCCGTTACGGCTGATCACGGACGTCCTCACCACCGAGGCGAGCGTCCCTGACGTCAGGCCACCCGGCCCGTCCAGCAGAACCTCGCCGACCGCGGCCTCACACCAGGTGAGCACTACCTCGACGCCGGCTACCCGTCCGCGGACCTCATCCATGAGGCCGCCGTCCGGGGTATCACCATGGTCACCCCGGTCCTCCTGGACCACTCACCACAGGCCAAGGCCGACGCCGGCTTCCACAAGAGCGCCTTCCGCATCGACTGGAAGGTCCGCCAGGCCCGCTGCCCTCAAGGCCGCACCAGCACCGGCTGGTTCCCCGTTCGGCAGCACGGTCGCGACGCCATCGTCGTCCAGTTCGCCCGCACCGACTGCCACGCCTGCCCTGTCCAGGACAAGTGCACCACCTCCGCACGGGGCACCCGCACCCTCAGCCTCCGCCCGAAGGAATTCCACGAGACCCTGACCGATGCCCGGGCCGAGCAGGCCACCAAGACCTGGAAGACCAAATACGCCCTCCGCGCCGGGATCGAGGGCACGATCAACCA
>LRTP01000039.1 GCA_001550305.1 Streptomyces diastatochromogenes
AGGCGCAGCTGCTCGCCGCGCTGCTGGACGGCTCCGCCCGGCTGCGCGAACTGCTCGGTCCCGACCCGGCCACCTGGGTGCGGCGCGCGGGAGCCGACCGCGCGCTGCGCGAGCGGGGCACGCTGGTCTTCGGTGAGGAGGGCTGGGTACTGCCGCAGACGGACTTCCTGCCGTACGTCGACGACGCGTCCGAGCTGCGGCTGTACGACGACCTGCCGCCGCTGGACGACTCGCTTCCCCGTCGGGCGTGAGGCGTGCTCGGTATCGGCTGCGGTATCGGGTGCGGAGGTTCCGTTTCCAGCCTGACCAGGCAGGACGGGTACCTGACAAAGGTAGGGTGCGGGTAAGGCCCCAGGTAAGACCGTTCTCCCGCCCGTCCCCCGCGTGACCTGCACATTTTTACTTACTCTTGAGTGGAACCGTCAGCGCCCCGATATCCTCCTAACCCTTACGGGGGCGTGCGCCCCGACGTCCTGAACCTTTCGATGGGTGCGGAGCATGATCGAGGCAGTCGGCCTGACGAAGCGCTATGGCGCCAAGACGGCCGTGTACAACCTTTCCTTCCAGGTGCGGCCGGGCGCCGTCACCGGCTTCCTCGGGCCCAACGGCTCGGGCAAGTCGACGACGATGCGGATGATCCTCGGCCTCGACAACCCCACCTCGGGGCAGGTCACCATCGGCGGCTTCCCCTACCGCAAGCTGCCCAACGCGCCCCGCCAGGTCGGCGCGCTCCTCGACGCCAAGGCCGTGCACGGCGGCCGGCACGCCCGCAACCACCTGCTCTGCCTCGCCCAGCTGTCGGGCATCCCGGCCCGCCGGGTCGACGAGGTACTCGGCGTGGTCGGGCTGCAGGACGTGGCCAAGAAGCGCTCCAAGGGCTTCTCGCTCGGCATGGGACAGCGGCTCGGCATCGCCGCCGCGCTCCTCGGCGACCCCCAGGTGCTGCTCTTCGACGAGCCGGTCAACGGCCTCGACCCCGAGGGCATCCTCTGGGTCCGCAACCTGATGAAGGCGCTCGCGGCGGAGGGCCGCACGGTCTTCGTCTCCTCGCACCTGATGAGCGAGATGGCGCTGACCGCCGACCACCTGATCGTGATCGGGCGCGGCCAGCTGCTCGCCGACCAGAACATCAAGGACTTCATCTCGCACAACTCGGCCGACTTCGCCCGGGTCCGCACCCCGGAGACCGAGCCGCAGCAGCGCGAGAAGCTGACCGCCGCGCTCACCGAGGCGGGCGGCCAGGTGCTGCCCGAGCAGGACGGCGCGCTGCGCGTGATGGGCCTGCCGCTGCCCCGCATCAGCGACCTCGCCCACTCCGCCGACGTACGCCTGTGGGAGCTCTCTCCGCACCAGGCCTCGCTGGAGGAGGCGTACATGCGGATGACACAGGGCGCCGTCGACTACCGCTCGACCATCGACCAGAAGGCCGGGCTCCAGCAGGAGCTGCCGCCGGGTGCCATGCCGCCGCCGCAGCTGCCCGTCGCGGGCCAGGGCCAGCCGGGCTGGTACGCACCGCCGCCGCCCCAG
>LRTP01000390.1 GCA_001550305.1 Streptomyces diastatochromogenes
CTGGCGGCGGGCGACACGGTGTCGCCCGCCGCCCGGCGGCGTCAGGACGCTCGAGCAGCCTTGCCGCGTGTGGGACCGCGGTTGCGTCACGTCGCCCAACAGACGACCGATGTCGGCGGACCGGTGGGCTGTTCGACACCAGTACTGTGCGCCCATCGCCCGCCAGCCCCGCTTGGTACTGGGATGGAAGAAGCCCGGCCGACATGGCGAACCAGCCCCATCCGCTGGGATACAGCAGACGTTTCCACCGTCGTCTCCCACTCCCCTACCCGAAGCGGACTTGTTCCCGGCTCGGTACCGAGAACCCATTCCTGGGCAACACGGGTATCCACGTCGTGCTCACCGGGGTCCGCATGCCGCTGATGAACTCCCTGACGGAGCGTTGGGTGCAGACCTGCCGCCACGAACTCCTCGACCGCACGTTGATCTGGAACGAGCGGCACCTGCGCCACGCGCTGCGAGATCTACCGCCAGCTCGGACTCGCCCTCACCTACGACTCCGGGAAACAGAAAGTGCTGGTCGAGATGAATCTCAACCAGCACTCTGCGACAACCCGTGGGCTACCAGTCAGTGGGTCGTTCACGAGTTCCGCTGACCAGCGGCGATGCGGCCGGTCGATCATGCGCTTCCCGTCAGCGTCAAGATCACTCCCCGAGTAGTTGCGCATGCATGCAATCCGCCAGGCGACTCGGGGAAACGTGCATGGTCCGGCGCACCGTGTGCGCGGCCGGTGACCCCTCGGTCCGCGCCTTCCTTCCCGTCGTCTCCGGCGTCGCGCGATGGCGCCCTGAAGTCATAGGCCTTCCGGGCTCCTGATGGACCCGGTTGGTCGACCCCAGCGGTCATTCCCCATGAGCATCGCGGTTCCTCGCCTGTCGAAGCATTTCTGCTTGTCAGTCGTGCAGCACCACCGCGACCATGGTGGCTCGGTCACCGACTGTCACGGTTACGGTCATCGTCGTACCTCTCCTCGGCACGTAGCTGTCGTGCACTTCGCATGCTGGTCGTCCGAAGGAACAGCGGGGAGTGCCGGAGAGAGTCTGTAGGCGGGCCCGCCCGGCCCCGGTCCGAGGGCCGGACGGCCCACCAGCCTCCCTCTGCACGGACGGTGGCCTCGGGCCAGTCGATGCTCGCCCCGACGACCACGGCCCGCCTGATGCGCTCGCTGCGGGCAGAACCCACGGACAGCCCTGCCGTGCCGACCGAGATTGCGAGCCTGTCACCGCGCGAGAGGGAGATCCTGTCCCTGATAGGCGACAACCTCACCAATCGCAAGATCGGCCAGAAACGCTACCTGTCGGAGAAGACCGTCAAGTACCGTACCTCGCGACTGCTGGCCAAGCTGGGCGTGCGGCTCCGGGTCCAGGCCGCGGTCCTCGCCTCCCGTCTGGAACAGTCACGCACAGAAGACCATCGGAAAAGCACTGATCGCCCGCACCAGCCTTCAAGGCTCTGCCGGCTGTGTTCAGCGTCTGCTTCTGGGCGCCTCTGGGCCTCGCCCCAAGGCCCGCCCTGCCCCTGCCGATCCGGTGGCCGAACACCCCAAGAGCGACGAAATACCGGCGAGTGAACGGTGTTCCACCCCCGCATCGGCACAGCAGTCCAAGCTGTCCACACCTTGCTGACCTGCACCTACTCAGGACGAAAACGGCTCAGTGATCATAGACTTCATGAACTGCCAGAGGCCTGACACCCAGTTCGGGGACTTCCGCCTCTGCCCAGTCTCGGCCGACCGGTGTCCGCTCGAAAACCAGTTGGTTCGCCGCTCAGGGCCGAAAGGGACGGAGCACACCCAGGCGTTGCAGCTCGACAATGTGCTCTGCTGCACGACGTGGCGCTTCGCCACCGTTCACCAGTACTCCCGCCTCGATATTGCGCCGCGCCGCCGACTCGGTCAGGTTGGCGCTGCCCAGGAAGAGCATGCGCCTGTCGGCTACAGCGAGTTTGGCGTGCTGGCGCGAGTGCGCATGCCCGGCTGAGTCACGTTCCCAGTGCCAAAGACGCACCCCCGGTACGGACGCGAACGCATCGGCGGGCTCCTGGCCCGAGAGAAGACCGCGGGCGCCCGCCAGGGTCTCGACCACCACGTGGGTTTTCACCCCTCTTGCCGCAGCCTCGGTCAGAGCCCGCGTCAGCGCTGGATACGGACGGGCGGCGTACGTCATGGCAAGAAGTTCCACGCGAGCCTCATTGATGACTTCGACAAGTACCTGCGCAGTCGCCCGCACCGGCACTGCAGGCGTCGAGGGGCCGCTCCACACCGTCCTGACCTGAACCGCGTTCCGGGCACGCAGCATGGCTGCCGCATAGCCCCGAACATAGGCGGCTGCCTCTGCGGCAGGAATCGACTCCGTCTGCAGTACGTCGTACAGCTTCTCGACGGCCTCACCCATTCCCGGCGTTGCCAGTTCGGTCAGGGCCCATTCCCTGCTGCGCCCTCGAGCCAGCAGTCCCGCGAGATCCTTGGCCCGGGAAAGCCCCAGGGCCAGAACGGCAGCTTCGGCGGCGGCCTCGAACTCTTTTCTGCTCACGGCAGCAGGGTGACCGGGGTCAGTACCTGATCCTTGTCTCCGGAGAGCGGGACCAGGAAACGACGGTCCAGGAACCGGTTACCGCGTTCACATGTGGTCTCGGACACGAAGAGGCAGACATGGCACGCGGCACCGTGCAGATAGTCGCCCGGGTCGTGCGGCAGCCGCTCGGAGCAGAGTGGGTCGGCCGAGCAATGTCCGGCATCAGCCAGGGCACGTCGGACGATCCGGTCGAACTCACGCTCCTCGGCAAGGGAAACAAGACCACCCAGCGTGCCTTCCGAGTCCGGAACGGCCGTGTAGATGAGAAGGCCCGTCTTCGGGTTCTGTTCATCTCCCGCATAGATCCGCTCGGCGAGTGAGGCGGAGTTGTATCCACATTCGAGGGCGATCGTACGGATCAACAGGTGAGAAAGGGTGTGCAGTGCGATGTACCGCGCCCCGGGCCAGCCGTAGTAGGGGTCGAAGTCGCTCGTCTTGCGGTCCGACTTTCGGTTGGCGCGGAAGCGACCGAAAGCCTCCCTGTGGGCCTCCATCTGCGGCGACTTCTCCACACGCGCCACCCAGTCGGCCATGAGGTCGTCCCGCACGCGCACAAAGATGCCTTCACCGCGCACCTCGCTGGCCGGAACCCAGTTCAGCACGCCACGTGACAGGTCCACTCGGTCGGCGATCTCCGGCGACTCGGGGTCGGGGGCATCGAGCCGGGTGAATCCGATCAGGGCACGTGCCTCACGCAACCGCTCGACCTGGCGGATGTCGGAGAAGAGGTCGTCCAGAGGGGTCCGTACGGAAACTTGCCTCAAGGCAAAGTCATCACTGGGCAGTGGAACAGGGCCGGACAACGCGTCCCATTCAGGGCCGAACAGGTCGGCCTGGACATCGGGTGCGGAGGGAGCTGGAGCGTCGGCTCCCTGCTTGCGCGACACGATCGCCGCGACAACCGCGTCAGCGTCGAACTCCTTGAGAAACCCGAATTTGGGCATACTGGCCATGAAGTCGAACTGGTTGCGATCGCCGATGACTTGCAGGTCGGGCCAGTGGTCGTCGAGCAGCTTGTCGATGTCCCCGCCCTGTCCCTTGGGCAGGGCCAGGGCGCTGAGAGTGAGCGGGAACCACTGATTGGACGCGCCGGCGACCATCAGGACCGAATCCTGATCGCAGCCGTTCGTCGCGTACGTACCCACGTGCGGGTGACGTCCTCGGCACCGGGGCAGGTTGTGCCGGCCACGCTCGCCCATCGCCTCACGGATATTGCGCTTCGCACCGCAGGCTACGCATTCGATGGTCACGTTGGCGGCCTGGTTGCCGCCATGGTCCTTCATTCGCAGCTTGGGGCGGGGGGTCTTGGTGCAGGACTGCCCGTGGTGGACGTATGCCGTGTAGGGAAACTCGTCGAGATGACCCCTGGTGCAGACCAGGGTGAATCGAGCAGCCACCGCGAGAGGCTTCCCCCGCTTGCAGTCGTGGACGAACTTCGCCTCGTGCGGCGTACGCGGATTGGAGTTGATGAAGGTGAACTCGGCCGAGTCGACCGCGGCCAGCACATTGCAGGCCGTGCAACGCAGCCATTGGGGAAACGGCGTGACGGGCACCCCCACCCCCTGTGCGGCCCATCCCTTGGGGTCCGTGTCCCCGCCCTCCAGCCAGGGGGCGGCCCGCAACTGCTCGACCTGTCCACGCCCGTAGCGCTGGAGGGATCGGTTGACGGCGGCTCGCAGCCGAGGTTCGTCGATGTCGTAGTCGGTGATGCCGGAGTAGCTCCAGGAGTCGAGCCCCTTGACGAGAACCGAGAAGTTCGGCAGATCTACGAGGGAGCCGATACCGGCGGTGAACATGAGGTGGCTGGGACGGACGGCGCCGACCCTGCGGTTGCCGTTGGTGCTCATCGCTGTCCTTTCTTGGCCGCATCGGCAGCGGCGGGTCCGAACTCGTCACTGTCCACGGTGGCTGCCATGTCCTGGTCGCCATCGGAGTCGGTGTCGGACGCCCCGAAGTTCCAGTCCGGTCCTCCACCGGAGGATTCTTCGAGAAAGGCTCCGCCGCCAGGAAGGAGGAGGTTGATCTCGTTCTCCGTCTCGCGCATCGACATTCCGACGGTGAGCTCGGTCCACTGGGTGCCGTCCGCCCTCCTCAGCAGCCCGCTCACGATCGTCGTCTTGCGCTTCTCCTTGCGGTAGCCAAGGGCTGAGCTGTTCTCATCGCGCTTGCGGCGCCATTCGTCCTTGAGTCGATCCAGGCGTTCGCTCAGATACTGGCGAGGGCGCTCGCCCCCCACGCGTTCGGCCCGTTCCAACAGGCGACGTTCCACCTCTTGGGCGAGGGGTCCGTCGAGGTCGACACTGTGAGCGTCCAGGTTGCGTGACGTTGCGAACGACCCCTGGCGCAGCGCGGCCACATAGGTGGCGGCCACGCCCCGGTCCAGGGCCCGGCGGGTGAACGGCGTGACGGAGAGCGCCTCGACCTGGCGGTAGAACGTGGCGTGGTAATGCTCGAAGTCTTCGTAGTGCGCGAGGTCTCGGGGACGTGACCAGTTGTACAGGGTCACGACGAGGCCTGGGCGTTTGGCATCACGGCCGACGCGCGAGGACGCCTGGATGTATTCGGCCGTGTTCTTCGGCTGGCCGACTACGAGCATCAGGCCGAACCGGGAGACGTCGACACCGACCTGCAGCATGGAAGTGGCGAGGACGACATCGACTGCTTGCCTGGCGGTCGGCGTCATGGCGGCGCGTGGTTCTCGTTTCTCCTTCATGGCAGTCGCGTACTCGCGCAGGAAGGCGCGTCGCCGGTCCGAGGTGTCACGCTCCGGATCGAAGCCGATTTCCAGACGTTTGAGGGCAGCGCCGATGTCGGACGAGGAGATGCGCGAGGTCAGCTCCTGGATGCTGAGCATGCCCGCTCTGCTGACGATGCGATCGGACAGTGTGTCCTGGCCTCGGCGACTGCCGTTGGAGCGCACTCGTGTGGTGATGTCGTCGTCCATGTACCGGCGCATGCCGGCGAGTTCGCGGGTCGCGTTGAAGTAGCCGACGAGGGTCATGTAGGGGTCTGCCGGCTTGCCGTAGTCGTCGAAGAGCTGTTGTCCGGCGAGGAGCAGGATCTCGGCGACCCGGATCTCGGCCGCCTTGAGCCGGGTTCCGTGCGCGCAGACGCCCAGGTAGCGTCGGCCGGGGTTCTCACGGCTCAGTTCGACCTGTCGGGAGAAGAAGGTGTCGCCGACGTCGAGGACCTGCGGTGGGAAGACGGCGACCTTGCGGCCGAAGACGCCGAGCACCTGATCCGCGGCCCGTTTGGTGGTCGCGGTGGATGCGACGATCTTGGGACCGACCTCGCGGCGCTGACCGTGGACATCGGTGACGCTCCAGGTGCAGAGCTGATCGACGGCGGACTCGAAGAGGCCGACCATGGTACCGAGCGCACCCGAGATCAGGTGCAGCTCGTCCTGGATGATCAGGTCCGGGGGTCGCAGACGGTTGACGGGCTGTGCGGTGACGCCGGGGAGGTCGCCCTTCGCGTTGTGACGGCTTCCGCAGCCTGTTTTGGCGTCGAGGTCGTCGTGGCGGTAGCCATGCCGGGGGCAGAGCTCGGTGACCCTGCCGAACAGCAGCCCGGCGTAACCGTTCCAGGGGAGCTGGGCGAACTTGTCCACCGTGGCGATCAACAGTGCGGGGGCGAGCCGGTAGATCTCCTCGTCGACGGTGAGGACGGGGATGCCTTCACCAGGCGATTCACGCCGCGAGAAGGGGCAGCGGTCCTCGCCTTCGGCACGCGGACAGTAGAGCAGGACACGACGCCGTCCCTCGTCGTACTCCATGTGCGAACGGGCCGTCAGCCCGCTCCCGCACCAGGGGCACGTGAGGACTTGCAGAACCCGGGCGTGTTTGTCGCTCGCGCTCTCTCTCGCGTCGGCGATCTGCTCTTTGGCCTCGTCGAACCAGTTGGGCGAGACCGACGTTCCGACCCAGAGCCCGATACGAAAGGGAGTCGCGCCCCAGCGGACGTCCCGCGCGAACTCCTCGCGCCGCAGCACCTCGCAGGCACTCACCAGCGCAGCGGCACGTTGGAACTGCTGGGCGGTCAGGAGGCGCAGGGTGTAGCGCATCAGAACCCCGACGCCGGCCTCACCGCTGCGTGCGTCGGTTCCCGAGCCGAGAATGCCTTGCAGGCGTCGCAGCGCGAACGTGTAGGCGGCCAGGCCGAGGTAAGCCTCGGTCTTGCCACCACCGGTCGGAAAGAACAGCAGGTCGACGAGGGCTTCACGGCCGGTTCCGCGGTGGGCGTGTCCAGGCTGGGTGAGGGAGTCGAGATTCAGCAGGACGAAGGCGAGCTGGAACGGACGCCAGCTGGCAGCCTCCTTGCCCTTGGCGTAGACCTCGTCGTACGCCTCCTGATAGGAGCTGTTGTCGTCTTCACGACCGGAGCGCGCGGCGGCGATGGCCGTGTTGCGCCGCTGGAGTGCCATGGCGCGGTTGGCGAACCGGAAGGCGTCCAGGGCGACGTCGTCGGCAACGAGTCTGTCGATCCCCAGCGTTATGCGGTCGCAGATCTCCAACGCCTGCTCGATGGCGACGCCTGCCGATTCACGCAGGTCCTCCGGGAGCGAGCGGGCCTTGCGACGCTGCTGTTCGAGCCATGTGCCGTAGCCGTCGGCCAGCGGTGCGAGTGCGGCGCTGAGTTCGTTCCGGCGGGCCGGCACCGCGAGTGCGGCGAGTTCGTCCATGCCGAGCTCGAGCCCGCGAAGAAGATCCTGTTCCTCGAGAGTCGGTGCGGTGGTGGCCCGGACATCGTATTCCGGGAGCCAGATGGTGGTGAGCCGATGCGCGTTGCGCTCGCCATCACGCACATGTGCGTGCACGGCGACATTTCGGCCCTTTGCATGGCTGAGGCTGTCCCGGTACAGGAGACGGAGCCGCCGGTCCTCGGAATCCTCGGGGGCATCACCCCGGTTCGCGAGATCGAGTGGGTCGTCCACCGGAAGGAAGATCGCGGCCTGATCGTCCGGAAAGGCAGTGATGTCGATCTCGGTCTGGAAGAGCCAGTGGGCATCGCGCGCCTCACGACTGTCCTGCTGCCTGTTCACCAGGGTCAGTTCGACGACACGCAGCTCTTCGGCGCCGGCGCGTCCGACATGCTGCCGTACCTGTACGTCGAGAACAACGGCTTCGCGTTCCAGTTCGACGATCCGGCCGGTCATGCTGGTCACATCGATGTCCACGGGATGCTCGATCGGCTCGCGCGACCAGACCCTGCGGGTCGTCCCCCGATCAGTGACTTCTTCGGACTGCGTGTAACGGCCCCAACGGACATGGGCGCTGAGCGTGCCGACGGAAGCGGGAACCGTGAAGGACAACCCCATGGAGGATGCCCAGATATGGCCGGCCGCCTGCGGGGTCAACCGGTCCCCGGGCCCCCCGTCGTCGCCCGCCTGTTCGTCGCCCGAGTCGCCGTCAGCGCTCTGGGCGGCCGCGACGGCGATCTCCTCTCCGGTGACGGCCTGGGGCTGCGGCCCGATCATGCCGACGAGGTAACGGTCGCGCGGCCCGGAGGAAGCACTCGTCAGGGTCTCGGTCTCTCCGTCCCAGGGCCCTTGGAGATCACGGCGGACATAGGCGACGAGTCCGTCCCGCACAGCGTACGAGTCTCCGGCACGAAAAGTCTGAGGCACTTCGTCGAGCGGGTGCGGGACAGCGGCCTGGGCAGGCTGGGCCGGCATTCGGTGGGTCCTTCCGGACAGGTCCGATGGGTCACGAGCGTGGATCGATCGTAGGACAGCATCAGCAATATAGACCGTTGACTCAGTTCACACAATGACTATGTGGCGCACCGTCGCTCCTGGCGGAACAAGTCTCTAGGCTGGGCCTCGACCACCGCCCACTCGCGACCCGAGGACGCCCATGCCCCGACTCGCCCTCTCCGACGACTTCGTCGCGGACCTCATCTCGCTCCAGAGACCCGTCCAGAAGGAAGTCAACGACGCCATCCAGATGTTCCGGAGCATGTCCGTCCCCCAGCTCCACGCGAGCAAGGGCATGCACCTGGAGAAGCTCGAGCGGGCGCGCGATCCCCGGATTCGCACCATACGCATCACCAAGTTCTACCGGGGAGTTCTCCTCGCTCCCGACGACGGAAGTGAACTCTTCACGCTCCTTCGGGTCGCCCCTCACGACGAGGCGATCAACTGGGCCTGCAAGCGCGCCTACTCGGTCAACGGCGCCACCGGAGGCCTCGAGGTGCGCAACGTCGAAGCCCTCGAGCAGATGGAGACCTACTTCGAGACGAAGGCGGTCGCCACCCCTTCCCGCCTCTTCGAGGAATACTCCGACACAGTGCTGCGCGACCTCGGCATCGACGAGCAGGTCCTGCGCCTGGCGCGTGTCTGCGTGACGGCCGACGACCTGACGGTCATGGCACCGCCCATGATGCCGGCCGATCAGTATGAAGTGCTGGAGTATCTGGCCGCCGACTACTCCCCCGAGGATGTCTGGGAGCAGCTGATCGCTCCGCGCGGACAGACCGTGCGGACGGCGGAGGACCGGCCGACGGTCACCCTCACCGAAGCAATTCTCAACACGCCGAACCGCATCGTGGAAGTGACGGGCCCCGGCGAGCTGGAACGCATCCTCACCGAGGACCTCACCCGCTGGCGCATCTTCCTCCACCCTGCCCAGCGCCGATACGCCTATCACCCGGGCTTCAACGGACCCGCTCAAGTCACGGGCGGCCCTGGCACCGGCAAGACGGTCGTCGCTCTGCACCGCGTTCGGCATCTGCTCCGTACCGGCCGCGGAGGCGACCGAATTCTGCTGACCACGTTCACGAACGCCATGGCGGCCGCGCTGCGGGACAGTCTGGCGCTCCTGCTCGGCGAAGCGGACGCCCACCTGCTGGCTCGCGTCGACGTCACAACGGTGGACTCCCTCGCCGCCCGGGTCATCCGAGAGGCGCGGGGCAGTTCACCGAAACCTCTTTCGATGAGCGCGGAGAAGAGCGCCTGGACCCGTGCCGCCGCTCGCGAGGACCTCCCTTGGCCGGAACAGTTCCTGTCCCAGGAGTTCCGCAACGTCGTCCTGGCCCAGGGCCTGCGTACGCCCGAGGAGTACCTGCGCTGCATACGACGGGGGCGCGGTACTCAGGTAGGGCGGGTGCAAAGAGCCCGGCTGTGGCGCGTGATGGAACGGTTCAGCGCGGATCTCTCGTCGCGCGACTCGGCAACGTACACCCAGTTGTGCGACCAAGCCGCAAGAATCCTTACCGACGGCGGACCGCGTTACCGCCATGTCGTCGTGGACGAGGCCCAGGACCTCCACCCGGCCCAGTGGCGGGTACTTCGCGCCTGCGTGGCCCCGCAATCCGACGACATGTTCCTCGTCGGTGACCCTCATCAGCGGATCTACGACTCTCGCGTCTCGCTCCGCTCGCTGGGGATCAATGTGCGAGGACGCACGTCTCGGCTGCGCCTCAACTACCGCAGCACGGAAGAGATCCTGCGCTGGTCCGCGTCCTTGCTCGACGGCCGGCCCGTGGGCCGGCTCGGTGAGGATGACGACGATGACGGTGGCCGCGATTCGCTGCGGGGCTACCGTTCCCAGTTGCACGGTCGTACCCCGGCGGCCCACGGATACGGCAGTCAGGACGAGGAGCTTCGGGCACTGACCGAGCAGATCCGCACCTGGATCGAACAGGACGGTGTCAAGCCGTCGGAAGTGGCGGTGTGCGCCCGGTTCAACACGATGGTCGACGCGGTCATCGCACGCCTGCGACGCGAGGGCATCCCGGCGGTCGCGGTCAAGGACGATCCGGGGCCAGAGGCATCGGGCGTGCGAGTCGCCACCATGCACGCGATGAAGGGGTTGGAGTTCCGTTGTGTGGCAGTCGTGGGCGTGACGTCCAGCGTGCTGCCTTTCGCTCCACACGTGACGCCGGCCGACGTGGATCCCGTTCAGCACCAGTCGGATCTCCTGGCCGAGCACTGCCTGCTGTTCGTGGCGTGCACACGGGCCCGCGACGCGCTGGCCATCACGTGGAGCGGTGAACGGAGTCGCATGCTGGACCCGGTCGCCGGCCGATGAGCACATACCCGCTACCCGAACCGCAACGCGGTTCGGGCAGCGGGGCTCATCGGTATCGGCAGCTACTCAGAGCCATCGTCCGGCCTTGCCCAGACCCTCAGAATCGGATCTCCCGGACGACGATCGTGTGGGTCTTGCCCCCAGAGGCCTCGTACGGGATCTCACGTCCCGGCGGCTGCCACATCAGCGCGTGGCCCAACGGAGACGACGGAGAGACGATGTCCGCCTCGTCCGTGGGCAGTTCAGCGACCGTGTACAAGGTGTCGTCGTCGACCTGCCCGTCGAACTCGAGGACGAGCAACGCACCAGGAATGACAACCCGCGGGATGCCCGGCTCATGTCCGACGTGGACGGCGTCGAGGAATGCCCGCAGGAAACCGAGGCGCTTCGTTCGACGATCGCGCTGATCGGCTTGTGTCTTTCTGAGAAAGACGAGGTTGGCCGCGTCCATTCCCTTCGGAGCCTCGTCCGCAGCGTCCACAGCGACCTGCAGCTCCTGTATCTCTCGGACCAGCCGCTGGAAGGCGGCGGCGGGAATCTCCTGAACGGGGACGGAAGCCTGCGGTGCTCCGAGTGAGGCCTGTTCCCGCTGCTGCGGCACGGATGTCACGGGCGGTACGGCAGGCCTGGTCGCCGGTGCCGATACGCGCGCGGGCTCCGAAGTCCGGACTCGCCGCTGCACCGGAGCAGGAGCAAAGGGTGCCGCCTTCCTTGCCGAGACCGGCGTGGGCGAACGCATCCCCGGGGACTGAAGGACCGGGTCCACCGACGGGGTCGACATGTCGGCGGCTGCCTCGGTATCAGGCTGCGGGCTATTGCCGTCAGTGGCCTCGTGCTCCGGAATCGTGCTCGCTCGGTCGTGCCCAGCCGGACCGCCGACCGGCGAGGCCTCGTTCTGCGCCGCCTGGGACGGAGGGGCGGGCTCTTCCGCTTCTTCGCGGACCGGTTCGATCCCCAGCCGTTCCAACTCTGCCCAGAGCGGCGCGAGCGCCTGTTCGCGGTCCAGGTGGAACCGGCTTCCGCGGATGCGGACGAAGGTCCAGTCGACACGCTCCAGGTCACGCTGCCTGGCCGCCGCGGTCGATGCGTCCTCGCCCTCCGCGAAAGCGTCGCCGTCGCAGGCGACGGCAAGTCTGCGTGTTCCGCCCTCGACGACCAGGTCGATGGAGTGCCGGCCGACCCGGTACCCGGGACGCACGCGATAGTCGCGCGCGGTCAGTTCCAGATACACCTTCTGCTGGAAGAGGCTGTCGAACGCTTCGTGCCGTACGTCCGCGAGCACCTCACCGTCGACCGCGACGGTGTCCTCCTCCGCCGGCCGTGTGAGGTGGTCGAGCCACTGTCGGCGCAAGTCGTTCTCGTGGAACTGTTCGGTGCGCGCGCTGTGAAACACCCACACCTGGTCCTGGGCACGTGAGGCGGCGACGTTGAGCCGCTGCTCGTACGTCTTGCCGTTGAAACCTCCCGGCACCGAACCGGCGACGGTGGTCGCTGAGTTGACGCAGGAGACGAACATGACGTGGCGTTCGTCTCCCTGGAAGTCCTCCGCGTCGCCGACCCGAATGCGCCGTTCCTCACGCTGCTCGTAGTCGAGACGTTCGGCGAGCAGGTTCTCCAGTTCCGCCAAGTGTCCCTTGCTGGCGCGGAGGCTGATGACGCCCATGGTCTTCCCGTCGTACGCGGGGTCCGCGCAGCAGCGCACGATCGCGTCGACGAGCGCTTCCGCTTCGGCGGTGTTGGCCAGTCGGGTATTGCTTCCGAGGGCTACGCCGTCCTCGACATACACGGTACGGACCGGGGCCAGCCGATCGGCACCGTACTGCCGCAGCGGCTGCAGCCGCCCGTTGTAGCACAGTTCGTTGGAGAAGGAGATGATCTCCGGCATGCACCGGAAGTGCTCCTTGAGCATGAGTGTGCCGCGGCCCGCGGAAAGCGCCTCCGTGAGGTCGAAGAAGCTGGAATCGGGCCCGAAGAGGCTGCGGACATCCGGCTCGAGTGCGGTGAGCAGTCGGTCCCTCAGATGGAAGTACTCGTCCTGCTTGAGGCCGACATTGGAGGGGCTGACCTGCTTGCTGTCGCCGACGACGACCATCCGGTCGGCGAGCCAGCTCAGCAGCATGGCCTCAAGACCGGACTGGCTCGCCTCATCGACGATGACGACGTCGAACATGCCGGGGCGGTCCATGGGCACCGTCTCCGCGACCTGGTGCAACGGCATGATCCAGGCCGGCACCGCGGTCTGTGCTTTCCGCAGTGCGGCCTGTGCGTCACGGCGATAGCGGTGCTGGTACTTGCCTTTGATCCGGCGGGCGGCCTGCTGGTACGCGCTGAGGGCTCGGGACTGGTCACCGGTGAGCAGTCCGAGACAGCGATGCCACGCGCGGGCAGCGGCGAGCCTCGCGAGCATGATGCGTGCCTCGTCATCGGCCTCCGTCAGCCGCTTGCGCAGGGCACGCTCCGCCTCCGGATCGGTGAGCCGTTCCATGCGGTCGCGCCACGCGGACCAGGCCCAGGCTTCGATGAGGAGGGGCAGTCGTGCGTCCCACATGGCGTCCCGCGGGGCGTCCGTGATCCGCTCGGCGAGTGAGGGGAACGCTTCCTGCACACGAGTGAGCGCAGCGTGTTGTTCGGCCCGGAGCCGGGCGGCCTCACGGACTTCGGCGATCTCGAGGCTGAACTCTCTGTAGCCATCGGGGTTCTGGGCGCGCACGGCGTCGAGTGCGCGTGTGACGGCGGGCGAGACACCCGGCCGGTCGCTCCAGACACGCAGGAGTTCTTCGGCGTCCGCGATGACCCGGCGCGATCGTTCGGCGGCGCGCAGCGTGGTGGCCGCGCGGAGCAGGGCCCGTACCGCGTTCTCGACGGACTGATCGTGCCAGGTGGCGACGGTCAGTACCGGCGACGTCGCGGCAGCGGTGAGCACATCGGTGCGGGCGGTGGCAACGGCGAGAAACGCTTCGAGTGCCTCCGCGTCCTGCCGCAGGCGAGCCAGTCGAGGACCGTGCCCCTGCCAGGCTGCGGCAGCACTTCCCCACTCGGACTCGACCTGCGCAAGGCGCAGTTCGAGCTGTACACGGGCAAGAGCGACAGCCGCGGTTTCGACATCCTCCGGAGTACGCCCGTCGACCCGGACCGCCTCCACGAACGAGCCGACGGCTTTGGCCAGCTTCGAACGGATACCGAGCGGGCCGCGCAGCTTCTGCCCCTGACCGAGTCCGTCGTGCAGGGTGGTCGCCTGGCCGAGGGCCACGGCCGGGTCGTACTGCTCAAGGCCGCTCACCATCGCGGTACCCAATGTGGAAAGCGAGGCATCGACCGCCGCAAGAGTCTCGGCGACGGCTGCCTGCCGGCTGCGAGCCTGCCAGTCCTGACCCGCGTTCACTTCCTTCAGAAGAGCCCCGGCCCATTCTCCGGCCGCGGCGGCGAGTGACGCGGCACGGGCACGAGCGCCGGTGAAGGCGTCGAGAGCCGTCGAGAGCCGCTGTTGTTCGGCCTCCGTGAGACCGCGCACCGCGGTGTCGTACTCCTCGCTCAGCGGATCCTGCCGCACCGTCGCGTGCGCCTGTTCCGCGAACCGTACAACGGAGACGGCTTCCTCGAAGTCGCCGGGGCTGGGCAGTTCCGTGGGGCCGGGAACTTCGGCCGCCAGGGCCTGGTGGTGCGGTGTGAACGCCCGCGTGGTGCGGAGGAGGCCAAGCACGTCGTCGGCACTCAGCGTGGGCCGCTCCTGCGGGACCTGGCCGAGCCACTCGTACTTCTCGGCCTCGGAGGTGAGGCGTTCCGCAATCGCCTGGAGGCTACCGCGGTAGTCGCCGATCTCCCCTTCGAAGCGATGGGTCTCCTGTTCACGCAGCACGGCGAGATCGCGCAGCATGGCCTGCTGGGCGGACCGTGCGCCGGTGAGTCGTGACTGCAGGACACGGATCTCACGCTGTGAGGCCTTCTCGTCGTAGCCGGCGTACTCACTGAGGATCTTCTGTACCGATGCCTCCAGCTCGCGCTGGGCGGCGGCACCGTCCTCGGTGCGGCTCACGCACAGGTCACGGATGGACTCCGGCAGCTTGTCGCGCAGCACGCGCAGGGCACGCGGAGTGTGGCTCGTGATGAGGACACGCTTGCCCTGCGCGAGCAGGTCCGTCACCAGGTTGGCGATCGTGTGCGTCTTGCCGGTCCCGGGCGGGCCCTGCACCACGACGAGGCGGTTGGCGCGCAGACGTTCGGCGATCGTGCGCTGCTCCTCGTTGGCGGGGAGCGCGAAGTACGTCTCGCCCGTCTCCGCCCCTGCCCCGCCGTCCTCGGCCGCCGCCAGGTCAGCCGCGGTCAACGCCCCGTCCCGGCCTGCGATATAGCCGAGCAACTCGGTGGGAGGGGTACCACCGTCGATCTGGCGGGCGATGGCTTTGAGAGCGTCGATCGTGGAACGACGGTTGCGTTCACGCAGAACGAGCGCGGGGGTGAGCCCCACCTGCGGCACATCGAGAGTCCGCGGTTTGGCACGCTCCACAGTCGGGAGATAACTTCCTGCGCTGTGCGCGGCGTTGGACCAGCTGCGCAGGGCAGTGTGCAGAGCTTCGAGGTGTTCGGGATCGGTCACGTCGGAGGCGCCTTCGAGCACCTCGACGATTTCCTCCCGCACGGGCCCCGGGACGTGCTGGGCCCCTTCCAGCATGCCCTCTTCCAGCTCCAGGCCTACGCCGGTCGGGTCGGGTGCGGCTGTGAGCGTACCGGTGGACGGGTCGAGCTGAATGGTGGCCCGGTGGGTGACCAGGTGCCGCTCCACACGCTGGCCGCTCGTCGTCTGCCAGGTCAGCCGGCCGAGCCCAAGTACGAGTTCGTACGCTTCGCCCAGGTTGGCGGCGTCCTCGTGCATCTTGTGAAGTCGGTCGTACAGTTTGACGAGGGGGTCGATCGCGCGCCGCCGCTCCGCCCACGCGAGCCACGCCTGTTCCCAGGCGGCATACAGCTTCTCGATCGTCTCCCGCTTCGGGTGTTCGTCGAGCTCGTGATAGGCCTTCTCGAGCGGTATCCCCTGGGACCAGTCCGGGAACTCGGGCTCGATCCGGCGACGCAGGTGCGGAGCGCGGGGCTGCTTGAAGTCACGGATGCGCGCCTCGTCCACCCACGGCGCGAGCAGCGTCTTGGGGTGAGGAGCGTCCTCGCGTTCAGGGCGCGCTACGGTCAGCCAGGCCGGGTCGTCCGTGATGAGCACCCCGTCGAGCATCACCTCGACGCCGGGCATGTCCGGAAGCTCCTCGAACCACACGGTGCCGGCCGCGCCGTCGAGCGTGCGGACAGGCCGGGCCTTCGATTCTTCGGCTTCTGCGAGGAAACGAAAGATCTGACGCACGCGCGTGGCGTCCGTCTCGTCGGTGGCCGGCGCCTGCGTCCGGGCGTGCGTGACCCTTCGGGTCGTACCACTCGGCTGCGTCGGTACGCCCCCAAACACCGCCCGGGCAGGAGCCCCCGGATATTCGCTGCCGTCGGCAAGGCCGTGGCCGACCACGGCATCCGGCTCCTCGTCCGCGAACAGGGACTGTTGCCGGTCGCCAAAGAGCGAGGTCTGGTCAGGGAGCGGCGTCACCGTGGTTCGCGCCAAAGCCCCTTGTGCGGGGGCAGGAGCGGCCGAAGCGGCAACGGCCGTGGTGAATGTGACGCTCTCACGTTCTTGCCCATCGGGGAACCGCACCTCGATGTCCAGCTCCGCGGCCGTACCTGCCGGAATGCTGTAGGCCCAGGTCGCCGAGATCCTGCGACCCTTTCGCAAGGTACCGTCGAGCGCCTCGTCCAGGACTTCGGTCCGGTAGTCCTGGACCTGGCGCCCCGTCTTTCCGTACGGGCCGCTTCGGACGAGCAGGCTGATTCCGTGGACGTCGATCGGCTGTCCGGTCGCATTGCTCAGGTGCAAGGTGCACCTGACAATGTCGTCGCCCTGTCGGTAACCGTACGAGTCATCGGGATCGACGAGCTCATACGGCACGACGTCGTCGACTCGGACGTAGAGCCCGTCATCGTACTGATGGACGGAGCCGACCGACCTCATGCCGTCACTCAGGCCACTCTCACCCTGGCTCACACGCCACCCCACTGTTCCGAGGGCCACCTGGTGGCCACCTTGTGAAATCCCGCCCCGGCCACCCGAGTTGCGAGCACAACGCGCCCCCCGGCGCGTCAACTTCGAGTGTGAACTGAGCACACGGATCGAGAGTATCAGGAACGCCACCCCGACGGCCCCTCGCGGGAACACTCGCCATATCGCAACACACACAAAGCGCCTCAGCGGCACCCGAAGCCGGTCGACCAACCCCCACCATCGATGCCACAGCGGGCACTTCCAGCGCGCGCCTATACGTTGACTGAGTTCACATTCATCTGCATGATGGTCGTTGCGTCACCCGATCAGCCTCCCAATCGTTCCAGGGAAAGGCGCACACGCCATGCGCATGGAAGTGGTCCACGTGTCACCCGAGCTGGCCGCGCGGTGGCTCACCCAAAACACCAACAACCGGCCTCTCAGCAAGAACACCGTGCAGCAGCTGGCCGACCAGATCCAGCGCGGGGAATGGCAGTTGACGCACCAGGGCATCGCGTTCGACGAGGACGACGCACTCATCGACGGTCAGCACCGGCTGGCAGCCATCGTCAGAGCTGGGCTCACAGTGCCGCTGACCGTCACACAGGGCGTCCCCCGCACCGCCTTCACGGTGATGGATACGGGTCGTAAGCGCACCGGCCGGGACGCACTCGCACTCGCGGGTGAAGCCAACGCGACGCACCTGGCCGCGGCCCTGCGCGGACTCCACCTGTACCTGCACGCACCGAACTCCGCATGGAGCGGGGGCTCATCCGTCACCAGCAACGATCAGCTCCTGGTCGCCCTGGAGAAGCACCCCGGCATCCGCGACGCACTCCTTCACGGCATCGCGCTCAACCGCGCATGTCGTATCACTGTCACCGCGGCAACCATCGGCTGGTACGTCACCACCGCGGCGCGGCCCCACATCGACCAGTCCTCCTGGAAGGACGGAGTCGTCACCGGCGCGAGGCTGGAGTCCGGCGATCCTCGCCTCACGCTGCGCAACACCATGCTCAGCCTGGCCGCGGGCAAGACCCACCGCCGCCGCGATGATTCACGCGAGCACCTGCTCTACTACCTCAAGTCGTGGAACGCCTGGGTGGAGGGCCGCACGATCAAGCTGCTTCGCCGGTCCCCCAACGAGACGATGCCCAGGATTTCCGACAAGTCGGTGGCCGCACCGGGGGGCAGGACCGCATAGCGGGCAGCCTGACGACGCGCAGACAGTGGCAGAGATGGCCGCATCGGCCCTGTCGGGATGGCCAAACCCCTCTGCCATTGACTGAGTTCACGCTAGATTCAGGTAACCGCTGTCCCCCAAGCACGCACCAACGGGCACATGAGCCATACGCGTGCGCCCGGCAGGAAAGGAAGCACATGCGCGCTCAGGAGATCACCTTTCTCAAGCTCGTCCAAGGGGACAAGCAGTTCCAAGTGCCGCTCTACCAAAGGACGTACAGCTGGGGCCGAGACCAGCTGAAGCGCCTGTGGGAGGACGTCGGCGAGCTCGTCGAGCAGCATGTGTCCGGAGAATCCGCGACGCCTCACTTCCTCGGGTCGGTGGTGCTGGCGCCGGGCCAGATCCAAGCCGGCGGCGTACAGAGATGGCTGGTCGTGGACGGTCAACAGCGCCTGACCACGCTCATGCTGGCGTTCACCGCCTTGCGCGACCACCTCAAGGAGAGCGGTGACTCGCGCGCCGCCGACAGAGTGCACCGGCAGGTCCTCGTCAACGAGTTCCACGAGGGTTTCGATCACTACCGGCTGCTGCCCACCCAGGCGGACCGAGAGGCGTACACCGCATGTGTCCAGTCGCGGGCCGAGGCGGGCGGAGGTGACAACATCGGCGCGGCCTATCGCTTCTTCCGCGGTGCGCTCGCCGAGGGGCAAGATGCGGATGTACAACACTGGGTGGAAACAGTGGAGACCGTCCTCAAGGACCTGCTCTCCATCGTGGAGATCACCGCCGAGCCGGGCGACAACGTGTATCGCATCTTCGAATCGATCAACAACACGGGCGTCGGGCTCAGTCAGAGCGACCTGCTGCGCAACTACGTGTTCATGCTCCTCCCCAAGCGCGGTGAGCGGGTCTACCAAGAACTGTGGTTGCCCATGCAGCAGGCCCTCGGGCCGAAGAACCTCGAACTCCTCGTCTGGCTGGACCTGGTCGTGCGCGGCCACTACAAGACCAAGCAGAGCGAGATCTACCGCGAGCAGCAGAAACGGCTCCATCCGCTGGCCGGCGACGAGGACGCGTTGCAACGCGAGGTCGAACAACTGGCTGAGCGGGGCAGGAGATTCCTGCGCATCATCGACCACACCCGGGAGCAGTCCCCCGCCCTCCGTGCGGTCCTGGAGCGCCTGGCCTCCTGGGGCGGCCAGACCCACTATCCGCTCGCGCTGCACCTGCTGGACCTGCTCGACGCCGGCAGGACGACACCCGAGGACGTGGCCCAGGCGCTGGGCTACGTCGAGTCCTATCTGGTACGACGCCTGATCTGCCAAACGTCGACGGCCGGCCTGAACCGGATCTTCATGGAGGCGCCGAAGGAACTGGAGACCGACCGGCCGGCAGCCGAGGCGGTCCGGCGATTCCTGTCCGGCCGGCGCCGACGCTGGCCGAGCGACGAGGAGTTGCGCGAGGCGGTCCGCAGCAAACCGTTCTACTGGAGCGGGCGCCCTCCGCAGCGCAGCTACATTCTGCGCCGCCTGGAGGAGAGCTACCGTGCCTCCGAGCCCGTGGACTTCGCCAAGGCGTCCCTCAGCGTGGAGCACGTCCTGCCGCAGCGGCCGGCTCCCGCGTGGTTCGACCTGCTGGCCGAGGAGACGGAGCCGAACCAGACACCGCAGGAACTGCATGATCTGCTCGTACACACGCTCGGCAACCTCACGCTGACCGGTGACAATGCCAAGCTCTCGAATCACCCCTTCGAGCGCAAGCAGCAGATCCTCGACTCGAGCGCCCTGCGGATGAATCTGGAGATCTCCTCGGCGCAACGCTGGGGCAAGGTCGAGATCTTGAAGCGTGCCGACCGTCTGGCCGACCGCGCGGTGGAACTGTGGCCCGGACCGATCGGCGGAGTCAGGCCGGCCGCCGAGGAGTCGCCAGGCTGGGCCGAACTGCGCGCCGCGTTGGTGGCGATGCCCAGTGGTACATGGACGACGTACGGCGATGTCGCCGAGCTGATCGGCAGTCACCCCGTGCCCGTCGGGGCCTATCTGAGCACCAACACGGCCGTGATCGGCGCCTACCGCGTGCTCACCGTGGAAGGCAGGATCTCCCCGTCCTTCCGCTGGGCGGACGGCAGTGACCGTCCGCCGCCGCAGGAGTTGCTGACGAGCGAAGGGGTGCGCTTCGACTCCCTGGGGCGAGCCCATCATTCCCAGCGCCTGTCCGCCGCCGAGCTGGCCACCCTACTGGGGAGAGACGTGGCCCAGCCGGTCGCGCACGACCCGCTCCCCGAAGGGGAGGACGAGGCGGCGGCCGAACGGTTCCGTACGCAGCTGCGGGAGAACTGGCCGGACACGTACGAAGGAGTCGTGGCGACCCTCGACTTCTGGCGCCACCAGGGCGGCCATTTGACCTACGGCCGGCACGACGAGACGAGCTGCTTCCCGATGCTGGACGCCGGGACCAGCCGTCGGCCGCACCTGGTGTGGCCGGTCGGGATCTACCCCGTCAGCGGAACGGTCGAGGTCGTCTTCCAGTACCTGAAGACCCGCAGCCCCTTCGACGACACCGAACAGCGCCGGGAGCTCCTGAACCGGCTGAACAAGATCGCCGGTATCGACCTGCCCGAGGCGAAGCTGGAGCTGCGTCCGTCCTTCCCGCTGAGTGTCTTCGCGCGCCACTCTGATGAGATCTGCCAGGTGCTGGACTGGTTCGTGGGGGTGGCGGCGCTGGATCTGGCGCGGCGGGGCTGACGGTCGACCCGCCGGTGTGGCCCCCTACGCCGGCGGTACGAGCCTCGGTGGCAGCGGACGGGGCGGGTTCGCGTGGGCGGCATGTGCGCGTTCCTGCTCCCGGTGCCAGATCTTCAGCAGCGCCTCGTCCGTCTGCGGGACGGACAGACCGGCGGCCTTGAGGATGTCGCGGAAGAAGGGCACAGGGCTGCCCTTCTTCCCTACGACGACGGCTGAGAGCATCGGCTCCTCACTGCCGGTCGTTCGCTCGACGTCACCCAGCATGCGGCGGGCGCCATGACGATTCGCATCGACCTGTTTGCCGCGACACCTGAAAGCCCGCTGCCTCCCGACCATGTGTCACACCCCAGCCTGCCCAGGCCCCTCTGTTCAAGGAAGTGTTCGTGAGCGCAATCGGCTCCGGCGGAAGAGTCCAACCGGCTCGTCCCGGCGACCCCTCCCGCATAGGCCCCTATCGCATCGTCGGCCGTCTCGGCGCGGGCGGTATGGGCACCGTCCACGCCGGAGTCACCTCCGAGGGAATGCGCGTGGCGGTCAAGGTGATTCATCCCGAGCAGGCCCAGGAGCCGGAGTTCAGGGCTCGTTTCCGGCGCGAGGTGGAACTGTCCTCCCGCGTCACCGGACCACACCTGATCCCGCTGCTCGCCGCCGATCCGGACGCGCAGACCCCGTGGCTGGCCACCGCCTACGTTCCCGGACCGACGCTGAACCAGCACGTGCTCGCGCACGGGCCGCTCGCGGAAGGAAGCCTGTACGCATTCGCGGCCGCCACGGCACAGGCGCTGGCCGCCATTCACGCCGTGGGAGTGGTGCATCGCGACGTGAAACCGCAGAACGTCCTGCTCACGCCCGCCGGCCCCCGTGTCCTGGACTTCGGCATCGCGCACGCCGCCGACGGCACCAGTGTCACCCGTACCGGGGTCATGACCGGCACCGCCGGCTGGATCAGCCCCGAGCAGTACCGTCAGGGCACCGTGGGTCCGGCGGGTGACATGTTCGCGTGGGGAGCGCTCGTAGCCTACGCGGCGACTGGACGCCTGCCCTTCGGGGCCGGCGCGCCCGACGTGGTGGCTTTCCGCGTGATGTCGGGCGAGGCCGACCTGGACGGCGTCCCCGCACCACTGCGCCGCACGGTGGAGAAGGCGTTGGCCCAGGAGCCGAGCGACCGCCCGTCAGCAGCCGGGGCCGCCGAGAAGTGCGCAGTGCTGCTGGCTTCTCAGGTCACTCAGGTAGCGAGTGCCGATGCTGTACCGGCAACGGCCGTGGACATGATCACGGCCGTCTGGGAGGTACCGGACGCGGAGGACCCCGCCTGGCAGCTGCCCTCGGACCGCAGCCGTTCGCAGAAGCGACTGGCCGGTGCCGTCGTCCTCGCCGCAGGCGTCATCGGTGGCCTGGCCGGAGCCGTGACAGCGCTGCTGCCCGGCGACACCGGGGGCGGCCGTCACGCGCCCTCTTCCGCGGCCTCGACGTCACCGCCCGCCTCGGCCGGATCCGCGCAACCCTCCGCACGCATCGCGAAGAGGGACAAGACCACGAAGCCGGAAACGACGAGCAGGAACTCGGCGAGTGTGGCGAGCTGGGACCAGGCGCGGCCGGCACAGGGCGCGGGCGAGCACGACGTGACGCGGGCGGTCCTGCACGACGAGGGCGTGGAGGCCCTGGACCTCGGTGACGGCGCCGATTTCACCCCGGAAGCCGTGCGGTTCCATGAGTCGCGCCGGGAGGTCTACCTCTCGTACCGGCTGACCTCCGACGAACAGGGGTCGATGTACGCCGAGACGGAGATCGCCAAGTCGATGTGTCTGACACTGCGGGACCTTGTCCTTCGCCTGCACCCGGACCTGCCGTACCGCACGTACGTCATGGTGAAGGAGGACCAGGGCCAGGATCCCCAGGTGACGTGGCAGGACGATTTCATCACCAACTCCCAGTGCCGGTCTGCCGCCGACGACGGCACCCGGCAGGACACGGACGTCTCACAGGACTGGCAGCCGGACGAGAACGGCCTGGGGCAGGCGATGGTCCCCAGTACCGACCGTGCGGAGATCCGGGTCGCGGGCGGAGCAAGCAGGAAGATCATCGCGAGGACCAACGGGATGCGTGAGACGCTCGGCACCGATCGTGTGCTCGGCAACGACCAGATCAAGGTGGGCTTCGACCCCGACAGCTCGGTGATGTACGTCTGGTCGGACTACGCGCAGTGGAATGAGAAACAGGTGGAGTCCTGGGCAGGCGCGGCCGCCCGCGAGGCATGCCGGGCTCTCGTGAGCGAACGGGAGAGAGCGGGAAGCGCCTGGCCGTACTCTCGCTATGCCGTGGCGGAGATCGGCGGGTCCCACTACATGATGATCCGTTGGGGCACGGCCACCACTCAGGCCGACTGCCCTGCCTGAGCCTCAGATCCGGACCGTGACCGAGGTTGACCCTCGACCTTGTCGAGGGCTCAGAGTTCCGGGTGTGGAGAACGAGATGCGCAGCATTGGGGAGATGGCCCGGGACGGCGGACTGAGCGTGAGCGCGCTTCGGTTCTACGACCGGGCCGGTGTCCTGGTCCCCGCCTGGGTGGACCCGGTCAGCGGCTACCGCTGGTACGAGCCCGAGCAGCTGGAGGAGGTCCGGTTGCTGGCCCGGTTGCGCCGGGCCGGCATGCCCCTGGCCGACATCCGGCTCGTCCTGGCCGCCTGGTCCGGTACGGACACGGCACTGGTGCGCGCTCTCCTCCAGGCGCACCTGCGCCGTCTCGAACTGGGGCTGTCCGATGCCCGCAGTGAGTTCTCCACGCTCCGAGCTCTACTCGACCACAGGGAGAACCCCATGACCTCGCTCCGCACCGCCCCCGTCCGGCTGTCCGTCCCCGCGTCGAAGCTGGCCGCCGCGCTGGACGCCGTCCGTTTCGCAGCCGGCACCGACCCGGATGTGCCGACACTCGGCGGGATCCTGTTCGACATCGAGGGCGAAGGGCTCCACCTCGTGGCCACCGACCGGTATCGAATGGCCGTCGCGCAGGCCCCTACGACAGGGCACGGCGGCTCTCGCGTGCAGACCATCGTGCCTCTGCCGCTCGCCGACGCGATGCGGGCGCTGCTTACCGGCGAGGAACCCGTCCAGCTCACGATGGACGGTGACCGCGTGACGCTGGAGACCGGGGACCGGCAGGCGGCCGGACAGAGTCTCGGCCACGAGTTCCCCGACTACCGTCGCCTCGTCCACCTCCCCGCCGGTCACCGGGCCCACGTCGACACGGCGGCCCTCCGGGATGCGCTGGAGACCGGCCCTGTCCGCGCGGGCGAGACGCGCAAGCAGGACGGCGAGTCCCAGGACCTCAGTGTGCTCAGGGTGGCGGAGAACGGGACCGCGATCGTGTGCGAGGACGGTGACGACGACCAGAACAACGTCGCCGTCAACCGCGAGTTCCTGCTCCACGCGCTCGCCGCCGGGGCGAGGGACGCCCTGATCCTGGAGCTGGGCGCTCCCACGGCACCGATCGCTATCCGCCGGGCAGACGACGAGGGCAGCTTCTCGATCCTGATGCCGGTCCGTCTGGAAAACTAAAGACCAACCGGCAAATGGTACGGCCCGGCGGCGGCCCACAGCTCGGACGGCAGGCACGGACCTCAGTGATCATGAAGTTCTCTATCCCGTGTCTGCTGTCCCAGCTCGCCTGCCCGAACTCCTGTGGGACCAGCTCGCCGCCCTCCTGCCCGCACGGGACGAGTGTGCGCCGACCTACCCGCTGGGCTGTCATCGACGCCGGATTGCCGATCGGATCGTCTTCGAGCATGTCGTCCAAGCCCTGGTCCGCGGCTCCGGATTTGGAGGCCCGTTGAGGTGATGGCAAGGAGTGTCGGCGGCCCGCTTCGACGAACCGGATGCCTCGCACCCTGATCACCAAGTGCTGCGCGCACGAGGTCGGGCGGCCGAGCCTGCGGCAGTACAGGACGGGAAGCTCGGAGTCAGCCCCCGCTCCAGCCCACGGCCCTGTTCGAGGCTGTGGGCTGGGGTGAGGTGAGGCGATGGCCACGCGGCTCACGTGGCGTTCAGGGACGGGTCACCAGCCGGGGTAGCGGTCCCACCAGTTCGGGTCCCAACCCGAGGTGTACTCAGTGCCGCTGGGACGGTCGGAGAGTTGGGATACGAGGTCGCGGGCCAGGGTGTCGAGGACCCAAGCCAGTTCGTGGCGGCTGACCAGGTCGACGGGCAGGGCCTCGACACCGTGGGTCGCTCCGAGCAGCGCGCCGGCGACGCAGGCGACCGAGTCGCCGTCCGGTGCCCCGGCGGCGAAGCTCAACGCGGCTGCGACCTGGCCCCGTTCGGGGAAGGAAGCGGCGACGTACACGCCGCCGAGCAGGGCCGAGGGCGCGGTGGCGTCCGGCGCGAGCTTCGCGAGCCGCTCGGCGTCGGCCGGGTGAGCGACGGCTTCCTCAAGTGGCTTGCTGAGCCGGTCGAGTTCCTTCGCGGTGGAGCCGAGGTCCGCGGCACCACGAAGGGCAAGGAGGCCTTCCCGCAGCGCTTGTTGTATCTGCACCCGGCCACCGAACGAAGTCTGCGCCTCGGGGAAGCTGGTGAGGCAGTGGTATACCAATACCACGGCTTGGGCGGTCGCGGACTGCGCGAGCGGGTCGCCGTGGGTGAGGGCGGCCATCTCGTGGGCCCACATAGCTGCCTGCTCGGAGTCCACGGCGCCAAGCACAGCGACGGGAAGGGTACGGGTGAGCGCGTGGCAGCCGCGGCTGGTCGTCGGCTTCTCCACGTGGCCATGCACGCTCTTGGCCAGCGCGGTCACGGTCGCCGGTGCCGAACCGCGCCGTTCGGCCAGGACGGGCACCTGGGCGAGCCAGCCGTCGGGCCACGCCTCCTCGCCCGATCCCCAGTGGTGGGCTTCGAGACCTTGCAGGGCGGCCCACCGGCAGTATGCGTGCCACACCACTGTCGGCACGCCGTGGTAGATGCCCTTGTGGTCGCCGCGCACGAGACCGCGGATCGTTCCTTCGACGGTGAAACAGGCCAGCTGGGTGCTGACCCCGGCCCGCAACGGGCCGTCGGTCGGCAGCTTGCCCTTGGCGCGGCCCAGCGTGTCACCGATCGCCAGACCTAGCAGCAGCCCGCGTACCCGGGACACCGCCTCCTTCTCCTTCAGGAATTCCCGCGGCATCTGGTCCACGTCTGGCTCCACGGAGAACAGTGAATCCTGCTCGGCGGCGGCATCGTCGCGCGGGCCGGTCCTGTCGTGCGTCATCCCCGCGCCCCCTGTGCCGTCGTGCGCCTGGTTCTTCCGCGAGACGACTCCGGCCGTCTTCCCTCCGGGGGCCGCCGGATTAGCCAACTCGTATACCGCAGCGCGCAGTTCGGGGTGCGCCGACAGGTGCCAGCCGTTCACCAACGCGGCGCGCAGGTCCTTCAGCGCGATCTTGGGGTCGGTGCCGGTGGCCAGGTGACTGTAGACGGCGGCGACGGCCGGGGTGCGGCTCTGTCCGGCATAGCAATGGAGCAGGACCCGCTTGCCCTCCCGGCGCAGCCGCAGCACTTCACGGGCGGCCTGGTCCACCACGTAGTGGAGGTTGGCGTTGTCTCCCTGGCTGTCCACCAGCCAGACGCGGACGTGCTCGACGTCGGTACCGGGCAGGACCGGACCCGTGCCCATGCGGCACAGCGACACCACGGCCTCGACGTCGACCGCCTCGGCGCCCTGGGCCGTGGTCAGATTGCCCAGCACCACCCCGGGGTCGTGCGGGTGGGCTATGGCGAAGCCGGGGTGGGCGGAGGGCAGGTGCGGCGTCGAGGGCCAGCCGCTCGCATCGTCGCTGCCGCCGTGGGCGGTGAGCAGTGCCAGCCGGACCAGATCGGCCCCCTTCAGGCCCGGCCAGCCGTTGACGGCCCGCTGCCATTCCAGCGGGACGCCGGAGCAGCCCCAGCGCGCGCCGAGCAAGGCGCCGGCGATCGCCGCGACGGTGTCGGTGTCCGTTCCGGCGCGTACCGCCGCCTCCAGGGCCAACTGCAGGTGCTGGGCCGGGAAACTGCCCTCGGCGGGGACCAACCCCGGGACGGCGGTACGGGTGATCGCCGACCAGGCGGCCTGGAGCGCGTGAACGACCCAGCCGTTGTTGGTGAAGTGACGCGGCGGGTGGGCCTCGGCCTCGTCCAGCCGCTCGGCCCACAGGTCCCTGCGTTCGGCCGGCAGGAGGTCCAGACCGGCGCGTACGCCGTCGAAGGTCCCGTCCAGCACCGCGGTGCGGATGCCGGAGCACCACAACACGCAGGCGTCGACGCAGTCAGGGTCGGGGTGGGTGAGCTCGCTGACGGCGATGGCGGCCTCGGCCATCGCGGCGGGGTCACCGAGGTGTGCGAGGGCGACGATCCCGGTGCGCATCAGGGAGCCGTTCCCCGCGCTGCGCGCGTTGCCGGCGGTGTACTCGCGGGCGGCCTCCCGCATCGCCGTGCCCGCCGACCCGGGTGCGCGGGCGGCGATGCTCAGGATCAGGCTGGTCTGGTTGCCGACGTCGCTGGCGCCTTCGCCCAGCCAGCCCTGGAAGTTGGCGGCGATCGCGTCCAGGGCTTCCGGGTCGCGCAGATCCGCTCCGGTCGCCGCCACTTGGGCGATGCAAACCTGCATCTGGGTGTCGTCGGAGTACTCACCAGGCTCGTACGGCCCCAGGCCGCCGCCGATCATCATCGGCTGCTGATCCTCGCCCAGCGTCGCCTTGAACTCGTACGGCACTCCCAGCGCGTCACCCACCGCCGCGCCGAGCAGCACTCCGGCGGCCCGATCGGCAGCCCGCGCCTCCAGCTTGGGATTGGGTACGGGAATGCGGGCCATGGGGACTCCAGGTGGTGCGACGGCCCACGTGAACCGAGCCGGGCGGGTGGTGTGATGCGGGGATGGAGTGGTCGGTCGTCCTGATCGGAGCGATCGGAAAGGCAACTGGACACGGCAAGATGCTCGTGGAAGGCGTCTCTGGTACGACGGCTGCGTCAGCCTCGCACGACGACCCACTTATCGTCAATGGGACACTTACCGGTGTCCGGGGCTCGCCGCTGTCGTGGCCGGGGTCGAGCCGAACCGACCGACTCGAGCCCCCTCTTGGGGGTGGTCCGCGAACTCGATTCAGCGGACCCGCTGGTCCCGCCATTCCAGCAGGGCGTCCCTGGCTGTCTCGAAGTCCATGGGGCCCTTCTCGATACGGAGACCCCGCATGTACTCATAGGCTCTTCCGAGTTCGACTCCGGGGCGGATGTCGAGAATCTCCATGATCTGGTAGCCGTCGAGATCCGGACGGGCGGCCTGCCGTTCGTCCTCGACCGCCAGGCGCTCGATGCGCTCCTCCAGGGAGTCGTAGGCGCGCGCCAGTGCATGTGCCTTCCGCTGGTTCTGCGTGGTGCAGTCGGCGCGGGTGAGCTTGTGCAGTCGGTCGAGCAGGGGGCCCGCGTCACGGACGTAGCGGCGCACGGCGGGGTCGGTCCATCTCTCCTCGACATAGCCATGGAACCGGAGATGCAATTCCACCAACCGGGCGACGTCCCGGACGAGTTGTTCCGGATAGGCCATGACGCGCAGACGCCTGCGTGCCATCTTGCTCCCCACCACATCATGGTGGTGAAAGGAGACATGGCCGTCCCGTCCGGTTCGGCGGGTGCGTGGAGTACCGATGTCGTGGAGCAACGCCGCCCACCGCAGTGTCAGGTCGGGCCCCTCCGTTTCGAGGGCGATGGCTTGGTCCAGGACCTTCAGCGTGTGCTCGTATATGTCCTTGTGACGGTGATGTTCGGCGCTCTCGAACCGCAGCGCCGGCAGTTCCGGCAGGACGTGTTCGGCGATTCGTGTGTCGACCAACAGACGCAGACCGATACCGGGCCGGGCCGCGAGCATGGTGGCGGTGAGTTCCTCTCGCACAGCTTCGACGGGGATCTCGGTGACCCGTCGCGCCGTCGTGCGCATGGCTTCCCTCAGCTCAAGTACCGGTTCGAAGCCGAGTCGGGCGGCACAGCGAACCACTCGAAGCATCAGCGACGGGTCGTTGGCGACCGACGCCATGGGTGCGCGCGGTGTGCGCAGTACGCGCCGTTCCAGGTCCTGAAGGCCGCCGAAGGGATCCGTCAGGGTCACGTGCGACAGTCCGAGGGCCATCGCGTCGATGGTGAAATCACTGCGCCGCAGGTATGCCACCAGCGCCTTTTCGTGTTCCGCCGCACGTGGCGATCGGGAGGCACGGTCGCGCGGCGGTGCCGGGCATGAGCTGATCCGTACCGTGTAGCTGTCGGCGCCCACCACCTTGCTCAGGCTCACGACTTCGGGCGGGTCGGCTCGATGGACCCCAACTTCGTCCCCCCAGCCATGAACGGCCTGCCGCACCTGCCGTGTGTCGGAGTCCGTGACGAAGTCGAGTTCGCGCCCGACGCTCCCTTCCAACGCCTGGCGCACCGCGGCGCCGGCCAGCACCAGGCCGAATCCCGCGGTGGTGAAGCGGTGGAGGAGATCGTCGACGAGTGGCGGGAGCCCTGCCCGCGCCGCCTTCGCCCGGGGATCGACAGGTTCGTCGAATGCCGACTCGGCCGTCTCGCGTGACGGGACGACAGCGGCCGACGGCTGCTCCTCCCGCCCTCCCTCTTTGCCCCGTTCGGTTGCCGGTCGCCGCGGCTGAGGCACCGACGTCCCCCTCCCCTCCGCTCTCTTGAGGCGCAGGACATCGCCCCCGGGAGCCGCTTCGAGGGACGGCGTCACGATTCCCAGGTCGCTGAGGCTGCACCGTTCGAGAATCGTCCACTGAACCTTGTGGTCAGGCGACTGCGTACCGATCGACACCTCACGCGTGCCGTCACGCGTCTCGCACCGGAAACGCAGTGCGTGTCCCGCAGCCTGCACCTCGTACGGGGAGAGTTCGCTCTCGGGGCCGTACGTGCGAATCGTCGGGCTCTTGCCGGGAGCGGCTTCGAGCCTCCTTCTATCGTCCTTCCACTCGGAGAAGGAGCGGCGGGCCATCTGTACGTGCAGGAGGCGGCGTCGCCCCTTTGGGCCGAACCGGATCTCGATCGAGTCACTGCGGGCGTGAGCCTGCCGGACGTACGCGACCGTGACTTTCCCCTGCCCCCGCCCGCGCAGCCAGCGGACGAGCGCCTCTCCGATGTACAGGTGGTCCGCGCTGTTCTCCCCCACGGCGGTACGGCGGCACCGTACGGGCGGGCGGTGGGCGAAATGGGATTTCCGGTCACCGCAGGCGCGCAGGGTCAGCACCTGGCCGCAGCCTCCCAGGAGGACGCCGCAACTGAACGCATCGGCGCCATGGAGCCGCCGGAGACCATCGGCATCCTCCTTCTCGAAGGGAAGGAAGACGGGCCGATGCCCCTGGGATCCCCCCAGGACGGCGGTCTGCACCTTGCGGTTGTCCTCTTCGGTCACAGTCGAGGCCATCTCCACGCACCCCATGTCTCAAACGAACGTCGCCGGATTCGGCGCCGCTGCCTTCAGCCGCCGGCACCGACCCCTGTCCGGCGCTCATGGACCGCCGAAGACGGACGTGCCGCCGACTCGACACACCCGGCGCTCACTCAGCCCGGCCGTCCGCTTCCGCCTCGTCCGCGCGTAGACGGCGCACCCGCTCGGCGATCTCCCCGGCGATCTTGCCCTTGACCGAACCGGCCCGGTCGAGGGTCACCTTGCCGCGGCTTCTTGCGGCACCGACGCCCTTCGCTCCCGTCTCGAGCGCCCTGTCCCTCACCTCGGCGGCCGCTTCCGCCCATCGTCTCGCCTCCGACGACCGGCGGCCGGACTCGATCCCGAGCAGTTCGTGGAAGTCATGGACGCCGATCGCGACGTGGTTGCTCGACTGCACCACGGCCGGGGACTTGCCCGGGTGCAGCAGCACCTTCGCGTTGGCCGTGCCTGCGACCGCGTCCATCCGGGCCACCAGCCGCCCGGTGCTTCGCGAGATGAGTTCCTGCCGGTCCTGACGGGCGGCCCTCAGTCCGAGGCGGTGAGCGTCCACGTCCTCCGGGGAGGCGTCCAGCACCCGGTCGAGTTCGATCACGGCGATCGCGTCCTGAAGCTGGAAGCAGCGAGCCAGAACGGCGAGCCACTCCCGAACCGGGGACTCGGCTTCCCTGACCGCGGCGGCGAGATCACCGATCTTGGACTGCCGCTCCATCTTCTCCGCGATCGCGTCGAGTTGACGCAAGGCGTACACCTGGGTCTCCGCGATCGCCGTCGGCGCGTCCTGCACCTTCGACCACATGGTCTCGTCGACCCTGCCCCTCTTCTCGCGGATGGTCATGGTCTCGTCGACGACGAAGCCCACTCCGATCATGCGGGACAGCACCGTGTCCTTCTGGGCCCGCAGCACGTCGTCGACCTTCGCGTCGATCGTGGCGAGGTAGTCGGTGATCTCGTCCATGCTCTGCTGCATCGCGACCTGCGACATGAGCTTCGCGGCATTGGCGAGAGCCGCCGGGTTGGTCAGGAACGTTCGGGGCCCCTTCACGAACTCCACGAATCCCCTGATCTGGCCCTTCTGCCCCTTCAACACACCGGTACTGCACCCGGTCTTCGAGCTTTGCCTCAGCCCCCACTTCTTGACGAGCTCTGCCGACTTCGGCGTCAGCTTCACCCAGCGACCGGAGTTCTCGGCAATCTCCGAACCCGCCTGAGCGACCGCGGCTCCGGCGCCGAAGACGGACTTGAGCCACCGCGGTCCGAGATCCTTCGACGACGACAGCCCCTCCGAGACGAGGAAGCGGTCGACGTCCGCCGCGTTCCCTATGACCATCAGCCCGTCATCGTCACTGATCAGCTGGATCTCGCTGTCCATCGCCCGCTCCTGAAGTCGCTTCTCGCAGTGGCTGGTGGGGTGGTCGGGGTGCCCTCGGCGATTACCGGGTCGGCCAAGCTCTTCCGATGACGGGAGAGCGGGGTGCCGGCCGTCCGGGCGGGGCCCGGGCGCGCTTCCCTTGCGCCGAAGTGGAGTCGACGTCTGTGCGGACAGCGGTTCCTGATGGTCCGGGAGGTGCGCGGGCCTGCGAGTCGTCGGACCGGCGGCGCCCCATGCCGGACCGCGCCTTCCCGGCCTGCCGCGTCGTGGCGCTCGACGACCGGTGCCGTCGCCGCGGAACCGGAAGCGCACACGCTGCCTGGCCGCGCCCACCCGTTCACGCATTTCCCCCCGGCCGTGCACGCCCGCCCGCAGAGAGGGCGGGTGGCGTTTGATCGCCATCAGTATGGAACCCATGCACTCAGTTCACAAGGGGCGCATGATCTCTTCGCGCATTCGGACAGCGCTCGTGCCGTCGGTGGCATAGGTTCGGCAGTCGTCGGGATTCCGGGGCCGGGAGGGCACATGCAGAAGGGCACGCATGAGTACGAGCAGGCGCTGGACGCCGTGATCGAGATCCTGCGTTCACGGGCACGTCAGGGCTCGGTGCCCATTCCGTACGGTGATCTGAGCCGCGAACTGGCACGGCTCGGTCATCATGTCCCCGCCCACGAGGGCCCCATGCCTTACCTGTTGGAGGACGCCTCGGTCCGAGAGAGCCCCGATGGATCACTGCCCCTGCTGTCGGCACTCGTGGTGCTGAAGGACAGCGGCTGGCCGTCCGGCGGCTTCTTCAAGCTGGCCCGTCGCGCGCCGTACGAGCGGCCGGGCGACGACGTGCTGCTGTGGACGCGGGAGATCCAGAAGCTGGCGGAGCATTACGCCGGTCGGTGACGGTCTCGTTGGTCGGCCTCGGCGGCGGCTTCCGCCGGGCCTGACCCGCACGAGGAGTGGGCCGGTCGGCCTCAAGAGCCCGCGGTGGGGAGCAGTACCTCCGCCCAGACCGTCTTCGTGTACGCGTCGCGGACCGTGCGTCCCCAACGGTCGGCGTAGGCCTCGACCAGGAGCAGGCCGCGGCCCGACGTCTCGTCGGCGGGCTGCGGGGTCATGGACGGTGGGAGGCGCTCGGGGCGGGTGTCCGTCACCTCCACGCGGAAGCGGTCGGGCAGGAGGAGCAGCGCCAGCCGGAAGTCCCGGCCGGGGAGGCTGCCGTGGCGGACGGCGTTGGACGCCAGCTCGGCCGTGACGAGGGCGACGGTACGGGCACGGTCGGAGTCGTACGGGAGGCCGGTCCACTCGGTGAACTGCTGCACGGCGAGCTGGCGGGCGAGGCGGGCGCCGCGTCTCGTGCTGCTGAAACGCAGGGACAGTTGGCGGACGGGAGTGAGAGGCGGCCTCGCCTCGTCGGTGAGGTGCTGGTGGGTCACGGTGTCAGCGTGGTGGTGTGCATGGCCCGCTGACCAGGTCCGACGGCCGTACGTCGTCTTCGTCGTACGGAGCGAGCGGGCGGCTGTGGGCTTGGTTGTACGGGGCTTGTACGGGCGTTGTACGGGTCCGGCGCGTGTCCCGGTTGCCGCGCGTCGCGTTGGGCATGGACCGGTGGCGAGCGCGGCCGTGGGCGGGGGCGCGGAGCGGGATGGAAGGGCGTGGGACTGTGAGGACGGTACGGGACGCACGGGAGACGCGGACGGGGCGGGGCACGAAGACGAAGGACGAGGGGCCCGATGTGCCCGGCGTGTGGTCGGCGTACGGGGTGCTGTTGCAGTACCTGCGCAAGCGGGCGGGGCTGAACCAGCAGCAACTTGGTGACACTATGGGCTACTCGTTGGAGCAGGTCGCGTCGGTGGAGCAGGGGCGACGGCCGGCGAAGGCGGCGTTCACGGCGGCGGCGGAGCGTGTGTTGGAGGCGGGCGGGGTTCTGGAGACGCTTCAGGGGGAGGTGGATCGGGCGAAGTTGCCGAGGTTCTTCCGCAACTTCGCGCTCTTCGAGGCGGAGGCGGTCAGCCGGTTCGAGTATGAGCCACTACTGGTGTCTGGGTTGTTACAGACGGAGGCATACGCACGGGCTCTGTTCGCCGGGCACTGTCCGCCGCTGAGTGAGGAGATCATCGACCAGCACACGGAAGCGCGATTGAGTCGGCAGAAGCTACTGACGCGAGTACCGCTAGCAGAGCTGTCGTTCATCATCGGTGAGGAGGCACTGCGGAATCCGGTTGGCGACAGGGACGTCATGCGCGAACAATGGCAACGCCTCTTGCAGGTCGGGGCGTTGCGGAACGTGGAGGTCCAGGTCATGCCTGCCGCATGCGGGCTCCACGCCGGTCTGAACGGCCCGTTTGTAGTGCTGGAGACCAAGGAGCATCAGCACCTTGGTTACATCGAGTCTCAGGATGTCGGGTGCGTCGTGCATGATCCAACAGAGGTCAGTGCCTTCGGCTTGCGGTATGGCAAGCTGCGGTCGCAGGCTTTGAACGGCGTCGAGTCTGCGCGGCTCATTGAACGGCTGGTGGGAGAGACATGAGCGTGGAGCAGGTGTCCGAGAACGTGAGCGGGCTGCGCTGGTTCAAGAGCAGCTACAGCGGCTCGGGAGGTGGCAACTGCGTGGAGGTGGCTGCCGACCTGGACGCCGTCTACGTACGGGACTCGAAGGTCGCGGATCGCGGGCCGGTGCTGCGGATCAGCCGGGGTGAGTGGGCGGCGTTCGTGGCGCTCACCGTGGAGTAGGGCCGAGTACGGCTTCTGAGCGGAACAACGGGCTCGTTCACGTCACTTGGGGTTACGTGAACGAGCCCGTTGTCACGCGGTCGGCTCAGAACAGGGCGCCCTCAGCACCCTCCCCGAAATCCGACCCACCTCGCGCGGCAAGCTGCTCCTTGCGCTTCCGGATGGCTTCGGGCGACGGCGGGGGGAGATCGGGGTGCTTCTCTCGCGCCGTCTTATCCGTCACGCCCTTGTGTAGACCGAGGTGAACCTCGTCGGCGTATGCCTGGTGGTTCAGCTGGCGTAGACGGTCGGTGATCTCGGTTCTGGCGAGCAGGCCGATGGTGTAGCGAGTGCCTTGGTCGGTCTCGTGGAAGCCGTGGTCGAGCGGGAACGTCTGGTGAGTCGGGTCGGACGGTCGGGTCTTCCCAGAGTCGTCCAAGAAGTCATGCCAGCCGTAGGCCTCGCAGGTGACTTTGTCGATCTCCTCATGGAGTCGGCGAAGTTCGACAATGTCGTCGCCATGACATCCAGGGTTATGTACCAGATTGTACGTGGCAGTGATACCGAGGTCACGAGCGGACATCACCTCACGCCGATAGGCGTCGAGGCGACTGCCGGCCTCGCGGAGAGCGTGAGTGAGTGATGGCCGGACCAAAGTCTCGAAAACATCTGTGGGCGTATAACGAAGGTCGCCCTTGATCGTCGACCCGCGGTCAATGGCCCACCAGTAGTGGGGGGCACTACTGAGCAATGCGAGCAACGCGAAATCATCTGTGGCGAAAATAGCCAACGCATGCGAGAAGACCTGCCCAGTCGGCACCATCACCGGCATCACAGCATGCGTATGGATGGTGATTCCAGCACATCGATCCAGGCCGGCCAAAGCCTTCTCCATCCCCTCCCGATAATCGGCGAAGCGCCACCAGCGTCGAGCGTGCGCCGCCCGGTTCCGATTTTCCCTCTCAGGCTTCACAAGCCGTTCGACAATATCGAGGCAGTCAGGATATTGCCGCGCCTGTTCGAGATCCCAGTCCTTGAAGTTCACGATCCAACGACTTGCATGACCCTTCGGATCCTGATTCAAATCTTGGCCGGTCAAGTATGGCGAGATGACGCTACCATTCCGAGGATCATTCTCGATCAACCGCTTGACATCATCGCGCTCCAGCAAGAATCCAGTGCCATTGACGTGATGCCCGATGAATGACAATCTCCCATCTTGAACCAGCTGATGCACAATACTTGAGTTACGAGTCTCCACAGAAAGCGACGCCGTGACCCCGGAAACAATTTTGCCGTCCAGGACGGCGGGGCGGACAGGAGATCGACTCGCCCAGACAGCACAGTATTCCAGCACTGCCCCCTTCGCCGGCCACGGCCGACTCTTTACAGCACGATTGATTTTCCAGCCCGAAGATGCTAGCTGATCGAGGCCCACTGCGCGAGTGTCCCCCTGGGCCAGACTATTCGTGGCAACGAGGCCGAGAAATCCGCCAGAATTCACCAGGGCACTGCATCGCATAAGGAAAAAGGCAATCAGGTCCGTATTGGTTTTGCTGACACCATGCGATACATGCGATACGAGATACTGCCGATATGCAAGCCCCGTGGAAGGTGTGATTTTGGGCCCACCCAAGAATGGCGGGTTTCCGAGAATTGCATCGAAGCCACCCCGCTTGGTGAAAACCTCCGGAAAAACCAACGGCCAATGCACCGGCCGCCTCTCCAACGCCCCCTCCGGCAGCTCCGCCCCCAGCCACTCCTCCGCCGTAGCCCGAGCCTCCCGCACCACCTCGGAGTCGTCCTCGACCCCGTCCTCCATGATCCGCTGCACGATCCACGCAGCCCGAGGGAACAGATCCCGTACCCGCTCCCCGCCCTCCTCCTCGTACCAAGGCACCCGCCCCGAGGCACAAGTAGCCAGCGCAGCCCCCGCGATCAGGTCGCCCACCAACCGCAGCCGCCGCGAGTGCCGGTTGACCTCCTCCAGCCGCTCCCGCTTCTCCTGGAGCGCGGGCAGGTCAACTCCCTTGATGGCCGTAATCGCCAACCGCTCCCGCGTCAGCTGGTCCACCAACTGCCGGGCCTGCTCGGCCAGGATGTCGGTCTGTTGGCCCGGCTTCATATGCACCGACTGGATCTGCTCCATGTTGCGCACGCCGAGCAGCGAGTCCCCCGCCACCAACCGGTCGTCCAGGAACGTGAACGGTCGTCCCGGGTCCATCGACACCAGCCACAGCGACAGCTTGGCCATCTCCACGGCCATCGGGTTGATGTCGACCCCGTACAGGCAGTGCTCGATGATCTGGCGGCGCGCCTCGACCACGACCGGGTCCTGCTCCGCGTCCACCGCGGTCACCGCGTCCACGGCCCGGCCCGCCCGGTAGGCCATCGCGTCCGCGCGGCCCTCGGACTCCCACGCCTCGATCAGGCGGTCACCCAGGTAACGGCAGGCCGCCACCAGGAACGCCGCCGAACCCATCGCGATGTCCGCGACCTTGAGGTCCAGGATCTGCTCGGCGGACTTCAGGCGCCACTCCCCCGTGTCCGCCGTCTGGAGCGGGCCCGGCTCGTACACCAGCGGCTCCAGCGCGTGCAGCACGACCTCTTCCGCGAGGAAGCGGGGCGTGTAGTGCGTGCCCGTGTTCTTGCGGAGCGAGGACTCCGTGACGTACAGCGCGCCGTTCGGGATGACCGTCGGCAGGCCCCGCAGGTCGTCCCGGAGGATGCCGACGAACGGCAGCAGTCGCTCCGTGAGCGCCACGTCCTTCGTGACCGCGTTCAGCCGGCGCCGCGCGTCCGTCGCGTCCTCCGCACCGAGCGGCGCGAGCTTCTTCTCCAACTGGCCGACCGTCGCGGGAGGCTTCGGATCCTTCCACTTCTCGTGGACGGACGTCGCCAGCGTCTTCAGGGAACCGCCCGCCTTCGCCGCCAGCGACTCCAACTCCCGCAGCGGGACCTCGTGTTCCAGGCCCTCCGGGCCGATCAGGCCCACCATGTGCTCAGTTGCCCGGCGTCCGTCGAACGACAGCAGGCCCTCGTACACGTAACCGATCTGCTCGACGTCCAGGGCGCGGAAGCTGAGGGTGCGGACCTCGCGGTCCTTGCCCTTGCCGACGCGGACCTCCTGTACGGCCTGGAGCATGTGCAGGACCGTGCGGTCGTCGATGGGGAGGAGCGGCGTGGTGCGCTCCAGCCACGGGTACTTCTCCGGGTCGAAGATCGAGCCGTCGTACGCCGGCAGGTGGAAGCCGGAGCCGGGGTGGTCCACTCCGCCGTGCACCGCGTGGAAGAGGGCGATGAGGCGGTGCCATGCCGAGGTCGTGTGTTCGAGGGACGTCTCGCCTTCCTCGTCCGCCCGCGCCTTCAGCTCGTCGCGCAGGAAGCGGGCGGAGTAGGAACGGGCGTACACCTCGTTGTCCGCCGGGAGCAGGCCCCGCTCCTCCGCGAACAGCAGGAAGACGATGCGCATCATGACGGCCACCGCGCCGCGGTAGACCTCACTCGCGCTTGCTCCGGAGGCGTGCAGCCCCGGCGCCCCGTGCTCCATCGCCCGTGCGTCCGCGCGCCCTATGGCGTCCACGAGGAGTTCGACGGCCTGGCGGACCTGCACGCCGAGCGCCTCGGTGACGTCCTCGCCCGCCGCCAGGCTCGCCTTCAGCAGGCCGACGAGCGTCTCGGCATCGTCGTACTCGAAGAACCTGCGGCGGCGCAGCAGCGAGACGAACGCGCGGACGACGTTGCGCTCGGCGGCCTCGTTCCAGCCGATGGAGTCGTAGACCGCCGTGGTCGTGACGCCGCCCAGCGGGGCCCAGACCAGGCACCACCAGCGGCCGTCGGTGACCAGCCCGAGCGGTGCGCCGTGGTGGCGCAGGAGGCGGGCCAGGCGGTCGGCTGGGGCCGCTGACCAGTCGCCGCCACCGCCCACGCGGGCGGTGGGTGCCGTACCCGACGGGACCGTCATGCCGAGCAGGCGTACGCGCTTGGCGGCCGACTCGACGTCCGGCTCGACCGCGAGGTCCGTGCCCGGTTCGACCAGGGCGAAGTCGGGGCGCACCTCGGTGTTGTGCTCCGCGACCCGCAGGGTCAGGCGGTCGAGGCCGTGGTGCTCGGACTCGCCCTGGCGGAAGGTGAGGGCGTCGTCCCAGCCGAGCAGGCGGCGAAGTACGTACGCCACCCATTCGTCGCGGCCGGCCGTGGTGTCGGTCTGCCAGTCGGCGTGGCGGGCGCGGAGCCTGGCGCGTTCGTCCTTCTCCAGGGTGTCCAGCTGGGGCCAGGCGCGCAGCAGGACGGGCATGGTCAGGAAGGGGCCGGACACCTCGGTGAGGTCGAGCCACTCCTGGTGCTGACGGCGGCCGTCGGCGGCCTTGGCCTTGGCGGCGGCGACTCCGGCGCTCATCTGGCGGGGGCTCATCGGCGGGCTTCCTTTGCGGGGATCACGAAGACGACGGCGGCGGGGAAGAGGTGGGAGCGGGGCTCGCGGTAGCGGGCGGCGATCGCGGCGAGTTCGCGTTCGCGTTCGGCGGGCAGGCCTTCGAGTCGCTCCTGCCAGCGGCGGCGGTCGTCCTCGAACTGGCGGCGCTCGTGGCCGGTCAGTTCGTGGGTGGAGAGGAGGGCGAGCTGTTCGCCCTCGCCGTCGCCCTCTTCCTTGAGCTTGCGCCGCAGCGTGGCGTCGAAGCGGTCGAGGGTCTCGGTGATACGGCGTTCCTCCTCCGCCCGGCGGTCCGCGAGCCTGCTCTCCAGCTGGCGGCCGAGTTCGCCGGAGCGGGCTTCCAGGGAGCGGTAGAGGGGGTCGCGGAGCCTCGGCCAGGCCTCGGTGAGTTCTTTGCGCAGGTGCGGGGCGGCCTCGATGCCGTCGGTGAGTGCCTGGGAGAGGACCCTGCCCTGTTCGTTCACCGACTCCCAGCGGCGGAAGCGGCCGGTGTCGCCGAACCAGCCGCCCGCGTACAGCACTTCCTCGTGCAGGCGGGTGCCGTCGGCGCCGACGAGGACGTACCGCGCGTACGCGGAGACCAGGGTCGTGGTCACCGCGGGGTCGTCGGAAACGACGGCGGTGACGCGGTTGAGGTCGATCAGGTCGGCGTTCCAGACGGCAGCCGTCAGCAGGCGGGTGGAGAGGGCCACGAGTGGGTGTTTGAGGTGGGCGAGGACCACGTCGTCCCTGCCTTGCGCGGCCACCGCCGGGGAGAAGGTGAGGGGCCGCTGTTCGCCCTCGCGGAGTTTGTGCGCGAGGCCGCGGGTCGCCCGCTCCCAGCTGCCGGACAGGTGCTGTACGTCGAAGAGGTCTCCGGGCTCGAAGTCCTCCGCGCGGAGCGTGGACGGCAGCAGCGGCGGCTGGTTGTCCAGAGCCAGGGCGGTGTCCACGACGCGCTTGACGTTGGCCGGGGTGAGGCCGAGCGCGGTGACCGTGTCGTCGTACTGGTCGGCGAGCCGCTTGGTCTGCGCGGTGACGTTCTGCTCCGGCGCGACCTCGCCGCCGGTGCGGCGGCCCTTGATCGGCCTGGGCTTGGCGTTCTCGATGTCGACGGGTGCGGTGTCGCCGGTCATCCGGCGCTGTACGGCGTCGGCGAGGACGGCGTTGACGGAGCCGAGGTCGTGCTCCATGCGCGCGACCTTCTTGGCGACGCGGGAGAGGAACTCCAGGTCGGCCTCGTAGGAGCCGGCCTGTGCCTGCTGCCAGCCGGAGCCGATGAAGTGGGTGATCTCCGGGTCCTTCTTCTGGCCCCAGCGGTCGATACGGCCGATGCGCTGTTCGAGCTTGTTGGGGTTGAAGGGGATGTCGTAGTTGATCAGGCGGTGGCAGTGGTTCTGGAGGTCGATGCCCTCGCCGGCGGCGTCGGTGGCCAGGAGGATGCGGACCTTGCCCTCCGCGTGGGACGGCTCGGCCTGGAAGCCGAGGCGGATGCGCTCGCGCTCCTCGGCCGGCAGGCCGCCGTGCAGGCGCTCGACGCGGCCCCCGTCGGTGAGTCGCTCCTGCTGGAGGAGGTCGTGGAGCCACTTCTGGGTGTCGCGGTACTCGGTGAAGACGACGACACGTTCGTTGGTCCAGTGCTTGCCGTCGGACGTCCGGCAGATCGCCTTGAGTGCGCGGATGAGTGCGTCCGCCTTGGAGTCGGGCGCCGCCTCGTGGGTGAGGGCCCAGCGCTCCATCTCCTGGAGCAGGTCGAGTTCCTGGCCGTCCTCCGCCGGGGTAAGCGAGGTGGAGCGAGTCAGGGCGTCGTCCTCGGCGTCGACCAGGCCGGTGTCGTCGAGATCGGCGACGAGGTCCGCGAACTCCTCCAGCCACTCGGGGACTTCGGCCGCTGCGATACGGCCGCGCGCGGGGCCGGTGTCCTCCAGGTGGGAGAGGTAGACCTGGACGGTGTGGAGGAAGGCGGCCGGGGACGAGAACAGTCGCTTCTTCAGCAGCAGGGTCACCAGGTCGGCGGCGCGGCGGCCGCCCCGGGCCGTCGGGGTCAGCTTCTTGCGGCGCAACTCGGCGAACGAGCCGAGTAGTTGATGGATCGCGCGTTCCTGCTGGGTGTAGTCGACGGAGAGGTCGTGCATCCGGCGGCCACGGAAGCGCGGCGTCACACCGTCCCGCTCCGTGATGGTCGACTTCAGGCGTCGTACGACCGTGTCCTTGAGCGCTTCCTTGTCGGGGTCGACGCCGCGGGCGAAGCGCTGGTCGTCGATCAGCTCCAGGAGCGCCGTGTAGGACTCGGGGTAGCCGTTGTGCGGGGTCGCGGAGAGGAAGAGGCGGTGTTCGAAGTGCGGGACGAGGCGCCGGATCAGCTTGGTCTGCTGGGAGTCGACCGCGTACACCTGCTTGGGCGCGGCGGGCGCGACATGGTGGGCCTCGTCGAGGACGAGGAGGTCGAAGAAGCGCTTGTGTTCGCCGTCGGAGCTCTCTTCGGGGGCGCCGATGACCTCGTCGAGGAGGCGCTGGGCCTTCTGGCCGCGCAACCAGGGCAGGGAGACGATCGTCAGCGGATGCACCCGGAAGGGGTTGGCGGCCGTGCCGTGGGTGCGGCGCAGACGGGCGCAGTGCTCGGAGTCGACGATGGTGAACTCCAGGCCGAACTTCTCGGCCATCTCGTCGCGCCACTTGAGGGTGAGGCCGGCCGGGCAGACGACCATGGTGCGGCGGGCCCGGCCGCGCAGCATGAGTTCCTGCACGACGAGGCCGGCCTCGATGGTCTTGCCGAGGCCGACGTCGTCGGCGAGGAGGAGGTTGACGCGGGGCGCGCCGACCGCTCGGGAGACCGGTTCCAGCTGGTAAGGCTCGACGGCGACGCCGGAGCGGAACGGGGCCTGGAGGGTCCTGCCGTCGGCGGAGGCGACGGCGGACCAGCGGACGGCGTCGAGGAACGCGGCGAGGCGGTTCGGGGAGTCGTAGGAGCCCGTGGAGGCGTCGGGGAGCGAGCCTGCGGGCAGGACGCGGCGGCCGGGCTCGACCTCCCAGATGACGGAGAGGGTGTCGCCGAAGCGGCCGTCGGCGACGGACTGGAGGTGGACCAGGGTCGCGGGGCGCCGGTTCTCCTCGCCGTCGGGGGCGGCCGGGGACGGCTCGACGCGGGCGACCACCCAGGACTGGCCGCGCACCTCGACCAGATTCCCTTCTTCGGGGAGCGCCTGCTCCGCCCCCGTCCGCTCGGTCTCGCGCTGAGCTGCTGGCGTCATCGGCGTTTTTCCCCTCGGTGCTTGCGCTGCCGTCCGTAGACAGTGTCCTGCCTCCCCACCGGAACGGTGCAGCCGGAGACTAACATGAGCAATTGACTGTGAACAGAGATTACAAAACACTGGCCCGTCCGGGCGCCCTTCAGGCCATGCGCCGCAGCCGGTCCAGGAGCGAGCCGGTGCGTCCGCTTCGTATGTCGTCCGCGGACAGGACCCTCTCCTCGTCGTCCACAAGGCGCCGCAGCAGTTCCACGGCGGCGTGGCGCTCTCCCGTACGGACCAACAGCACGGCGATCTCGTACCGCGTGTCCAGCACCGCGGGGTCGCCCGGCCCGAGGAGACTGCGCTGTTCGGCGAGGACCGACTTCAGCTCGTCCAGGGCCTCACGGGTGCGGCCGAGCGCGCCCGCGCACAGGGCGGCTCCGGCTCGGGCGGCGAGGAAGTCGGCGCGCCCGAGGCCGGGTGCGGCCATGAACTCCTCGTACTCCTCCAGGGCGCGGGCGGGGCGG
>LRTP01000391.1 GCA_001550305.1 Streptomyces diastatochromogenes
CCCGGGCGGGCGAGCAGGGCGTCGCGCAGCCCGCGGGCCACCCCGGCGGGCAGCACGCGGGTCGTGTAGCGGCGCTCCGACTCGAGGCCCTTGTCGGCACCGACGCTCCGGGCGACCAGGGCCTTGGAGAGGCCCTCGGCGTAGGCGCGGGTGCGGAAGTACGCGAAGTGCTCGCGTGGTTCCGGTACCCGGTGGTGGATGACCGCGCGGTCGTCGATCAGCAGGATCGCGTCCGGGCGGGCGCGGGTGAGGCGGATGCACAGCTCCGTCTCCTCGCAGCCCAGCGGACGCTTGTCGCCGTCGCGGCCGATGCCGGTCGCGAAGCCGCCCGCCGCGTCGAACGCCGTACGACGGAAAGAAGCGTTTCCGCCCAGGACGTTGCGGACCTGGACCCGGCCCGGCGGCAGCCCCTTGTACGTGCAGCCCACCACCCAGTCGAACTCCTCGGGGAACCAGGCGGGCCGGCGACCCGACGCCCAGATCGGCATCGTACGGCCGCCGACGGCCATGACCCGTGGGTCGGAGTATCCCGAGGCGAAGTGGCGCAGCCAGTCACGCTCGGCCACGGCGTCGTCGTCGAGGAACGCGATGATCTCGCCGTGCGCGACGGCGATCCCGGTGTTGCGGCCCGCGGACAGGCCGCGCGGGCCCGCGTTGGCGAGCACCCGTACCGCGTCGGTCTCCTTGTACTCCCTGCTCAGCCGGTCGAGCAGGGTGGTGTTGTGGTCCACGACGAGGAGCGTCTCCAGGGCGGGCAGCGACTGCGCCCGCACCGAGGAGACCGCCGCGAGGATGTCCTCCCAACGGTCCTCGGTGTAGACGCAGATCACCACAGAGATGTCGGGACTGCTCAAGACACCTCTCCCTGGCCCGAGTCGAGCTGGGCGGCGTGCGGCCGGCGGCGCAGAGCACGCCGGTTGGAACGCTCACCCATGATCACCTTGAGCACCCGGAACCCGTCCCGCACGGCCCGCAGATTGCTCGTGCCGTGGATGCGGAGGTACTCGTGGCTGGGTATCTCCTGCACCTTGAGCCCGGCCTTGACGACCCGGATGTTCATCAGGGTCTCGACCTCGAAGCCGGTGCAGTCGAGTTCGATCTGGTCCAGGCAGTGCCGCCAGAACGCGTTGTAGCCGTAGCAGAGATCGGTGTAGCGGGCGCCGAACTTGGCGTTGACGGCCGCGCACAGCACTCGGTTGCCCAGCTTGCGGATCGGTGTCATGTCGGAGGTGCCGCCGCCGTTGGCGAACCGCGACCCCTTGGCGAAGTCCGCCCCGGACACCAGCGCGGACACATACGACACGATCTCGTGGCCGTCGGCCGAGCCGTCCGCGTCGACCATCACGATGATGTCGCCGGTGCACGCCTCGAATCCGGTGATCAGGGCGTCGCCCTTGCCCTTTCCCTGCTGCTCGACGACCTTGACGTCGGGCCACAGTTCACGGGCCACCTCGACGGTGTTGTCGGTGGAATTGCCGTCGACAAGAACCACTTCGTGTATCCAGGCGGGAAGGGTCTTGAAGACGTACGGCAGATTCTCCGCCTCATTCATGGCGGGAATCACGACACTCACCGGTGGCGCGATGGCCAGGTGAGAGGAGATCGGCCGGTACTTGCCGGCCATTAACGGATCTTCGCCCGATACGGCTGGGCGCAGGACTGAGCTCATGAGTCTGGTCCCTCTCGTCCGGTGGACCGCCCGCCCCTGGGCGGTCCGGCTTTTAGTCCGGTTCGAAAGGGGGGTTCTCACTTACGGCATGACGAAATGGATCTCCGTGCATGCCGGGTGAGCTGGCAAAGCTGGCCGATTCCGAAGGCGGAAGTCCGAAGACGGAAGCCCGAGGACGGAATTCCGGATGCGGAAACCGGTCGCGCGGCACGACTCGGCACAAGTGTGGTCACCGAGCACGGCACCCCCCTACCGCGCCCCGCGCCGGACCCTCTTCGCGATCTTGAGCCCTCCCCTAGATCGCATGTGCGTGATGGTCCGATGCGGGTGAGATGTATGACGGTATTGACGATTGCGCCCATATGGCAAGGCCTGGAACGACGCCTCACGTTTTTGTTGGTTTGGCCGTTACCTAACGACTCGAACGGATTTTCCCCATCCGCTTGCGCACTCGTCTTCCCATCACCAGGAAGAGAACGAGAGAGCTGATCGCCGTCACGGCCACGATCCCGCCATGGACCGACCACCGGTGCACCGCCAGCATGCCCTGGGCGACAAGGAGGTCGACGGCGATCGCTCCCGCGACGGACACCACCGTGCGGGCGAACGGATCCAGCCCGCGCAGCGCGGCCCCGATGGCGGCTCCTGGTGCGGCGAGCAGGAAGAAGAGCGTGAACGGGCCGCGCAGGGAAGAGTCCACGTCGGCGAGCGCGAGTATCGCGCCGACCCCCGCGACGGCCACCGCCATGCCCGCGAGCAGCGGGACCAGGTCCCTCCCCGGATCCTGTCCCGGCCGCTTGTCGCTGTCTGATGAAGGTGACTTGATGCCTATGGTCTGCATGGGCGACTTTGCCCCCTGAAGCGCCGGATGCCGGGCTTCAATGTCGCGCAGCGGGCTGGGGGCCGTCAAGATGCGGTAGGCGCTCATGGTGCCTTCTTGGGCGACTTCAAACATGCGGCGCGAGTGTTCACCACGTGTTCCCCGGAGGTGCCGGCCGCCTCCGGGGAACCGCGGTGTGGGGCGGGCGGGTTGAGGCGCCGCGGGGCGATCTTCGGCGTGACCCGTATGGCTGCGGAGCGGCCATCCATGCGCGCGTTCAAAGGAGTTGACGGTCTGTCATCACAATGCGGTGAGGCGCCGCGGGGTCCGAAAAGTCTTGGCATGGACACTTCCTGTCAACACGCGTAGCTGCTACGACAGTTGTGGCAGAGATCCTGCTAAAGGGAGGTTCCATGAGACGTTCCCGAATTACGGCATACGTGACCTCACTCCTCCTCGCCGTCGGCGTCGCCCTCACCGGGGCCGCGACGGCGCAGGCGTCCGGAACCGTCGCGGCCACCGGCTATGTGGCCCTCGGCGACTCCTACTCGTCCGGTGTCGGCGCGGGAAGCTACATCAGCTCCAGCGGCGACTGTTTGCGCAGCACGAAGGCGTACCCCTACCTCTGGGCCGCCGCCCATTCACCCTCGTCGTTCGACTTCACGGCCTGCTCGGGCGCCCGTACGGGTGATGTCCTGGCGAACCAGCTGGGCCCGCTCAGTTCCTCGACGGGCCTCGTCTCCCTCAGCATCGGCGGCAACGACGCGGGCTTCGCGGACGTCATGACGACGTGTGTGCTCCAGTCCGACAGCGGCTGCCTGTCCCGCATCGCCACCGCCAAGGCCTACGTCGACTCCACGCTCCCCGGCCAACTCGACTCCGTCTACTCCGCGATCAGCTCGAAGGCGCCCGCCGCCCACGTGGTCGTCCTCGGCTACCCCCGGTTCTACAAACTGGGCGCGACCTGCCTCGGCCTCTCCGACACCAAGCGCGCCGCGATCAACGGCGCCGCCGACTACCTGGACAGCGCCATCGCCAAGCGCGCCGCCGACCACGGCTTCACCTTCGGCGACGTCAGGAGCACCTTCACCGGTCACGAGCTCTGCTCGGGCAGCGCCTGGCTGCACAGCCTGAACCTGCTCAACATCACCGAGTCCTACCACCCCACCGCGGCCGGCCACTCCGGCGGCTATCTGCCGGTCTTCACCTCGGCCGCCTGACCGCCCCTCACGGAGACGTGGAAGCGGAGGCCTCGCCCGACGGGGTCTCCGTCACACACGTCACCGAGAACGGCACCGAGTTGGACGTCGTCCGGACGGGACTGCGCACCTCCACACTGATCTCGTTCTGGAAGATCCCGCTCGCGTTGTACGTCGTCAAGAAGATCGACTTCTGTTTGGTCCTGCCACCGTCCGACGAGAACGACAGGGTCTTCCAGCCCGGGTCGGACACCTCGCCCGTCTTCAACACCCAGCGGTACTCGACGTCCACCGGTACACGGCCCACCGTGAAGGTCGCCGTGAAGGTCGGCGCCTGGGCCTGGGACGGCGGGCAGGAACCGGAATAGTCGGTGTGCGCACCCGCGACCGTCACCTGCACGGACTGGGCCGACGGCGAGCTCGCAGAAGCGCTGCTCGACGGACTGGCCGAGGCAGTGGAACCGCCCGGCGCGGCCGTGTTGCCCCTGCTGCTGCTCGCGGACGGCGAACTCCCGCCGCTGGAACCGCTCTTGGTGCCGCTCCCGCTGCTGCTGTCGTTGCTGCTCCCGCCGCCGTTGTCACGGTTCATCAAGGCGTACGTCAGCCCGCCCAGCGCGAGCGCGAGCACGATCACGCCCGCGATCACGGCGGCGGCCGCGCGCCGGTTGCGTACGGGCTCCGTGGAGGTGGGGGTGTCGGTGTACGGCGGATACGGCGTGTAACCCGGCTGCGGTCCCTGCGGAGAGGTCCGGGACTGCTGCGTGGGAGGTCCGAATCCCGGAGGCTGCTGCGCGGGCTGGGAGAACGAGGAGATCGTCGGCGACTGGGCCGTCGGCGACGGCGGTCCCGCGGCCGGGAAGCCGCCCGCGGCGACGCGCCGCAGATCGCTCTCCGCCTGCGCGGCGCTCAGCCGCTCCGCCGGGTCCTTCCTCAGCAGACCCTCGATCACGGGCGCGAGCGGCCCCGCGCGGCGCGGCGGGGGCAGCGGCTCGTCGACGATGGCCCGCAGGGTGCTCAGCGGGGTGTTGTGACGGAAGGGCGAGTTGCCCTCGACCGTCGCGTACAACAGGACGCCGAGCGACCACAGGTCGGACTCGGGCCCGGGCGTACGACCGAGCGCCCGCTCGGGGGCGAGGAACTCGGGCGAACCGATGACCTCGCCCGTCATCGTCAGCGCCGAACTGCCCTCGACCGTGGCGATACCGAAGTCCGTGAGCACGACCCGGCCCTCGTTCGACAGCAGCACGTTGGCCGGCTTCACATCGCGGTGCAGCACCCCCGCCTCGTGCGCGGCCCGCAGGGCGGAGAGCACCTCGGCGCCGATGTCGGCGGCGCGCTGCGGCGACTGCGGGCCCTCGGAGTCCAGCAGGTCGGACAGGGCGATGCCACGGACGAGTTCCATGACGATCCAGGGGCGGCCGTCCTGCGTCGCCACGTCGTACACCGTCACCACATTGCGGTTCGCGACCCGGGCCGCGGCCCACGCCTCGCGTTCCAGTCGGGCGTACATCCGCTCCACGTCGTGCGCCGGGATCCCGGCGGGCGCACGGACCTCCTTGACGGCGACCTCGCGGTGCAGCACCTCGTCACGGGCGCGCCACACGGTCCCCATACCGCCCTCGCCCAAGGGGGAGAGGAGACGATAGCGGCCCGCGATCACACGTTCACTGCCCGGCTCTTCGGACACGGGTGTCCCCCCATTCGTATCCGTTGCGCATCCGCGTGATGTCTCTTCGCGCGATTTCTCCCCAAAAGTAGCTCAGCCGAGTGCGGATGCCGCCCCCTTGAACACCAATCCAGCCCCAAGAGCGACGACGATCAACGCCGAGCCCAGGGGGGCGGTCCTGCGGATCAGGGCCGCGGTCGGTCCACCGGCCCACCGGGGACGCTTCGCCAGCGCACGGTTCATCCCGTCGCCCAGCTTGACGACGGCGAACCCGGCCGCCGTGAGCGTCAGGGCGAGACCGACGCCGTACGCCAGGACGAGAAGTAGGCCGAACCACGCCTGTCCCAGCGCCGCCGCGCCCACCAGGACGACCACGGCGGAGGGGCTGGGCACGAGTCCGCCGGCGAATCCGAGCAGGATCGTCCCGCGGAGGGTGGGGGCCACCTCATGGGTGTGGGTGAAGCCGCCATGGGTGTGTTCGAGGGTGGGGGAGACGGCGGGTTCGTGCGAGTGGGGGTGAGGGTGCGCGTGGTCGTGGTGGTGATCACGGGCGTGGTCATGGGCATGGTCGTGGTCGTGGGGATGTCCGCGCTCGTGCCCGTGTGTGTGCGGCTTGCTGTCCGTCGCTGCCGCCGCTGCTGTCGCGGCGGAAGCGTGGGCGTGGGCGAGGACCAGGGGGCGTTCGCGCTCTTCCGCGTGCTCGTGGCCGCGCTCGTGCTCGTGCTCGTCGGCGTGGCTGTGCGCGTGGTGGTCATGGGCGTGGTGGTGCGCGTGTCCGTGGGAGTGGTCGTGGGCGTGCTCAAGTCCGGGTCGCCGCGGCCGGTTGCGCCAGGCCCGGCGTACGAGCGTGGCACCCGCGAAGGTCACCAGGACGCCGCTGGCGATGCCGAGCCACGCGATCACGGAGGGCGCCGCGGCCGAACCGGCCGTCACCAGCAGGCCGAGGGCGACCACGCCCAGGGTGTGGGTGACCGTGACGGAGGCGGCCAGCGGCATGACGTCCCGCAGCCCCGCCTTGCCGCCGCGCGCCGCGGCCGTCGCGGCCATCAGGGTCTTGCCGTGACCGGGCGCGAGCGCGTGCATCGCGCCCAGGAACACGGAGATGAGCAGGGCCAGCGCGGCGAAGCCGACGGTGAGGTGATGGCGGGCCACCAGGTTGTTCAGCGCCTCGGTCCAGCGGTCGGCGCCCCGGGGCAGTACGGAGGCGCCGGGGGCCTGCGACCGCTCCTCGACGAGCGCGGGGCCGCCGGGGCGAATCCGCAGGGACGCGGTCGCGGTGTCGGCGGGGGAGGAGAGCAGTGCCTTGGGGTAAATGGTCAGTTCGTGCGAGACCGACTTGGTCGGCACGTCCGAGGCGGTGAGCGTCATCCGGTCGCCGCGCGCGGTGATCTCGCGCCAGCCGGGTCCCCGGTCGGCACCGGCGCTGTGGAAGCCGAGTGAGACCGTGTCCTGCTCGGGCAGCGCCGCCGTCAACCGGCACTCCACACGCAGGGTGTTGAGCCCGGCCTGTCCGGGGCGCAGCTTCGCCCGGCTCGTGGCGACGGAGAGCGCGGCGGGATGTCCGTCGACGGTGACCTTGCTGCCGTTCGCGGCCGTCTCGCAGCGCTGCCGCGCCCAGTCCGTCATACCGAGCTTCTCGAGGTCGGGCTTGGCCTGGGTGGCCGGGATCTCGGCGAGGTCCTCGACGTGGTCGACGCGCAGCTGCCCGGGGGCGGCGACGAGTCCGTCGTACCGGTTGACGGTGAAGTTGCCCAGCGGATGCGCGCTCGCGGCCCCGGTGGGGACGAGGACGAGGGCGCAGGCAGCGGTGAGGACGGCCGCGCAGGAGGCGAACAGCCGACGCGACCTCCCCCGCGGGGACTTCGCCCGCGGGCCGCGCGTTCGAGGGGGCCTCACTCGCCCTCCCCCAGAGCCTTGCGAGCCGCTCGGGCACCCAGGGGTGAGAAGCCCGCGTTCAGGTCGAGGGCCGACTTCAGCGAGGCGCGGGCCTCCTTCTCGTGACCGGTGGCGCGCTCGATCATGCCGCGGTGGTAGAGGAAGGACGCGTTGCGGTAGCCGGTGGCCGTGGCCTGGCGGGCGTACGGCAGAGCTTCCTTGTCGCGGCCGTTGACGTGCAGCGCCCAGGCGAGCGCGTCCGCCGTGTGCACGGTGTGGCGGCGGGCCCACTCGGCGCGGGCCGCCTTGAGCGCGTCCCCCCGGTTGCCGTGGTCGGCGGCGGCGAGGGCGGTGTCCAGGTCGGCGTTGACACCGTAGGAGTGGGCCAGCGAGACCCAGGCGGTCACCAGGGCGTACTGGTCGCGGGCCTTCTGCGCGTCGCCGGCCCGGCCCCGCGCCTCGTACAACTCACCCAGTTCGACGAGCGGTTGGGGGAGCGGATAGCGTTCCACGACCTGTTCCATGCCCTTGATCGCCGCCGCCTGGTCGCCCTTCGCGGCCTGGGTGCGGGCGCGGCCCTCGAGGGCGGGGAGGTAGCTGTCGTCGGCGGCCAGGGCTCGGGCGTAGTACTTCAGCGCGGCGTCGTAGTCGCTCTGGTTCCAGGCGAGTTGGCCGAGCGCCGCCGCCACGTAGGAGACGTCGCCCCGGCTCGTCGCCGTGTCGAGCGCCTGCTGAAGGACGCGGCGGGCGGTCTTCACATCGCCGCGCAGCTCGTGGACGTAGGCGTACCGGGTGAAGACGGGGACGCCCGGTCGGCGCGAGTCGGCCAGGTCGGCGGCCTTCGAGGCGTCGGCGTAGCGGCCGAGTTCGACGAGCGCGTCGATACGGGAGGAGAGGGCGCGCTCGCTGTACGGGTTCTCCTTCAGCACCTTGTCCGCGTAGGTCAGGGCGCCGGTGAAGTCGTGCCGCGCCGCGGCGAGGGCGGCGCTGCCGGCGAGCGCCGACTCGTTGTCGGGACGCAGCTTCAGGGAGCGGTCCAGTGCCTGCTGCGCCTGGGGGTAGCGGGAGGGGTCGCCCTTGGTGCGGGCCTGTTCGACGTACGCGAGTCCGAGGGTGGCCCAGCTGTCGAAGTCCTTGGGCTGGGTGCGGAGATGGGCCTGCAGCGAGGTGATGCTGGCGTCGAGGTCCCCGCCGGCCAGCAACTCCGGTGACACGGCGCCGGTCGTGGCGGCGACCGCGGTCCCCGAGCCGTCCCGCAGGGCCCCGACGATCACGGCCCCGGCGGTGAGAGCGAGGGCCAACGAGGCGGCGCAGAGCCCGAGTTGGGCCGCCCGCCAGCGACGGGTCGAGGCGGACACCCGCCGGACGGCGGCGACGCGTTCGTCGGCCACGGGCGGCTGTTCCTCCACCGCGGGCACGTGGTCTTCGAGCACGAGCGGGTCGGCTTCGGCTTCGGCCTCGGGTTCGGCTTCGAGCAAGTGATCCTCGGCCACCGGCAGCTCGGCTTCGGGCTCGGGCTCGGGCTCGGAAGCGTCGTGCGGAGGCTGTGGGCCGGCCGTCGTCACCTCGTCGGGCTCGCCCTCCGGCGCGCTCTCGTTCGTACGCGGGGACATGCCCTCTCCTCAAAGTCCTTGGGGTGAACGGTCGTCGTGGGGGTGGGGCGGCGCGGCCCGCTGTGTGGGGGGTGGCGGGGTGCGGGCCGCGCCAGTCGGTGGACCGGGCCCGGTCAACGGGCCCGGTCGGGTCGCCAGGGCCGGTCAGTAGGCCCGGTTGTACATGCGGCGGCGCCACCACATGACGCCGGCGCCGATCAGCAGGACCCCGGCCACGCCCGCCGCCGCGGAGCCCGCGATCAGCATGATGTTCGTGCTGCCGGAGCCCGTCTGCAGGGCGTCACCCAGCTGGTTCTTGACGTTGCTTCCGGTGCCCTTCGCCAGCGGTCCGCGCGAACCCGAGGTGGGCTCGGCCACGTAGGGGAACGACTTCTCGAAGTTCTTGTCGTTCTTGTCGACCGAGTCCGACAGACCGGTCTTCTGGCCGAGGAGCTCGCCCTCGACGACCCGCAGCGAGGCATCGATCACGTCGTCGGCGAGCCGACGCCCGTTCGGGAAGCCCGCGTTGTCGCCGTCGAGCACACCGAGCCGCTTGGGGTGCATGCTGGGCTTGATCGAGGTGTTGAGCCGAAGCTCCTCCGCCGGACGCACGTTCGGCGGCTGGTTGAGGCCCTTCACGCCCTTCAGGAACACGTCGACCAGGTCGTTGCGCGGCTCGGCGGGCGCCTTGATCTTGTAGATCGCCTCGATGAGCTTGGGCAGCTCCGGGTTGGTCACGTTCTTCAGGAACTGCGCGTCGTCCCAGGGTGAGGACGCGTTGAACTTGTCCTTGTCCTTCTGCGGGTTGACGACCTCGTTGACCAGCGGGCTGCCCAGGCGCGAGACCTGCGAGTAGTAGCCGCGGGCGTCCCTGCGCTGGACGGTGGACCAGATGCCGACGATCGGCTGCTTCGACGACTCCTGGATCATGTAGTTGGGCACCTGCAGGGCCAGCGTGTTGACGTTGTAGCCCTTGAGCGTGTCCCGCCCGACCTCGGACAGGTTGCCGCCGTACAGCAGGTCGAAGACCCGCAGATCGGCGAAGAAGGGGTCGTCCGCCTGGCCCGCGAAGGTCGTCGAGTCGCCCGCGAGCTTGTACACGGCCTGGTTGCGCAGCTTCGTGTAGTCGGGCATCGAGGCCTTGCCGACGTTCGACGGCGCGACCGGGATGTCGTCCGCGACCTTCGTCTTGGAGACCAGCTTCTGGTTGTGCAGCCGCAGCAGGTCGATGTCGTAGGTCTGCGTGATGTTCAGGTTCGGGTCGTCGAGGCTTTTGACCGGGCCCGTGTTGTAGAGGAACGTGTCGCCGTTCTTGCGGTGCGTCTTGAAGGTGTACCGGTACACCAGCTCGCTCTGCGCGTCACCGTTGTTGTCGATGTGGATGTCGTACTGGGCGTCGTCGGCGAACGTGTAGAAGTTCGGCCCGCCGGCCGGCTCCTCGAAGGGTATGAAGTTCGCGATGACCGTCGTCGTGTCCGGCTTGTCCGGGCTGACGAAGGCGTACAGGTCGGTGTTGTCGTACTGGGGAGTGCCCGAGATGAGCGGGGCCTCCCGGTGACTGGAGGCGGAGGCCGCCCCGGGGTCCAGCGCGGCTACGCCGGCGGCTACGAGCCCCCCGGCAGCCAGCGCACCGCAGACGAGGGTCGCGAGACTCCTGCGTCCCAAGCCACTCCTGGAGATAGGTGTCATGCCGTCCGTCCTCAGATCCCAATTGCCTGACGCACGCCATTCGGAGCGGTCGCCGGGGTGGATTGGTCGAATCCCAAACGTTCTTACGGCGGGTTTCGCGGCTCGTTTCATCGACGGGCCGGTTTCTTTCACGGCGCTCTCAGAGACCCCTCATCACTCTTTGGCAACCGACCCGCGTTTTGACCGCCGTGATCCGTAACCCATCCGGAGGCGCTCGCGCTGCGAACATGTAGGTGCAGGGACAGGCCGCGCGCGGCCGGAGAGGGGGGAACGAGTGGAGGCGGACGAACTCCTGGTGCTCGTGGCCGGAGGCGACCAGAAGGCATTCGAGGAGCTGTACGGGCAGGTGTCCGGGCCCGTGTTCGGGCTCGTACGCCGTGTGGTGCGGGACGTGGCGCAGTCGGAGGAGGTGGCTCAGGAGGTGTTGCTCGAACTCTGGCGTTCCGCCGCGCGGTTCGACCCCGGCCGGGGCAGCGCCCTGTCCTGGATCCTCACCCTCGCGCACCGCCGGGCCGTCGACCGGGTCCGCAGCGCCCGCGCGGCCACCGAACGCGAGCAGCGCGAGGGGCAGCGCGCCCATCATCCCGCCTTCGACCAGGTCGCCGAGGAGGTGGAGGCCGGGCTCGAACGCGAGTGGGTGCGCCGCTGCCTGGAGCGGCTGACCACTCTGCAACGGCAGTCCGTCACCCTCGCCTACTACGACGGCTACACCTATCGCGAAGTCGCCGAGCGCCTCTCCCTGCCGCTCGGCACGGTCAAGACACGTATGCGCGACGGACTGACACGGTTGCGCCACTGCCTGGGAGGTGCGGCATGAGCGCGCGTCGGACACCGCGCCACGGGGTCGGCGTGCCGGTCCGTCAACCTGCCTTGCGGGATCAAGAGTTCGTCCGTCAACCTGCCGTGCCGGATCAAGAGTTCGCCCATCAGTCCGCCGTGCCGGATCAAGAGTTCGCCCGTCAGTCCGCCGTGCCGGATCAAGAGTTCATCTGCCGGCCCGCCGCGCCGGACCCCGAGTTCACCCGCCAGGGTCGTGCTCCACACCCGCGGCGCCTTCCCCCCGGCTCCCGACACCCCCGTATCCGCGCCCTGGAACTGCCCAGCCGCGCCCCGCACCCCCAGGGAGGCGTCGTATGAGCGTCCTCGACCGTCTGCTGCGCCGCGATCTGCACTCGCTCGCCGCCCCCTACGCCCTCGACGCGCTCGAACCCGACGAACGCCGTCGCTTCGAGCGTCATCTGCAGGGCTGCCCCCGGTGCGCGGCCGAGGTGCGGGAGCTGGGCGAGGACGCGGTGCGGCTCGCCTGGTCCACCACGGCACCCGCCCCGGCCGCCCTGCGCGAACGGGTCCTGACCGCCGTACGGACCACTCCTCAAGAGGCGCCGGACCCGTCGCATCCCGCCCACCCGTCGCAGGCGTTGCCGAGC